>CAZVHM010000023.1:0-9415 GCA_964627175.1 uncultured Novosphingobium sp. | reverse complement strand
ACCGATGGCCACACCCCTGATCGGCGCGATCGAGGCCGGCGGCACCAAGTTCGTGCTGGCGCTGGCCGATCCGGCGGGCCGGCTGGTGGCGGAAACCCGCCTGCCCACGCGCGCGCCCGGCGAAACGATGTCCGAAGTGATCCGCTTCCTTCGCGATGCGGCGGCGGCGCATGGCAAGCTGTCCGGCATCGGGGTGGCCAGCTTTGGCCCGCTGGATGTGGCGCCGGCCTCCCCCGCATACGGCACCATTACCACCACGCCCAAGCCCGGCTGGGCCGGCACCAGCTTCGTTGAATGGCTCGCCCCGCTGGGGGTGCCGATCAGGATCGATACCGATGTCAACGGGGCCGCGCTGGGCGAATGGCAGGCCGGCGCCGGGCAAGGCTGCCGCACCCTGGCCTATACCACGGTGGGCACCGGGATCGGCACCGGCGTGGTGCAGGAAGGCCGCCCGCTGGCCGGGTTCAGCCACTTCGAATCCGGCCACATCCGTGTGCCGCACGATACCGCGCGCGATCCGTTTCCGGGGCTGTGCCCGTTCCATGCCGACTGCCTTGAAGGCCTTGCCGCGGGGCCGGCGATCCGGGCCCGGTTCGGCACCAGCCTGGATGAACTGGCCGATCCGGCCGCGGCGGTGGAACTGGTGGCGGGATACCTGGCCGATCTGGCGGCAACCCTTGTGCTGCTCCACGCGCCGGATCGCCTGATATTTGGCGGCGGGGTGATGAAGGCTCCCAGCCTGCTGTCCCGGCTGCGCCACCACACCATCCAGCGCCTTGCCGGCTACGTGGTCCATCCGCGGCTCGATCCGGGGCTGGAACGCTATATCGTGGGGCCGAAACTGGGCGATGCCGCCGGCATAACCGGCGCCTTGGCGCTTGGCCGGCAGGCCATTGCACAGGCCGCGACTGGCGCGTAAGTCTCTGATTCGAAAAAGCCAGCCATGCGCGGGGGCAATCTGCGGGGTGGCACTGAGGCCTAACCAAGGTTAAGGGAGCTCATGAGTACCGAAACAGGGGCAAAGCCGCGCCGGATCCGCAACATCTCCGAGCTGGCCAAGCTCGCGGGTGTTTCGGCAGGCACGGTATCGCGGGCACTGGCCGGCAAGGATCTGGTCAACCACGACACGCGCGAGCGCATCCAGGCGCTTGCCCGCGAACATGGCTTTCGCCCCAACCAGATGGCCAGCCGCCTGCGCACCGGGCAAACCGGGGTAATCGGCGTGGTCATTCCGCTGGGCCACGAACAACGCCAGCACATTTCCGACCCCTTCTTCATGACCCTGATCGGCCACCTGGCCGATGCGCTGACCGAAGGCGGCTATGACCTGATGCTGAGCCGGGTGATCCCCGGCCCGGGCGACGACTGGCTGGAGCGGATCACCGATTCCGGGATGCTGGATGGCGTGCTGATGATCGGCCAGTCCGACCAGTTCGACACGATCGAGCGCATTGCCGCGCAGTATCGCCCGCTGGTGGTGTGGGGTGCGCACCGCGAAGGTCAGGTCCACTGCTCTGTGGGGACCGACAACTTCCAGGGCGGCCGACTGGCTGCCGCGCACCTGCTGGGTACCGGGCACAAACGGATCGCCTTTTTTGGCGATACGCGCGGCATAGAAATCGCCGAACGCCTTGCCGGCGCGCGGGCCGCGGTGGCCGAAGCGGAGGGCAACGCCGAGATCGAGGCTTTCGCCACCCATCTTGCCACCACCGGCCTGGCCGAGCAGATCGCAGCCGACCTTGACCGGATGGACCCTGCCACCACGGCCATCTTTGCCGCATCGGACGTGATCGCGATGGCCACCTTGCGCGTGCTGCACGAACGCGGCCGCAAGGTGCCCGGCGATATCGCCCTTGTGGGCTTCGACGATCTGGCGCTGGCCACGCAAACCGTGCCGCAGCTCACCACCGTGCGGCAGGAAATCGCCCGTGGCGCGCAGGAAATGGTTGCGCGGCTGCTGCAGCGGATCGCGGGCGAAAAGCCGGGTTCGCTGGTAATGGAGCCGACCCTGATCGTGCGCGAAAGCGCCTGAGCCTTCGCGTTCAGGCGAGCCGCACCGCATCCCCATCGAAGACCAGCCGGAACACCGGCGCGGCCGTGCCGCCAAACTGGCTGCGGCGAAGGTGCGGATGGGTTGCCAAAGTGCGGCCCGCCATCCCCCAGTAATCGACGAAGCTCCACGCCTCGTCCTCGCCAGTCACCACCCATGAATAGGATTGCCCGGCCTCGTCCCCCGGGTTGGCGGCCACCAGGCCCGAACCGTTGACCGGGCGCCAGGTGCCGCGCAGGCTTTCCGCCGTCATGCCGTAAATGCCGTTCGGCCCCTTGGGCGCGGTGGGCGCGAAAGTGTGGCTCTGGGTAGACCAGAACAGGTAATAGCGCCCGCCGCGATAATGCACCTGGGCGCGTTCCAGTTCGTTGTTCACGCCGATCGCCTCAACCAGCGGATCGTCCAGTTCCCATCCCCTGGCTCCCAGGGTGGCAAGGCCCACCATGCCGTTGTGGGGATCGTCGGTCCACGCCGCGCTGGCGGTAAACACGATGTGGGAACGGCCGGTCTGCGGATCGCGGAAGAAGAAGGGATCGCGGAAGGCCTTGATCGTGCCGGGGCCCCGCTCCACCCGGTCGTTGGCCACGGCATAGCGCAAACCATCGGCGCAGACGATCTCGGCCGGCTCGCTCCATCCGGCCGGCCCATCCGGCCCGATCCGCCCTTCGGCTGCGAACAGGCGCTGCTCGAACGTTGGCGCGATTTCGCCGCGCTGGCCGGCCACCGTGTAATACAGCGTCACGCGTATGCCATCATCGTCCAGCACGGCCGAGCCGGCCCATTCCCGCGAGCCGGGATTGAGCCCATCGGGCAGGGCATTGCCGTGATCGCGCCATCCATCGCCCCCAGGCGAATGCGGGCATGGCCGTGGCGCTGCATCGGATCGGCAAACTGCGGCGCGCTGAGGAAGAACCAGTATTGCCGCCCGCCCACCACCGCGGTGCGCCCATCGGGATGGGCCAGCGGCCAACTGTCCCACAGGTCCAACCCGGCCACCAGCGGGCGCACATCCTCGGCCCGGATCAGCGGAATGCGCCCGCCTTCCTGGCCAAACCCGCGCGGCCGCCACGCGTCGATAGAGGCAAAAGGACTATGCAAAGGTTTGCAGTCGCAGGCACAGGAAATGGATTGGTGGTGTGACATATCGGAGGCCAAGAACGCGCAGGCTGCGATCAGGTTCCAATAATAACGGCGCGGCCTTCCCGCACCCATGCCACCGCGCCCGCCGCGGCAATCAGGCATGCACCGCACAACATGAGCAGGTTGCGCGGATCATTGCCAAGCAGGTGCTCGTAAACCCCGAAACCAAGCCTCACGAAGCCCAGGTCGAGCGAGCTCATCAGGATCGAGAAGCCCAGCATGGGCATAACGATCATCATGTTGAAAATGCCCATGTAAACCCCCGTCCGTTCCGGCGGGATGGCATTGGCCAGCACCGCATAGGGGTTGCCCATGATGCTGCCCCAGGCAAGGCCAATGCCCACCATTGGCACGAATAACAGCGCCTTGGCCGTGATCAGCGGCAGCGCCAGCATCCCCGCCCCGCCGGCCAGCAGGCACAGGGCATGGGTTGGCCCCGGCCCGATCCGGCGCACCAGCGGAACCATGCCAAACGCCGCCACAAAGGCGACAAGGTTGTAGAAGGCGGCCATTTCGCCATTGGTCAGCACCGCCTGGTGAAAGCCGCCGCTATCGGGATCGCTGGTGCCATAGACATTGCGGGCCACCACATAGATCACATAGGTCCAGTAACCCCACATCCCGAACCACTGGAACAGGCTCATCACCCCCAGCTTGCGCATGGCGGGGGGCATCGCCCGGATGGCCGCGCCGATTTCCCGCAGCGCCGCGCCAAGCCCGCGGGGCTGGGCAGCGATCCGCGCCTGCTCGGCAGCGGTGAGCGGCAATTCCGGCACCCGGCGGACCGACCAGAGGATCGTGCCCAGCGAAAGCGCCGCCCCCATCCAGAACACCACCCGCACCGTATAGGGGATGCCATTGGGATCGACCCAATCGCGGTTCATCCCGAAGGCGACCAGGAGAGAGGGCGTCAGATAAGCCAGCATCTGGGCCAGCCCGGTAAATGCGCTTTGGGTGAGAAAGCCAAGCTGCCGCTGCGCCGGTTCCAGCCGGTCCGACACATAGGCGCGGTATGGCTCCATCGTGATGTTGTTGCCCGCATCCAGCAGCCACAGCAGCGAGACGGCCATCAGCAGAGAAGCCGATAGCGGCATGAACAGCATGCCCGCCGCGCAGATCACCGCGCCCAGCAGGAAATAGGGGGTGCGCCGCCCCCAGCGCCCGCCAGTGCGATCCGACAGGGCGCCGATCAGCGGTTGCACCAGCAACCCGGTCAGCGGGCCGGCCAGTTGCAGCAGCGGCAGTTCGCCCTCGCTGGCGCCGAGATAGGAATAGATCGGCCCCATATTGGCCTGCTGCAGCCCGAAGCTGAATTGCAGGCCCAGGAACCCCAGGTTCATTTCCAGAATGCGCGCGAATGACAGGTGCGGCCGCCTGACAGTGATCGTGCCCTCCTTCATCGCCGCCCTCCCCTCTCCCTCGCCGCCGGGCGGATCAGAAATCGTAGCGCACCGAGGCCAGCAGGGTGCGACCGTTGATCGAGCGGGCCCGCACGATGCCGCTGGCCGGGATCGCGCCTTCCTCCGCTTCGGTATAGCCCGCCACATCGAACAGGTTGTTGGCGTTCAGCGAAACCGCCACCCGTTCCACCGGTCGCACCGTCGCGAAGGCATTGACCACGGCATAGGTCGGCAATTTCAGCTGGTTGCTATCCTGCGCAAAGCTGGAAGTGGTGCCGATCAGGCTGGCCCCCAAGGCGAACCAGCCAGCATCATAGGACGGGCTGAGCCGATAAGTGAACCCGGCCTGCCGGCGGGGCCGCTTGCCCACTTCGACCGCCACGCTGGAAGCCAGAATCTTCGCTGCGGTAAACGTGCCGCTGGCCGCCACGGCAAACCCGCCGGAGCGATAGTTGCCTTCCAGCTCCAGCCCATAGGCGCGATAGGTCTTGGCGGTCGAACGCTGGCTGGTCAGCTCGTAGTTCTGCTCCTGCGTTCGGGCCCAGAAACCGGTGGCATAAAGCTGGAGCGCCGGGGCCTGGTATTTCAGGCCCACTTCGGCCTGCCGCACGAAATCGACCGGGCGGGCACCCGGCAGCAGGGCGCCGGTGGCCGGGCTGGTGTTGCCGCTGAACACATAGCGATCGGCGTTGGCGCGCCCGCCCCGGCTGTAACGGGCGAAAGCCGATAGACCCGCGGCCAGGCGATAATGGGCACCGAAGGAATAGGACCAGTAGCTGTAGTCGTAGTTCAGCGGGCGCTGCGCGGTGAGCGGCATCGTGGTGACGCGGGTTTCGGGCGCGGAAATCGCGCCGTTGCCATCCACGTCGAAGCTGCCCACCGGCCCATCGCCGGCCACGAAACCGCGCACCTGGCCGGCATCATGGCGCAGCGAACCATCCACCGTCAGCCCGCCGCCGGTCCAGTTCAGCTGAGCATAGGGCGCGTTGGTATCGAAATCGAGATTATAGGCGCGGCGGCAGCAGTTATCGAAGAACGACGCGCCATAGGCCACCAGCCCGCCATCGCTTTGCAGCAGGCCACCGGCATCGCGGACATCGATCAGCGCGGCATTATCGCCCTTGGCTTCCAGCAGATAGGACGACCAGAGCCAGTCCATCGCGATTGTCTGCCGCGACCTGTAGAAGCCGGCCGCCAGATCGAGCTTGCCCCCGCCCAGAGCGGCGGAACGGCTCAGCCGCAGGTCGTTGGTGGTATTGTCGAACGCATTGATCTTCGTGTTGAACAGCACGATGCCCAGCGCCGTGGCACCGGGGGCAACGGCCTGCCCGGCAGAAGGGCCGTTGGCATAGAAAGCGGTCGATCCCGCGCCGCCGATCGTGGCAGCAAGGTTCTGCACCGTATCCGCCGTGGCCGTGAACGGGGCAATAAAGCGGCCGGAAATATCGGCATGGCGGAACTTGTTGTTCACCGTCCAGCCAGGGGCAAACTCGTTCTCGAATTCGAAGCCCAGCGCCTTGACCACCGGATGCATGCCATCGCGGATATCGGCCACGTCACGGTTGTTGGCACCGCCGAGCGTAACGGCGCGGGTAAAATAGGCGCTTTGCACCGCATCGTTCTGCGGGCGAAAGCCGGGCAGCGCGCCCCACACCGGGTTGGCGTTGGTGCCGGAAACCTGCACCGCGCTGGGCATGTAGGCAATTGCGCGATCATCGAGGTACTTGAAGTTGATCCGCAGGAAGCCGCCATCGAACCGGCGGATGATGTTGCCGCGGATCTGCCCGCCCTTGTTGCCATCATAGCCAGCGCGGCGCGGGCCTTCGCCCACGCGGTAAAACCCGCCAACGTGGAAGGTCAGATTTTCGGCCAGCCGCCCGCCATAGTTGGCATCGAGCCGGTATTCCTCGAAATCCACTCCAACCGAGGCCTGCGCCGCGCCGCCTTCGCGCTCGCCAGTGCGGGAAATCAGGTTGATGATCCCGCCCGGGGAATTGGATGCAAAGGTCGAGGCCGAACCGCCGCGCACGGCTTCCACCCGCGCGATGGAGGAATCGATACGCGTGAAGATATCGGCATTGCCGAACTGGATATCGCCGAATTCCAGCACCGGCAGGCCATCCTCGTGGATCTGGAGGAACTTTGCGCCGCCGGTGGAAATCGGAATGCCGCGCATCTGGATATTGGCGTTGCCTTCGCCGCCCGAAGATTCGGACCGGATGCCCGGCAGCGAACGGAACAGTTCCGCCGCCGAGCGGGGCGCGGCTTCGGTAATGGCGGCGGCATTGAGCGCGCTGACCGAAATCGAACTGTCCAGCCGGTTGGCCGCGCGGACAAGGCCAGTGACCACGATTTCCTCGGCCCCGGCATCGGCCACCGGAGCGGCATCCTGCGCCAGCACGGGGGCGGAAAGAGCCGCCAAGCCAAGGGCCACGGCAGAGCCGCACGACTTCAGAGCAAACGTGTTCATGGCATCCCCCCATGGAGACCGGGTTCGGCCTTGGCTAGGGGAATAGCAACGATGAAATTGGCTGCAGGATGCCTGAGCGGGGGAACGACGCGGCGCTGCTGCGCCGCGCCCTCAACCTAGCGGCAGCGCACATCCGGGTTGCCGGAATCGGCCGCCGCGCCCAGCGCGGCGCCGCCCAGCGCCCCGATGATCGTGCCCAGCGTCCTCGAATCGCCCGGCGCGATGATGTTGCCCAGGATGCCGCCGGCAATGCCGCCCACGATCAGCCCGGTGGTTCCATCGGAGCGGCGGCAATAATAGCGCCCGTCGCGCCCACGATAGACCCGATCGTCATTCGACAGGCGCCGTTCACGATAACGGCGGTCGGTGCGGTAGTAATTGTCTGCGTAATAGCCGTTGTAGCGCGGATCGGGGTTGTTCCAGTCATACCGGCCATAGCGGTCGTAATAGCCGCGGTCGTAATAGCCGTAGCTGTTATCGTAGCCATAGCCATCGCCGTAGCCATCGGTGGCGCAACCGGTGGTCAGGGCCGCAGCTGCCAGCGGAATCAGCATCAACTTTTTCATCACAACCTATCTCCTCTGTCGGAGTGCGGCACGCCCGCCCTTAACAGGAAAGGAATGTTTGACCGCCGCCCCGGTTCCGCGAAAGCACTGGCCAGCGGCGACCCGGGGTGCCAAGGACCTGTGCCAAGCGAAAGGAACAAGCCATGAGCGGGACAGACGAAGACTACGTCTACGACGAGGAAAGCGGCGAATGGATGCCGGCTTCCGAACTGGCCGAAAAGCAGGCCAGCGCCGGCCGGGTGGAAGTGCGCGATGCAGTGGGCAACATCCTGGCCGATGGCGACCAGGTGACCCTGATCAAGGATCTGGAGGTCAAAGGCGCCGGGCAGACCCTGAAGCAGGGCACCCTGATCAAATCGATCCGCCTGACCGGCGATGCCCAGGAGATCGACTGCAAGTATCCCGGCATCAAGGGATTGGTGCTGCGGGCCGAATTCGTTCGCAAGCGCTGATCGCCGGCCTGTCTGGCCGGATCAGCCGAGGGTCAGGTATATTTCCGCCTCGAGCTGCCATCCGGCCGGCCCCTGGCGCCACTTGGCGCTGTAAAGGCCAAAGGCGGCCGCCACGCCGCCCACCGAGCATTCCCAACGCCCCTGCTCCAGGGCCAGCGGCTCTGCCGGGGAAACCGCCACGCCTTCGGGCGTGCGGACATAAAGATTGCGCTGTGCCGCCGGCGCGGCAAATTCCCGCTTCCAGGCGGCAAGCTGGGCCGCGCGCCCCGCGATCACGGCGCTATCCGTGCCCGTGACCAGGACCACGCCCGGTGTCAGCAGCGGCTTGATCGCGGCCAGATCGCCTTCGCGCAGGGCGCGGTTGAAGGCAGCGCGGGCAAGGCGGACGGCAAGTTCGGCTTCGGGCTGTGTCATCGTCCCCGATCTGGCCCGCCCGCCGCGGCGAAGCAAGCCCGCGCACCCCCTTGGGCCGGGAACATGCATTTGCGCTGCATCAATGAAAGCGCTGCCATCGCCAGTCATGATGCCGGGCATGGAAACCGCCACCCTTTCCCGGTCCGAACTGATGACCCAGACGCTGGAGGCTGTCGCCGCCGCCGATGTGGACATCGTTCCGCTCTATTTCGAGCGGTTCTTTGCCCGCTGGCCGGAACAGGAAGGGCTGTTTCACAACCGCGCTTCATCGCAAGGCACGATGATCAACGAAATGGTCGGCATGCTTCTCGCCGGGGCGGAAGGGGCCGATTGGGTGCCGATGTTCATGCGCGCCCAGGTGACCACCCATCACGATCACGGAGGCATCATGCTCGAACATTACCGCGCCTCGCTCGACCTGCTGATCGAGGTTCTGGCCGAAGCGGCCGGGCCCGGCTGGAACACGGCGCAGGATCGCGCCTGGCGCGAGGCGACCGCCAGCCTGTTTGCCCTGATCGAGGATTACTTCTAGCGCCGTGCGCAGGCCGGGGGGCGACAGGTTCGCCGCCCTCCGGCCCGGCTGCGGCTTATTCGGCGGCGGGGATGTAGAGATCACCGCCGTCGCGGTATTTCTCCGCCATCTGGGCCATGCCCTTTTCCGCCTCTTCGGCGGCCACGAAGGTTTCCACCGGCTGGTTCTGCTTGGCGGCGAATTCGCGCACTTCCTGCGTGATCTTCATGCTGCAGAACTTGGGCCCGCACATCGAACAGAAATGCGCCGACTTGGCCCCTTCGGCAGGCAAGGTCTGGTCGTGGTATTGCTCGGCCGTGTCCGGATCGAGCGACAGGTTGAACTGGTCGCGCCAGCGGAACTCGAACCGGGCGCGGCTCAGCGCATCGTCGCGCAGCTTGGCCGCCGGGTG
>CAZVHM010000022.1:0-28157 GCA_964627175.1 uncultured Novosphingobium sp. | reverse complement strand
CGATCTGGTCAAGAACGCCCTGCGTATGCGTCCGGATCGCATCATCCTGGGCGAAATCCGCGGCGCGGAGTGTTTCGATCTTCTGGCCGCAATGAACACCGGCCACGATGGCTCGATGTGTACGCTTCACGCCAACAGCCCGCGCGAATGTCTGGGCCGTATGGAAAACATGATCCTGATGGGCGACATCAAGATCCCGAAGGAAGCCATTTCGCGCCAGATCGCGGAATCGGTTGATCTAATCGTTCAGGTCAAGCGCCTGCGCGATGGCAGCCGCCGCACCACCAACATCACCGAGGTGATCGGCATGGAAGGCGATGTGATCGTCACCCAGGAGCTGTTCAAGTTCGAGTATCTCGACGAAAGCGACGACGGCAAGATCATCGGCGAATTCCGCTCCACCGGCCTGCGCCCCTACACCCTGGAAAAGGCCCGTCAGTTCGGCTTTGACCAGGCCTATCTGGAAGCCTGCCTCTAAGCTCCCCTCTGGCTGGCGTGGCTCACGGGCGCGCCAGCCACTCCTGTAGCGCCATCAACAACAGCACGCTGGCAAACAGCACCGCCCAGAAAAACAGCCCCGTCCACGGCATGATCCCCACGCGGTCGGGATCGCGGCGGTGCAACCGGCGGCGATCACCCCACCATGCGATCATGCCCACCAGGATGGCGGCCAGGCCACCGGCCAGCGCAAGATGATCGGTCAGGTATTCCACGCCTGCCCCTTGCCTGATCCGGGCGCACGGCTAAAGCCCCCTTGTGCACACGCAACAAAGACCGATCCTCGCGCTCGTTTTGCGGCTGATGGCCGCCGGAATGCTCTCCGTCATGTTCATGATGGTCAAGCTTTCCGGGCAGATCGGGATCAAGCTGCCCGAAGTCATGTTCTGGCGCCAGCTGATCCCGGCCACCTGCCTGCTCGGCTGGCTGGCCATGCGCGGCGAGGTTCGCCGGATCTACACCGCCCGGCCCGGCCTTCATGCCCGCCGCGCCCTGATCGGCACCGCCGGCATGTTCCTCACGCTCGGCGTCGTCCAGTTGATGCCGCTCACCGAAGCTACGGTGCTGGGCTTCACCGCGCCGATCTTTGCCGTGCTGCTGTCCGTGCTGATGCTGGGCGAACGGGTCGGCCGCTGGCGGCTGGGTGCGGTCCTGCTCGGCCTCGGCGGCATCGTGGTGATCGCCGGCCCGGATCACGGCCAGATCACCCCGCTCGGACTGGCCGCCGGCCTGGGCGCCGCGTTCACAGTCGCGCTAGTGTCGATCCAGTTGCGCCAACTCGGCAAGACGGAAGAGACGATCTCCATCGTCTTCTGGTTTTCTGCCTCCGGGGCCGCCATGCTCTTCCCGCTGCTGCTGGTCTATGGCTCGGCGCATGACAGTGCCCAGTGGCTGCTGCTGGCGGGTATCGGCATCACCGGGCTGATCGGCCAGCTGCTGATGACCGCCGCCTTGCGCTTCGGCACCGTCTCCAGCGTCATCGTGATGGATTATTCGCAGTTCGGCTGGTCCACGCTGTGGGGCTGGCTGGTGTTCGATCAGCTTCCGCCCGAAACCACCTGGCTTGGTGGGCCGCTGGTCGTGGCCGCAGGCCTGATCATCGCCTGGCGCGAACAGTTGCTGCACCGGCGCCCGGCGATCGACGGCCGGGCCGCGCCAAACACCGACTAGCGCGATCGGTCTTTGCGCCGCCCGTGAATTCGGGCAAGACCGGGCCAGACCTCGTCTTGTTCGAAAAGGAACCTGCAAAGATGCTGCGCAAGATGCTTCTCACCCTCGCCGCGGCAGACGTGGCGCTTTCCGCCACCGCCTGCAACACGGTCAAGGGCGTCGGCCGCGATATCGAGTCGGTCGGCCAGGCCGGGTCCGACGCGATCAACGGCCGCTAACGCTCACCCCTGCCAGGTGAGCACCGGCTTGCGCGCGGCGAGCGTCTCATCAAGACGCCGCCGCGGTGCCAGCACCGGCGCTGCCTTCAAGGCCGGATCGCCTGCCCGCGCCCGTTCGGCCAGACTGCGCAGGCTGGCGATGAAGCGATCCAGCCCGGCCTTGCTTTCGGTTTCGGTCGGCTCGACCAGCATCGCGCCGTGCACCACCAGCGGGAAATAGACCGTCATCGGGTGGAAGCCCTCGTCGATCAGCCCCTTGGCAATATCCAGCGTGCTGAAACCTTCCGCGAGGCCAGCATCGGAAAACAGCGCTTCATGCATGCACGGCCCGGCCTTGCCAAAGGGCGCGTCCAGCACGTCGTCTAGGCTGCGCAGCACATAGTTCGCGTTCAACACGGCATCTTCGGCCACCTGGCGCAAGCCATCAGCCCCGTGGCTAAGAATGTAAGTCAGCGCACGGGTGAACATGCCCATCTGGCCGTGAAAGGCAGCCAGCCGGCCAAAGGTCTGCGGATGGTCGGTTGGCGCGTCCTCCTCCTCGATCAGGCGGCAGATCCCATCGGCCGAACGCTGCGCGAACGGCAAGGGTGCGAACGGCGCCAGCGCAGCGGAAAGCACCACCGGCCCCGAACCCGGCCCGCCGCCGCCGTGGGGCGTGGAGAAGGTCTTGTGCAGGTTGATGTGCATGGCATCAACGCCCAGATCGCCGGGGCGCACCTTGCCAACGATCGCGTTGAAGTTCGCGCCATCGCAATAGACAAACCCGCCCGCGGCATGAACCGCGTCGGAAATCGCCTTCATGTCGCGCTCGAACAGCCCGCAGGTGTTGGGGTTGGTGATCATCACCGCAGCAACGTCCGGCCCCAGCCGCGCTGTCAGCGCCGCGAGATCCACGCGGCCATCGGCGGTTGCCGGGATGTTTTCAACCCGATAACCCGCAAAAGCGGCGGTCGCCGGATTGGTCCCGTGCGCGCTTTCCGGCACCAGCACGACCTCGCGCTTGTCCCCCTTCGCCTCCAGCGCAGCGCGGATGCACAACAGCCCGCACAGCTCGCCGTGGGCGCCTGCCTTGGGGGTCATCGCCACCGCGCTCATTCCGGTCAGCGTCACCAGCCAGTCCGCCAGCTCAACGATCACGCCAATCGCGCCGCGCACGGTTTGCTGCGGTTGCAGCGGGTGTACGTCGGCAAAGCCCGGCAGGCGGGCCACCTTCTCGTTCAGCCGGGGATTGTGCTTCATCGTGCAACTGCCCAGCGGAAACGGCCCCAGATCAATCGCATAGTTCTGACGCGAGAGCCGGGTGTAATGGCGCACGGTTTCCGGCTCGGTCAGCCCCGGCAGGGCCGGTGCATCGGCGCGCAGAAAGCGGGTCAGCGCGGGCAGAACCTCGCCCTCCGGCTCGTCCAGATCCACCCCGCAGGTGCCCGGGCGGCCCAGTTCGAAGATCAGCGCCTCTTCCAGCATCAGGCCGCGATCGCCGCTGGCGGTTGCCACCACGTCGGCAGCGCCCGCGCTCATTTCCGGCCGCCATCCGGCCGCGTTCACCGCGCTCATGTCGGGCTCCCTTCGTGGGTATCAAGCAACAGTTCGGCCAGAACCGTGGCGAAGGCGTGGATATCCTCATCGCTCGTCGTCTCGGTCGCGGCCACGATCAGGCCGCGATGCAGCCCTTCGGCATCGGGATAGAGCCGGCCCAGCGAAACCCCGCCCAGCACACCGTATTCGGCCAGTTCGCGCACTACCTCGCGGGCATCGCGCGGCAGCACCACGGTAAACTCGTTGACGAACGCGCCGTTCAGCACGCTCACCCCCGGAATGGCGGCCAGCGCATCGGCCGTGCGCCGGGCGGCGGAATGGTTGATCCGCGCCAGCTTCGCCAGCCCTTCGCCGCCCAGCAGGGTCATGTGAATGGAAAAGGCCAGCGCGCACAGGCCCGAATTGGTGCAGATGTTGCTGGTCGCCTTCTCGCGCCGAATATGCTGCTCACGCGTGGAAAGCGTCAGCACGAAACCGCGCTTGCCATCGGCGTCCACCGTCTGCCCGGCAAGCCGACCCGGCATCTGGCGCACGAACTTCTCGCGGCAGCCGAACAGGCCCAGATAAGGGCCGCCAAACTGCAATCCCACGCCAAGCGACTGCCCCTCGCCCACCACGATATCCGCACCCAGCTTGCCCGGTGCCTCGATCAGGCCCAGCGCCACCGGCTCGGTCACCACGGCCACCAGCAGGGCGCCGTTCGCATGGGCCGCCTCGGCAATCGCGGCAAGGTCGGGCACCCGGCCCAGCACATCGGGATACTGCACCACCACGCACGATGTTTCGCCATCGATCTCCGCGATCAGCGCCGCATCGTCCGGCTCGGCCGTCAGCTCCGGCAAGCGGGTGTCGAGCACATCGCCGGTAAAGCGGGCCATCGTGGTTGCAGTGGCGATGTAGTGCGGATGCAATCCGCCTGAAAGCACCGCCTTCTTCCGCCGCACCACCCGGCCGGCCATCGCGATGGCCTCCCAGCATGCGGTGGAACCGTCATACATCGAGGCATTCGCCACGTCGGTGCCAAACAGCCGCGCCACCTGGGTCTGGAACTCGAACAGCACCTGCAAGGTGCCCTGCGCGATTTCCGGCTGGTATGGCGTGTAAGCGGTGAGGAACTCGCCCCGCTGGATCAGGTGATCCACCGACGCAGGAATATGGTGCCGGTACGCCCCTGCGCCGAGGAAAAAAGGTGCTTCGGCGGCCGAAAGGTTGGCGCTCGCCAGCCGCTGCATGTGGCGTTCCACCGCCATTTCGCTGGCATGGGCGGGCAACCCCGGTACCGGCCCCGGCAAGCGCGCGGCAGCCGGCACATCCTCGAACAGGGCATCAACATCGGCCACGCCGATCACGCCCAGCATCTCGGCCCGTTCGGCCGGGGTCAGCGGAAGATAGCGCATGAAATCAGAGGCCTGCGACAAATGCGTCGTAAGCGGCGCGGTCCATCAATCCGCCAAGTTCGCTGGTATCGGCCAGCCTGACCCTGAACAGCCAGCCACCGCTCTCGGCCTCGGTGTTGACCAGTTCGGGGGCATCGGCCAGTGCCTCGTTGGCCTCGATCACTTCGCCCGAAACCGGGGCATAGACATCGCTGGCCGCCTTCACGCTATCCACCACGCAGGGCGCATCGCCCTTGGCAACGGTCGCCCCGGCTTCGGGCAGTTCGACATACGTGATATCGCCGAGCTGGCCCTGAGCATAATCAGTGATCCCGACGGTTCCGGTATCGCCATCGACAGCAATCCACTCGTGGTCCTCGGTGTAGTAAGTGGTCATCGTCGATCTCCTCAGCGGGCGTAACGGTGGGGGACAAAAGGCATCGGCACGATTCTGGCCGGAAGGCGCTTGCCGCGCACATCAATCGTCAGATCAGTGCCCAAGGCGGCGTGGCCGGCAGCCACATAAGCCATGGCAACGGGATGGTTCAGCGTTGGGGAAAACCCGCCCGAAGTGACGCGGCCAACAGGTTCGTCACCGGAAAGGAGGGTCGCCCCTTCCCGCGCCGCTTGCCGCCCCTCCAGCGCCAGCCCGACCCGCACCGTTGCCGATCCAGCAGCAAGGGTTGCCAGCACCGGCCCTGCGCCAATGAACCCGCCATCCGAGCGGCGGCGCTTGCTGATCGCAAAGCCCAGCCCGGCACTTACCGGATCGGTTTCCTCGGAAAGGTCATGGCCGTAAAGCGGCAGGCCTGCTTCCAGGCGCAGGGAATCGCGCGCGCCCAGCCCGATCGGCTTGACTTCCGGCCGTGCCAGCAGCGCTTCGGCCAAGGCTTCAGCGCTGTCCCCCGGAACCGAAATTTCGAAGCCATCCTCGCCGGTATAGCCGGACCGGCTGACGTCCAGCGTGACCGCGCCCCACCGATAGGTTCCGGCCTGCATGAACTTTAGCTCGCCAACTTCCGGCGTTTCCGCCCCGGCCGGCTTAAGCCCCAGCGCGCCCAGCGCCTGAGCCGCTTCCGGCCCCTGCAAGGCCAGCAGCGCCTGTTCATCAAGGTGGTTAAGCGTGATCGCATCGGGCAGGAATTCGCGCAAATGGCCGATGTCATCCCACTTGGTTGCGCCGTTCACCACCAGATAGAAGTGATCGCTGCGGTTGGTCACCATCAGGTCGTCGAGAATGCCACCATCCTCGTTCAACAGCAGCGAATAGCGCTGCCGCCCCGGCTGCAGCGCGGCCAGATCGGCCGGCAGCAGCGCCTCCAGCGCCTGCGCCGCACCTTCGCCCGACACGACCAGCTGGCCCATGTGGGACACATCGAACAGCCCGGCGTGGGCACGCGTCCAGCCGTGTTCGGCGATGATGCCTTCGTATTGCACGGGCATCCAGTAACCGGCGAATTCCACCATCCGAGCGCCATGCGCCCGATGCCACGCATCAAGCGGCAAGCTCAGCGGCTCGGCCGGAAGATCATCGTCATTGGCAAAATCGCCGTCAGTTGAATTGTATGTATCGCTCACAATCAGACTTTCCACAGACCAAGGGCACCAATCGGCGCCCCCTCTGTCACGGAAACCTGAGAGCTTTCCCCCGTTCCGCACAAAAGCGGCGCGAAGTTACCCCTTCGGTGGCCGTCCCCAACGAGGGAGGGCGCTTTCCAGAGCGTCGCTATTGACCACACGCGGTCCTGAAGCCTGAGAGATTCCGGGGCGGTTGCTCCTTCGGCGCCCGGCGCATCACCCGAAAGCGATTCGCCGGAACTCTCCCGCGTGGTCAGCGACCGTCAAACCCTGTGCCTGCCTTGCCGCGAAGTCAATCGCAGGTCTGCTTATTCCACAGCCTCGACCGGCGCTTGCCCGATGGAAGCGTGATAGGCCTGCCGCCGCAAGGCCCGCTCCATCGCCTCGTGTTCATGCACGAACCGCCCACGCGCCTTTTCGTGCGCCAGCGCCAGAATAACTTCGGCCAGCCGCTCCGCCCGGACCGAACGGTAACGCGCCAACCCGCCGCGCAGGAACAGATCGGCCAGCGGGGCCAGAACCTGCCCGATCCGTTCAGCCGGACGCACTTCGCCGCGCCGGCCGCGCAGCAGGCCGGGCCGCAGCACATCAAGACGCGGATACCCGGCCTTGGACAGCGCGTTTTCCACTTCCGCCTTCACCCGCAGATAGAACTGCTTGGCATGCAGGCTGGCGCCAACCGAAGATACGGTGATGAACTGCCGCGCACCGGCTTCCAAACCCCATTTGGCACATGCGAGGACCAGATCGTGATCGACCGCACGAAACGCCGCCTCGTCTTCACCGGCAGCCTTCCAGGTCGTGCCCAGGCAGTTTACCACCACATCAGGCCGCGCGGCGGCAATGGCATCACCCCAGTTGGCCGGATCGGCCAGCAACACTTCCATCCGTGCGCCGGGCGGGAGATCCAGTTCATGGCGGGCCACGGCCACCAGCCGCACATCGGGCCGGCCCACGCAGGCGCGCACCAATGCGCTGCCCACCAGCCCGGAAGCGCCGACAAGGCAGATCCGCACCGGCTTAGACATTCTGCAATCCTTCCGGGGTTTCACCAGTGATCCGCGCATAGGCGGCGATGGCGAAGCGGTCAGTCATCCCGGCAATGTAATCGGCGATGTGGCGGCTGCGCTCCGGTTCGCCCTCGTCGGCACGCCCACCCCAGTCCGGCCCCATCAGACCCGGATCGGCCGAATAGGCGGCAAAGAGTTTCGCCGTCACCGCGCGGGCCCGTTCGGCCGTGCCGATCTGCTCCGGATGGTAATAGAGCTTCTGGTACATGAAGCTTTTCAAGCGGCGCTCCGCCTCGGCCATCGGGGCCGAAAAGGCCGCTGTCGTCCGCCCGGCGGCTCGCACGGCATCGGCGCTATCCAGCCCATCCGCCCGGCTGCGGGTTTCGGCGATCAGATCATTCACCATCAGGCCGATCTGCCCGCGCACCAGTTCGCGCAACTGCCGGTCGCGCGGGGCACGAGGAAAGCGACGCTCCACCCCGCGCCACTGCTCGGCCACGAAATCCAGCCCCAGCAGTTCATCCAGATCGATGAACCCGGCGCGCAGGCCGTCGTCGATATCGTGGTTGTCATAAGCGATATCGTCGGCCAGCGCGGCCACTTGTGCTTCAAGGCACGACCATTCGCGCAACTGAAGCGGAAAGGCTGCGTCCAGCTCGGCCAGCGCCCAGTTCGGCGTGGCGACCGGCCCATTGTGCTTGGCCAGCCCCTCCAGCAGCTCCCACGTGAGGTTCAGCCCGTCGAATTCGCAGTACGGGCTTTCGAGGCGCATCAGCGTGCGCAGGCAGTGGGCATTGTGATCGAACCCGCCGTGTTCGCGCAGCGCTTCGTCCAGCGCGTCCTCGCCGGCATGGCCGAACGGGGGATGGCCGATATCGTGGGCCAGGCACAGCGCTTCGGTCAGGTCTTCGTCCAGCCCCAGCGCGCGGGCGATGACCCGGCCGATCTGCGCCACTTCCAGGCTGTGAGTCAGCCGCACCCGGTAATGGTCGCCATCCGGGGCGATGAACACCTGCGTCTTGTGGCGCAGGCGGCGGAACGCGATCGAATGAATGATCCGGTCGCGGTCGCGCTGATAGGGTCCGCGCGGGCCGCGGGTTACGGTGTCGTCCGCCGCGAACTCACGCCCCCGGCTGCGCGCGGGATCGGCGGCATAGGGGGCGCGGGCCAGCATCAATCGCCAAGAATCCAGTCAACCGCCGCTTCGGCATGGATGCGGGTGCAATCGAAGATCGGCAAAACGTTGGCGTCAACGTCCACCACCATCTCCAGCTCGGTGCAGCCCAGCACAATGGCCTGGGCGCCTGCCCGCTGCAGTTCGACGGTGATCGTCTTGAGCTCGCGCTCGGCCTGGCGAGTAGCCTTGCCCACCATCAGTTCGTCGTAGATGATCCGATCCAGCGCCTCGACGAATTTCATTTCCGGCGGCAGCAGCTCGATGTCCCGGGCGATCAGCTTCTTGCGATAGAAGCTTTCCACCATCACGTTGCGCGGCCCGATCAGCGCGGCCTTCTTGACCCCGCTGCTGACCATGCGCTCGGCCACGCAATCGGCGATGTGCAGCACCGGAATGGATATGGCGGCGGCCACATCGTCATACACCTTGTGCATCGAATTGGCGCCAATCAGCAGGGCCGTGGCCCCGGCCTGCTCCAGCCGGCGGGCGCTATCGGCCAGCACGGCGGCAGCGTTCTGCCACTGCTCCGCATCCTGCAGGCGCTGCAATCCGCTGAAATCAAGGCTTTCGATCAGCAGCGGCGCGCTAGCGCGCAAGCCGGCGCGGGCCTGCACCTGACGGTTGATGTGCTCGTAATAGGTACGCGTGGACAGCCATGACATGCCGCCGATAAGGCCCAGCTTGCGCAAGGTCGATTACTCCCGGAAAGGATGAAAGCCCCCGTTGAGCCAGAGCCTTAGGAAGAAGCCGCGCAGAGGTCCAGCGCCGTCACCCCGTTTCGGCCCGGTTCAGCCGAAACCCGTCGCACAGAGCGCGGCGGAACTGGCCGTTACCTCCAGCACCTCACGGTCGCCCACCTGACGCACGGCTTCGATATATTGCGGAATGGTCCGCCGTGGGCCCTGCAAGGCGCGCAGCTTGCGCAACTGGGCGATGGTCAGCCGGTCCACCATCCGCCGCGCCATGCATATGCTGATGTCCTGCGGCAATCCGGCATCGACCAGCGCCGAACGGACCCGCCCTTCGGCAACCCGTTCAACGCAGCCGCCGGCCAGCAAGGCGGCAAGTGCCAGTGCCGTTCCGGCCGACCGCCGGACCACCCCTGCGCTCAATGCTGCAGGGCCTTGACGATATCCTCGACCATCTTCTTCGCATCGGCCAGCAGCATCATGGTCTGGTCCATGTAGAACACGTCGTTGTCGACCCCGGAATAGCCCACCCCGCTCATCGAGCGCTTGATGAACATGATGGTCTTGGCCTTGTCCACGTCGAACACCGGCATGCCATAGATCGGGCTGGACTTGTCGGTCTTCGCCGCCGGGTTCACCACGTCGTTGGCACCGATGATGAATGCCACATCCGCTTGCGCGAACTCGCCGTTGATGTCCTCCAGCTCGAACACTTCGTCATAGGGGACGTTGGCCTCGGCCAGCAGCACGTTCATATGGCCCGGCATGCGCCCCGCCACCGGGTGGATGGCGTATTTGACGTTCACGCCTTCCTTCTTGAGCAGGTCACCCATCTCGCGGAGCACGTGCTGGGCCTGGGCCACGGCCATGCCATAGCCGGGAATGATGATGACGTTTTCGGCTTCCTTCATCAGGAAGGCAGCATCTTCTGCCGAACCACGCTTGTAGGGGCGCTGCTCCTTTGCCTCACCGCCACCGGCATCGGCCGCCGCACCAAAGCCGCCGGCTATGACCGACAGGAACGAGCGGTTCATCGCCTTGCACATGATGTAGGAGAGGATCGCACCCGACGAGCCGACCAGCGCCCCGGTGATGACCATCGCGGTGTTGTGCAGCGTGAAGCCCATCGCCGCCGCAGCCCAGCCCGAATAGGAATTGAGCATCGAGACAACCACCGGCATGTCAGCGCCGCCGATCGGGATAATCAGCAGGAAGCCGATGATGAAGCTAAGCAGCGTGATCAAGGCGATGACCCACAGGCTTTGGTCCTGCGTGAAATAAGCCACCAACCCAAGGATCGCGATCAGCGTGCCAAGGTTCAGAACGTGCCGTCCGGGCAGCAGGATCGGCTTGCCGCCCATGTTGCCATTGAGCTTCAGGAAGGCGATGACCGAGCCGGAAAAGGTGATGGCGCCGATAGCGATGCCCAGCCCCATTTCGACCCGGCTAACCGGGCTGATCGTGCCATCGGCCATGAGGATGCCGAAGGCGCCGGGATTGAGATAGGCCGCAAGGCCCACCAGCACGGCGGCAAGGCCCACCAGAGAGTGGAACGCGGCGACCAGCTGGGGCATCGCCGTCATCGCGATACGCCGCGCCGTGGTGATCCCGATGATCGCACCAAGGCCGATAGCGGCCAGGATCCACGCCATCGCCGCAACGTCGAACGCGCCATCGGCAAGCCGGGGCACATGGGTCGCCAGCGTGGTCAGCACGGCGATGGCCATACCGATCATGCCATAGCGGTTGCCGGCCCGGCTGGTGCCGGGGCTGGAAAGTCCGCGCAGGGCAAGGATGAACAGAACCCCGGAGGCGAGGTAGGCGAGCAGGGCCCAGGCGGGCAAGGCAAGGTGTTCCATCGGCGCGCCTCAGCCCTTCTGCTTCTTCTTGTACATCGCCAGCATCCTTGCGGTTACCGCAAAGCCGCCAAAGATGTTGATGCTGGCCATGACCACGGCAGCCAGCCCCAGCCAGGTGGAAGCCGCGCTGCCCGCAGCCGCAGCAGCCACCAGCGCCCCCACGATGATGACAGAGGAAATCGCGTTGGTCACCGCCATCAACGGCGTGTGCAACGCGGGCGTGACCGACCAGACAACGTAATAGCCCACGAAGCAGGCCAGCACGAAGATCGACAGGATGCTGATGAAGTCCATTCCCCTCCCCCAAACCTTGCCGGTCCAGATCGGCGCGGCGGCCGTTATGGGCTCTACCTTACCGCGCAATCGCTCAAAGAAAAGCGCCGGAAGGCATAAAGCCTCTCGGCGCTATTTTTCCGTCGATCTGGCACGCCCGCAAAACAGGCTCCGCAGCAAGATCAGCTGGCGATCAGCACCACAATCAGGGCGGTGATGATGGCCACGATCGGGGTCGACCACTTCACTGCGCTGACGAAACCCGCATAGGTCGCGTTTGCTGCCTTCATGTCGTTTGCCGAAGCCATTTCGTTATTCCCCAAAGCAATGGCCGCACCGGCCCATTTCCGTAGGCCGGCTCTAACGCGCCCTTCGCCGCCGCTCAAGAGGGCAGTGCGATGATCTGTTCGGTTGCCGCGCGGCCGGAACTTAAGCGCCTTTTTAACCCTCTCTCGCTAAGCCGGGCCCGAAGAAGGACAAGCGACCGCGATCATGGCCGAATTCGAAGAGCGCCTGCTGATGCTGATCGATGATGAACCGGCGCAATGCCGGCTCATCTCTGCGCTTGCCGCGCGCGAAGGCTGGCGCACACTGGTGGTGCGCGATGCCGAAACCGCCATCGCCACGCTAGGCACCCGGCAGGGCATGCAGCTCTCGGCCATCATTCTCGATCAATGGGTTCCGGGCGACGAAGCCTGCGCGCTCATCGCCGAGCTCAACAGTCGCCGGCCGGCGCTGCCGATTCTCATGCTCACCACCAGCGCATCGCCGCTGCTCGCGGTCGAGGCGATGCGCGCGGGTGCGGCGGATTACCTGATCAAGCCGGTCGCGCCGGAACGGCTGATGGCCGCCCTGCGCAGCGCCACCACGCGGGAAACCCCGCGCGACGAACTGGCCCCGCTGACAGAAAAGATGCCCGGCCCGCCGGATTTCGAGGCGATGATCGGCGCCGCCCCCACCTTCCGCGCCGCTCTTGCCATTTCGGCGAAAGCGGCCCGCGGCCACTCTCCCATGCTGATCGAAGGCGAAAGCGGCTCTGGCAAGGAAATGCTGGTGCGCGCAATCCACGCCGCCAGCCCTCGGGCAAAGCAGCCACTGCGTATCGTCAATATCGGCGCAATCCCCGCCAACGCGATTGAATCGGTCCTGTTCGGGCATGAAAAGGGCGCCTTTCCCGGCGCATTCGATCGGCAGGTTGGCGCGATCCAGCATTGCGATGGCGGCACCTTGGTGCTCGACGAGATCGACCGCCTGCCCGAGGCGGTGCAACTGCGCCTGCTGGAATCGATCGAACGCGGCGATGTCCGGCCGATCGGCGCCCGGCATTCGTTCAAGGTCGATGTTCGCCTGATCGCCGCCAGCAATCTTCCGCTGGCCGACCTTGTTTCCGGTGGGCATTTCCTGCCCGGCCTGTTCGCCGCGCTCGCGCAGGTGATCGTGGCGCTGCCACCGCTTCGCCAGCGTTCCCAGGATATCCCGGCGCTGGCCCGCCACTTCCTGGCGCGGATCGGTGAACAGCCGGGCCTGCGCCGGCTTGGCATTACCGACAGCGCCCTGTCGCTGCTGTCGGCCTATGATTGGCCCGGCAATGTGCGGCAATTGCAAACGGTGCTGTTCCGTGCCTGCGTGTTCTGCGATGGCGATGCGCTCACCGCCGCAGATTTCCCACAGTTGTCCAACCTCCTCGGCTCGGACCAGCAAGTGACGCCGGGCAACCAGGCTGTCCACGGATCGCCCGGAGTACTGCTTTATACCTCCGACGGAAACTTGCGCCCGCTGGAAGAGATCGAGGCCGATGTGATCCGCCTTGCCATTGGCCACTATCGCGGGCGGATGACGGAAGTTGCCCGCCGGCTGGGGATCGGCCGTTCTACGCTCTATCGCAAGCTCACCGATCTGGGGATCGACGCTGCCTGACGGCTCAACTCGGCCGATGCGACGAACCGTGGGGAACCACCGCCCTCACATGTGATTGAATCCGTACTGGAAATGGACGGAAACAGCATGGACCAGCACAGCTTCATCGAAACTGCCGAGGGCAAGGGCGCCGATGTTGAGGACAATGATCGGGAATCCGCTTCCGTTCCCGACGATGGCAGCCACCCTGACCCCCGCTCACGCTGGGAGGTGAGTGAAATCCGTTAGCGCCGCATCGCGCATGCCGCGCCACACGCGAACGGCCTGCACCGTTTGAGCAACATCATGAACCCGCAGAATCTGCGCGCCAGCATCCAGCGCCTTGAGCGCGAGGGCAAGCGAACCGCCAAGGCGCCGATCCGCAGGCGCCTCGTTCGACAGCGCGCCGATCATGCGCTTGCGGCTGGCCCCAACCAGCAATGGCTGGCCCAGCGCATGGAACAGCGGCAACGCATTCATCAACGCGAGGTTTTCAGCCAGCGTCTTGCCAAAGCCAATGCCGGGATCGAGTATGATCTTCTCGCGCGCCACGCCCGCTTCCAGCGCCGCATCGCGTCGCGCGGCCAGCCAGTCGAACACGTCCAGCACCACATCGGCATAGCTGCCGCCAGCGTGCAGGTCGTCGCCTTCGCCCGGAGCGTGCATCAGCACCACTGGCGCGCCGGATCGCGCCGCGAATTCAAGGCTGCGCGGATCGTGGCGCAGTGCCGAAACGTCGTTGAACAGGTGGGCGCCCGCCGCGATGGCTGCCTCCATCACGACGGGACGCCGCGTGTCGATGCTGATCGCGGCACCCATGGCCGCCACCCGCTCGACAATCGGAATCACGCGCTTAAGTTCGTCGCCTTCCCACACCGCAGGCGCGCCGGGGCGGGTTGATTCCCCGCCGATATCAACGATCGCGGCGCCAGCCTCCAGCATGGCCGCAGCATGGCCCTGGGCCACGTCGGGCCGGTCCATGAATTCGCCGCCATCGGAAAAACTGTCCGGGGTGACGTTGAGAATGCCCATGACCTGCGGCTGATCGAGCCGCACCGTCCGCGCGCCGAAGGCCAGCGGCGGATGAACGCGGCGCAGATTGTCCCATTGCGCGCGCGCTTCATCTGGCAGGCCCGGCAAGGCACGCTCAAGATCGCGCAGGCCATAGCGCTCGCGCGCCACGATCCTGCCGCCCTCGCGGCGCACCAGCGCAAACCTGCTAGCATAGACCATTCCCCCGGCCAGCCGCACGGCCTCACCGTCTTCCGCCTGCGGGCTGGGCGCCAGCGCGATCGGATAGAGATAGCAGGAAGAGGTCACCGCCATTTCCTCCGGCTCAGGGCTCGGTTGCCAGCAAATACAGCTGGCGCAGATCGTCGAGCGGCTTGACCACCCCTTCGTGTTCGATGTGCCAGAAGGTCCACCCGTTGCACGAAGGCGCGCCCTGCAGCTTTGCCCCCAGCCCGTGGATCGAACCGCTGTCGCCACCAGCCACCAGCGAACCATCGGCGCGGACCTGCGCCACGAAACGGCGCTTCTTGTCACACACCGTGGCACCCGGCTGGATCCAGCCGGTTTCCACCAGCGTGCCAAACGCCACCTTGGGCGCGGCCTTGGGGCTCTGCATGGTCTGGATCGCGCTTTCGTCCAGCGGCAGGGCCAGTTCGATCCGCTCCAGCGCAGCCTCGCGGTAGGCACTTTCGCGCTCGCAGCCGATCCACTGGCGGCCCAGCCGCTTGGCCACCGCCCCGGTGGTGCCCGTGCCGAAGAACGGATCCAGCACCACGTCGCCCTTGTTGGTTGTGGCCAGCATCACCCGGTAAAGCAGGCTTTCCGGCTTCTGCGTGGGATGCACCTTGCTGCCGCCCTTCTTCAGCCGCTCCTGCCCCGAACAGATCGGCAGCACCCAGTCCGACCGCATCTGCAGTTCGTCGTTCAGCGTCTTCATGGCGCGATAGTTGAAAGTGTACTTCGCCTTTTCGCCCATGCTGGCCCAGATCAGGGTTTCGTGAGCATTGGTGAAGCGGGTGCCCTTGAAATTGGGCATCGGGTTGGCCTTGCGCCAGATGATGTCGTTCAGCACCCAGAAGCCCATGTCCTGCATGATCGCGCCGACACGGAAGATGTTGTGATAGCTGCCGATCACCCACATCGAGCCATTGGGCTTCAGCACCCGGCGCGCTTCGGCCATCCATTCGCGGGTAAAGCGGTCATAGGCGGCAAAGCTGTCGAACTTGTCCCACTCATCGGTCACCGCATCGACATGGCTGCCATCAGGCCGCGAAAGGTCGCCACCAAGCTGGAGGTTATACGGCGGATCGGCAAAGACCATGTCCACGCTGGCGCTCGGCAGCGAACGCATGGCCTCGATGCAGTCGCCATCCAGGATCTGGCCGACCGGCAGCACCACCCTGACATCGGCCGCGCCCTTGCCTGCGCCGCGCGGCTTTGCCCTTGCCTGCCGCGTCCGTTCCTTGAGCATAAGCTCGGCCATATTGGTTCCTTGCGCCCCCTGAGAAAGCGCTAAGGGTGAGTCATCGGGGACTCGCCGTCAAGCCGCGACTCGCCGGAATACCTTGCGTTTCAGGTGAGACTGCCGGCGGAACAGAACGAGTCCCACACAAGGGGTAGAGTCAGGCGATTCGCTGCAGACTCAACATCTGGTGGCTGTGACCGGAAGGACTCGGCGCAGAAAAATTTTCCGGTCAGAGCAATTGCAGCTGCGCCACCGGGGCAAATGAACGCCGGTGCAGCGGGGTCGCGCCATGTTCGCGCAGGGCCGCCAGATGCTCGGGCGTGCCATAACCGGCGTTGCGCTCCCAGCCGTAATGCGGATGCTGGCGGGCATATTCGCGCATCAGCCGGTCGCGGTGTTCCTTGGCGATGATCGAGGCGGCCGAAATGCAAGGCTCGATGGCGTCGCCGCCCACGATCGGCCGCGCCGCCCAGCGCCACTCCGCCCGGCGCCCCGATGGCGTGAGGTTGCCGTCCACCAGCACCTCGTGCGGGTCGCAGCCCAGACTGGCGCACAGCCCTTCCACCGCCAGCGTCATCGCCAGCATGGTTGCGCCGAAGATATTGAGCCGGTCGATGTCCTCAACCTCGACCACGCCCACTGCCCAATGGCAACGCCGCTTGATCCGTTCTTCCAGCATGGCCCGGTCGGCCGGTTTCAGCTTCTTGGAATCGTCCAGCCCAGCCGGGCGCGGCTTGCACAGCACCACGGCTGCGGCCACCACCGGCCCCGCCAACGGCCCGCGCCCCGCCTCGTCCACCCCCGCCACGATACGGCCGATTGGCCCATTGGCACCGGGCAGGGACTCAGGCATCCTGTCTGTCATGAAACGTACGCTCACGCTCGTCCTATCGCCGCTTGCCGCGCTGGCCGCAAGTTGCTCGCTGGCTGCCACCGGCGATGCCGGCGAACAGCCCTTCACCATCGCGGAAATGGGCCAGTTCGAGGAACCCTGGGCCATGGCGTTCCTGCCCGGCGGCAAGGAAGCGCTGATTACCGAACGGGGTGGAACCATCCGGCTGTGGCGCGAAGGGCAAAGCCCGCTGCCAGTGGCCGGCGCGCCAGAGGTGGCCTATGGCGGCCAGGGCGGGCTTGGCGATATCGTGCTCGCCCCGGATTTCGCCAGCAGCCGCACCGTTTATCTCAGCTGGGCCGAACCCGGCGCAAACGACACCCGCGGCGCTGCGGTCGGTCTGGCCCGGCTGGTCACTGGCCCTGCCCCGCGACTGGAAGGCCTGCGCGTGATCTGGCGCCAGTCGCCCAAGGTCACCGGGCGTGGCCACTATTCACACCGGCTGGCTTTCTCTCCCGATGGCAAATACCTGTTCGTCTCCTCCGGCGATCGGCAAAAGCTCGATCCGGCGCAGGATCTGGCCACCAATCTCGGCAAGATTGTCCGCCTGCTGCCCGATGGCACCACTGCGCCCGGCAACGCTTTTGCGGCGCAAGGCGGCACCACCGCGCAAGTGTGGTCCTATGGGCACCGCAACGTGCTGGGGCTGGCGTTCGACGAAGCGGGCCGCCTGTGGGATCTCGAACATGGCCCCAAGGGCGGAGACGAGCTGAACCTCGTCAAGCCCGGGCAGAACTATGGCTGGCCAGTGGTTTCCAACGGCGATCATTATGATGGGCGGCCCATTGCCCGCCACGCCACCCGCCCCGATCTGGCCGCCCCGGCAATCAGTTGGAACCCGGTGATCGCCCCCGGCAACTTCATCTTCCATTCCGGCAAGGGCTTTCCCGGCTGGAAGGGACATGCACTGATCCCCGGCCTTGCCAGCAACGCCCTGGTGGTGGTGCGGATCGATGGGGAAAAGGCATCCGAAGTCGTGCGCTATGATTTCGGCAAACGCCTGCGCCAGATTGCCGAGCGCGAGGACGGGTCGGTATGGTTACTGGAGGATGGCCCGGGCGGACGGCTGCTCAAGCTCACTGCTAAATAGGGCCCGAGCGCCAAAAAGATTGCGCCTGCCCTGCATCCGCCCTAACCGCGCGCGCTATGTCCGGTTCCAATCTCATCCCGCTCGACGCGGTCGATCCCGCACTGGTGGACGAACTGCTCGACCGCGCATTCGAGCCGGGCCGGCAAGCCCGCACCGCATACCGCATCCGCGAGGGAATGGACTGGCTGCCCGGCTTGTCGTTCGCAGCGGTTGACGAGGAAGGCGATCTGGTCGGCACGATCCAGTGCTGGCCGGTGGCGCTGACCGACGCGGATGGGCGCGCCCATCCGATGATCATGGTCGGCCCGGTGGCCGTGCTGCCCGAAGCGCAGGGTGCGGGATATGGCAAAGCACTGATGACCGCTGCCCTTTCGGCGCTCAGCCCCAAGGCGCCCTTGCCGCAGGTGATGATCGGCGATCCGGAATATTATGGGCGGTTCTGGGGCTTTACCAATGCACACACTGCCGGCTGGCAGGCGCCCGGCCCGTTCGAGCAGCGCCGCCTGCTGGTAAGGACCGACAACCCGGCTATCCTCCCTGCCGAAGGCACACTGGGGCCTTGGCGCGGCTGACCCGATCTGGCATCGCTGCTCAGGCATGAGCGCGCTGTTCACCCGCCTTTCCGAACTGCACGAAGCCGGCCACGCCCGCGCCGACCTGCTGATTCATCATGACAGCCGGATCGAACCGGGCGCCCCGCTGCGGCCGGCCGCCGTTCTGGCCACGATCACCGATCGCCCGCAGCCGGGAATCCTGCTGATCAACCGCCCCTCAAACATGCGCGCCCATCCGGGGCAGGTGGCCATGCCCGGCGGCAAGATAGATGGCGCAGAAGGCCCAGTAGAGGCAGCCCTGCGTGAAACCCATGAAGAACTGGGCATTCGCCCCGCCGATGTGCGCATCGTGGGCGAAAGCGATCTCTATTGCACGGGCTCTGGCTATGCGATCACCCCGGTGATCGGCCTGGTCCGCCCCGAAATCGAACTGACGCCGAACCCCGGCGAAGTTGCCGGCTGGTTCGAAGCCCCGCTGGACTTTGTGCTGGATCCGGCCAACCAGCGTGAACATTTCCGCGAGTGGAACGGGCGCATGATCAATTACTGGGAAATCACCTGGCAGGAGCACCGCATCTGGGGGATCACCGCCGGCCTTATCGTCAACCTTTCGCGCCGGCTGGGCTGGCATGGTTGAAGCGGTGCTGCCCCCGGCGGAATGGACCCTGCGCGATGATCTCGCCGCGCTCGTCGCTGCGCTTGGGCCGGGCATGACGCGCTATGTCGGCGGCGCGGTGCGCGATACGCTGCTGGGCGTTGCGGTAAAGGATGTCGACGTCGCCACCTCGCTGCTTCCGGTCGAAGTGATCGCCCGGCTCGATAATGCCGGCATCCGTTCCGTGCCCACCGGCATCGAACACGGCACCGTGACCGCCATATTGCCGATGGGGCCGGTCGAAATCACAACCTTGCGGCACGATGTTTCCACCGATGGCCGCCGCGCCACCGTGGCCTTTGCCCGGGAATGGCAGGACGATGCGGCGCGGCGCGATTTCACCATCAACGCGCTCTATGCCGATCCGCACACGCGGGCGATCAGCGACTATTTCGGCGGACTGGCCGATCTGGCCGAACGCCGGGTGCGCTTCATCGGCGATCCGCACCAGCGCATCCGCGAGGATCACCTTCGGATTCTGCGCTATTTCCGTTTCCAGGCGCGGTTCGGCTCTCTGCCCGCCGATGCCGAAGCAGAAGCCGCCTGCACCGAACTTGCCGCCACCCTGAAGGGCCTGTCGCGCGAACGGATCGGGATGGAGATGATGAATCTCCTTGGCCTTGCCGATCCGGCGCGAACCCTGGCCCGGATGGCCGCGCTCGGCGTTCTGGCCGTTATTCTGCCGGAAGCCGAACCGGCGCGCCTCGCCCGTCTGGTAGCGGCCGAACAGGCCCAGGCCGTAGCCGCCGATCCGGTGCGCCGCCTGGCCGCCCTGCTGCCGGCCGATCCGGCGTTGGCCGAACAGGTCGCCAGCCGCTTCCGCTTGTCGGGGGCACAGAAAAAGCGGCTCGTGCTGGCCGCTTCGCCTGCCGAAGATGTCGACGCCCGCGCCCTCGCCTATCGGCTGGGGGTGGAAAGCGCGGTGGATCGGCTTCTGCTGTCAGAAGCCAGCCTCGCCCCGCTGACCAATTGGGCCGTGCCGGTTTTCCCGCTGAAGGGCGGCGATATCGTGGCCCGCGGAGTTGATGCCGGACCGCAGGTTGCCCGCACGCTGCGCGCCGTAGAAGCGCGCTGGATCGCCGAAGGTTTCCCCGATGCCGCACGGGTATCCAAGCTGCTGGATGAAGAGCTGGCCGCCAGCTGATCAGTCAGGCTGGCGCAAGCCGCGTCGTGCTACAAGGGCTGCCGATGGAACTCGCCCCGCTTTCTCAATATCTGCTCAGCCAGCCACTGCTCACACTGGCGCTGGGGTCGATGGTGGTCGTCCTTCTGGGCGGCACGGTGGCAAATCTTTCCCCCCGAATGGGCGCGTTCGTGCGCGGGTTGGGCAATATCGGCCTGTTCGGCGCGCTCGTCCTCACCGTAGTGCAGGTATTCCGGGTCAATCAGGGGCTGGATCTGGCGCTGCCCGGCCTCGGCATGCCGGTTCAGGAAGTCAGCGGACGGGAAACCCGCATCCCCATGCGGCAGGACGGCCACTTCTGGATCAACGCCCGCGTGAATGGCGTCGAACACCGCTTTCTGGTCGATACCGGCGCCACGCTTACCGCCATTCCGCCCAGCCTTGCCGCCGCTGCCGGCGCCGAAGTGCAGGAACTGCGCCAGCCAATAATGCTGCGCACCGCCAACGGCACCGTGTCCGCCAGCCTTGCCACGGTGAGCGAACTGCGCTTCGGCAATATCGTCGCGCGCGATCTGGATGTGGTGATCGCACCGGGGATGGAAGGGGCCAGCGTGCTGGGAATGAACTTCCTCTCGCGCCTTGCTTCGTGGCGGGTGGAAGGGCGCACCCTGATCTTGGTGCCCAATCACCCCCAGCCCACTCCGGCAGAATAGCCAGCGCAGCCCCGCCTGAAAGCGCCTCTACGCAGCGCTAATCAAAACTTGTTGTCGCGCGGAAATCCATTGGGCGGCATCCGCCCCGCCGCGCCGCGCGCCACCTTCCACAGCCGCATGTCGGTTTCGGTTCGGGTGCGGCCGCTTTCGCCGCCCATCTTCCAGCTCAGTCCTTCGTCCAGCTTCAGCGTGATCGCATCGGCCATCCCGCCATCGCGATAGCGCTGCAAGGTCACGCCCTGCCCCTTGGCCAGCACGGGCATCTCTTCCAGGCTAAAGATCACCAGCTTGCGGTTGTCGCCCACCACGGCCACATGATCGTGCTCGGCCGGGATCTCGCGCACCACGGTCAGCTTCACGCCGGGCTTGGTGGTCATAACCCCGCGGCCCTTGCGCGTTTCGGCCAGCAATTCATCCGCCTCGGCCACGAACCCGCGTCCCACGCTGGATGCCAATAGCAGCTGGGCCTTGGGCCGATAAACCAGCAAGGCCACGATATGGGCATCGGCGTCGATATCCACGATCGTCCGAATCGGTTCGCCAAATCCGCGCGCCGAAGGCAGCTTGTCCGCCCCCACGGTATAGAAACGGCCATTATCGCAGGCGATCAGCAGCTTGTCGGTCGTCTGCGCATGCAGAGCAAAGGCCGGGCCATCGCCTTCCTTGAACTTGTATTCCTTGCCTTCCGGCTCGTGCCCGCTGGCCCCGCGAATCCAGCCCTTGGCCGAAAGGATCACCGTCACCGGTGCCTTTTCGATCATCGCATCCATCGAAAACTCGCGCGTCGGCGCGGCTTCGGCAATGGTCGTGCGGCGGCGGCCGAGCACCGTATCCGGGCCGTAATCCTTGCGCAGGGCAGCCAGGTCGCGCTTCAGCCGGGTGCGCTGGCGGGCCGGGCTTTCCAGCAGCTTGTTCAGCTCCTCCTGCTCGGCCAGCAGGGCATCGCGCTCCTGCCGCAGCTCCATTTCCTCCAGCTTGCGCAAGCTGCGCAGCCGCATGTTGAGGATCGCCTCGGCCTGCCGGTCCGTCAGCGCAAACTCGGCCATCATCACCGGCTTCGGCTCATCCTCGGTCCGGATGATCTCGATGATCCGGTCAAGGTTGAGGTAAGCAATGATATAGCCTTCGACCAGCTCCAGCCGCGCCGCGATCTTTTCGAGGCGGTGCCGGCTGCGGCGGATCAGGATGTCGATCTGGGAAATGATCCACTGCTGCAGCAGCAGTTTGATTCCCATCACCCCCGGCGTGCGATGAGCATCCAGCACGTTGAGGTTAAGTCCGAACCGGCTTTCCAGATCGGTCAGCTTGTAGAGCGATTCCTTGAGCAGTTCAGGATCGACGTTCCGGCTTTTCGGCACCAGCACGATGCGGATGTGCTCGTCGCTCTCGTCGCGGATATCTTCAAGGATCGGCAGCTTCTTGTCGGCGATCAGCTGTGCCACCTGCTCGATCAGCTTGCCCTTGGCCAACTGATAGGGGATCTCGGAAATGACCAGCTGCCACTGGCCGCCGCCCAGCTTTTCAATGCCCGTTTCTTCCCACTCACCGGTCGCCTCGTCACGTCCGATGGAAAAGCGCCCGCGCACGCGGATCGCGCCCTTGCCCGTTTCATAAGCGGCGGAAATCGCCGCCGGGCTATCCACCACCACGCCCCCGGTGGGGAAATCCGGCCCATGGAACACTTCCATCAACTGGGCATGTTCAGCCTGCGGATTGTCGATCAGCAGCAGCGTGGCGTCCACGATCTCGGCCACGTTGTGGCTGGGGATGTTGGTCGCCATGCCCACCGCGATCCCGCTGGAACCATTGGCCAGCAGATTGGGAAACAGGCCGGGGAAGATTTCCGGCTCTTCTTCCTCACCATTATAGGTGGGGTGGAAATCGACCGTGCCTTCGTCCAGCCCCGCCATCAGGCGGATCGCGGTCTTGGTCAGCCGCGCTTCGGTATAGCGGTAGGCGGCCGCGTTATCGCCATCGATATTGCCGAAGTTGCCCTGCCCATCGACCAGCGGATAGCGCAGCGAAAAATCCTGGGCGAGCCGGACCATCGCATCATAGACCGAGGCATCGCCGTGCGGATGATACTTGCCGATCACATCGCCCACCACGCGGGCCGATTTCTTGAAGGAGCCCGTTGGATCCAGCTTCAGCTGCCGCATCGCCCACAGCAAGCGCCGGTGCACCGGCTTCAGGCCATCGCGCAAGTCCGGCAGCGAACGTGCTGTAATCGTTGACAAGGCATAGACGAGATAACGTTCAGACAGGGCACTGTCGAACGGGGCATCGACAATGGCGTCAAACGGATCGGGATCGGCGTCAAGCGTGGTCGACATGGAACGATGCTCTAGCAAGCCGCAACGCCAAGGAAAATCCCGCGTCCCGTGATGTTCCCCGGTTCATTTCACTGCAGACCGGAAAAGCCCCCGGCAAGGATCTTGATCGGCAGCCGCAATCACCACCGCTGCATGTCATTGGCTTCGCCGGGTATCCTCACCTCGATCCCGTCATGCTCCTCGCCCAGCACGATCTGGCAGGAAAGGCGGCTGGTCCGGGTCACGCCGGCGGCCAGATCCAGCATGTCCTCCTCGTCGTCGCTGGCCGGCGTCAGGCGCGCGAACCATTCGGCAGCCACGATCACATGGCAGGTCGAACAGGCCATCTGCCCCTCGCACGTGCCTTCCAGCGGCATGCCCGCAGCCTGCCCCACTTCGAGCAGTCGTTGACCGGGGGTGGCGCTGGCCACAACCGTGTCGCCCTTGTCGGTGATGAAGCGAACCGAAACCATGAACAGCAAAGTCTCCGAAGCGAACGCTACTGCGCCGCGGCGGCAGCGGCAATCCGCTCACACGCCTCGACCACCTCTGTCATCCTCGAATATCGGCCGAAACCGAGCCGGACTGACGCCCGCGCCTGTTTTTGATTGAGCCCAATCGCGCTGAGCACATGGCTGGGCTTGCCGCTACCACTGGCACAGGCAGAGCCGGCGGAAAAGGCAATATCGCGCAAGTCAGACATTAACCGCGCAACATCAAGCCCTTCACGCCGCAAATTGAGGTTCCCGTGCCAGCGCCTGGTCGCGCTGCCGTTCAGGGTGAAATCGGGCAGCGCCGCCCTTGCGGCCTGCCACAGCGCGGCGGCATGGGCCGCATCGGCCTCCATCCGCTCCACCGCCAGCTTCGCCGCCACCCCGAATCCGGCACAGAGCGCCGGGCTCAGCGTTCCCGAACGCAGCCCACCTTCCTGTCCGCCCCCGCGGATCAGCGGCGCCAATTCCACCCCGTCACGCACCCAAAGACAGCCGATGCCTTTTGGCCCATGCAGCTTGTGGGCGGAAACAGCGATCAGGTCGGCCAGTTCCGGCGGCGCGAACTTGCCCGCCCCCTGCACAGCATCGCACAGCACCAGCGCCCCTTGCGCCTTGGCCCGCGCGGCCAGCTCGGCCACCGGCTGAACCGTGCCGATCTCGTTATTGACCTGCATGACGGCCAGCATGTCCATCCGTTCCGGCAAGGGGCAACCCGGATCGAGCAGCCCTTCGCCATCCACCGGCAAGATATCCAACACATCAGCGGCATGACGCGCCGCTTCCAGCACGGCGGCATGCTCGATAGCGCTCACCGCGAAGTTTTTTGCTCCCGTCCCCGCGATCGCCAGGTTGATCGCCTCGGTTGCCCCGCTGGTAAACACCACCCGGCCGCCAGCCGGAAACAGCCGCGCCACCTGCTCACGGGCGATTTCCACGGCCGCAGCGGCAATGCGTCCCGGCCGGTGTGGGCTGTGCGGATTGGCAAAGCCGGAACTTTCCGGCCCGGCCAGCCACGGCAGCATGGCCTCACGCGCCTCTGGGGCCAAAGGCGTGGTCGCCTGGTAATCAAGATAGATCATGCCCGCGCCACTTCCTGCCATGCCGCGATGAAACGATCCACCTCAACCTCGGTCGTCTCACGCCCCAAGCTCACCCGGATCACCTCTCCCGCACCGTCCACGCCCATCGCGGTCAACACATGGCTGGCCTTGAGCGATCCCGATGAACAGGCGCTGCCCGCAGAAATGGCAATGCCCAGGCCATCGAAGCGAATCAGCTGCGCATTGGCCGATTTTCCGGGCATGCGATAGGCACCGATGCTGGCCAGCCGCTCCGCCCCGCCGGCGATCACAGTGCCGCCCGCAGCGGTGATCGCCGCATCCAGCTTTTCCCGCAACCGCGCCGCCTCCGCCACCCAGGCACTGCCGGCCTGCAATGCCGCCGCCATGGCCAGAACGCCGGGCATATTTTCCGTGCCACCGCGATAGCCGCGCTCCTGCCCGCCGGTCGGCTCCAGCAGCGCCCAGTCCCGCACCAACAACGCGCCCACGCCGATGGGGCCGCCGAACTTGTGCGCCGAAAGGGCGATCAGTTCGGCATCGGGCAGGGCGATCTTGCCCACCCCTTGCGCGCAATCAGCCAGCAGCACACCGCCAGCCGCACGCACCGTTGCCGCGATCTCGTCCAGCGGCTGGATCACGCCTGTTTCGTTGTTCACCTGCTGCACGGCCACCAGCCCGGCATGGCCCGCGCTGCCGGGCGCAACCAGGCCATTTTCGTCCACCGGCAAGCGCAGGGCCGCACCTGCGTGGCGCAACACCGCTTCGTGTTCGACAGCCGAAACAGCCGCAAGCGGCGAGCGGCACCGCGTCATCGCCAGGGCCAGGGCCTCGCTCGCCCCTGATGTGAAGATCACTTCGCCCGCCCAGTCCAATGCGGCGCAAATTTCGCCGCGCGCCTGTTCCAGCGCCGCACGCGCCTGCCGGCCTGGCCCATGCGGGCTGGAAGGATTGGCCCATTGCGCAAACCCGCCCAGCAACGCCTCGCGCGCGGCGGGAAGCAACGGCGTGGTTGCGGCATGATCCAGATAAAGCGGGTTTGAAGACATCTGTTGGCTATGGCTCGGCGTAAACATTGCTTTCGTGGGCATGGTTTCTATATAGCGCTGATCTCCCATTCACAGCCCTAACCGGCCCGGCATCCGGACAATCCCGTTCAGGGCCCGGCCGCCGCGGGAAGGGCAGCATCCAGCAAGCAGGTAGCACAACCATGCCAGCCGTCATCTTCCCCGGTCCCGAAGGTCGCCTCGAAGGCCGCTTCCAGCCCGCCAGCCGCCCCCGCGCGCCGGTGGCCATGATCCTGCATCCGCATCCCCAGGCGGGCGGCACGATGAACGATCGCATCACGATGCACCTGTACCGCACATTCGTGGCCCGCGGCTTTGCCACGCTGCGCTTCAACTTTCGCGGTGTTGGCCGTTCGCAGGGCAGCTTTGACAACGGCATCGGCGAACTGTCGGATGCCGCCGCCGCGCTCGATTGGGTGCAGTCGATCCATCCCGAAGCCAGCACCACCTGGATCGCCGGCTATTCGTTCGGCGCGCTGATCGGCATGCAGCTGCTGATGCGCCGCCCGGAAATCCGCGGCTTCATCTCGGTTGCCCCGCCGGCCAACATGTATGATTTCAGCTTCCTGGCACCCTGCCCGTCATCGGGCATCATCGTTCAGGGCGCCGCCGATACGGTGGTAACGCCCAGCGCGGTCCAGAAGCTGGTGGATAAGCTGCGTACGCAGAAGCACATCACGATCCACCACGACGAGATCCCGCGCGCCAATCACTTCTTCGAAAACGAGCTGGACGACATGATGCTGTCGGTGGACAAGTATCTCGATTTCCGTCTCAGCCCGGATTGCCCGATCCGCTAAGGATCAACGCAGTTCCTGCCCCACCGGCGCGGTTCCGTCGCTGGTGGGGATAACCCAGATCGCCACATTGGCGGCCAGGATCACCGCCAGCACCAGCATCAGCGCCACCTGCTTGCGCGAACCACCGCGCCGCCAGAGCGCCCAGGCCCCGGCGGGCAGTGCGAAGATCATGAGCACGGCGAGGGAGAGCGCGATATCCTGCATCGCCCTGCCCTAGCGCGCAAATCCCTGCCGGGGAAGTTCAGCCACCAAACAAACCCTTTGCCATTCCGGCGATATCGTCCAGCGGATTACCGTCGCCATCGCGGTCCAGCATGTTAAGAACGCCTGCCGCCTGCGGGTTATCCGCCAGCATCCGGACAAATTCGCCCAGCGAACCTTCACCGCCAATTTGGCTCACCACCTGGCTCAGGATGGAGCCGTCCAGACCAGTCTGCGCTGCGGCCGCCGCAACCGTATCGCCGGGCTGCGCGTGAGCGGCTGACAGGGCGGCTATGGCCTTGGTGGCGGTTGCGGGGTCCAGCCCCACCTTGTTGGCAAGGTTCTCGACATCGACGTTGCCGGAAATCTGGCTGAGGATCGTATCGAACAGGCTCATCGCCAGGAACTCCTTTCGGAAAAATCCCGCCGATGATGACCTTGCGCCGGAAGCAGGCAAGTAAATTCCCAACTTGCTTCAATACGCAAACGCCCCCGCCGCTTTCGCGGCAGGGGCGCCCACTCGCTAACGCGAGATCTATCAGGCCGTTACGGAAACAATCGGCGCGGCCTGACGAACGGCTTCGTCCACGTGATCTTCGAACTGGGCGAAGTTTTCCACGAACTGGCGGGCCAGAGCCTGCGCGGTCTTGGCGTAGTCGGCCGGATCGGCCCAGGCTTCGCGCGGATCGAGCAGCTTGGAATCAACGCCTTCCACAGCCACCGGCACTTCGATGTCGAAGTACGGATCCTTGCGGAACGTGCCGTGGTTCAGCGTGCCGTCGAGCGCGGCGTTAAGCAGAGCGCGGGTGGCCTTGATCGGCATGCGCTTGATGCCGGGCATCGTGGCCTTGCCGCCCGACCAGCCGGTGTTGACCAGCCAGCACTTCACGCCGCCCTTGGCAATCCGCTCCTTGAGCAGGTTGCCGTAGACCGACGGGTGGCGCGGCATGAACGGCGCGCCGAAGCAGGTGCTGAACGTGGCTTCCGGTTCGGTCACGCCGATTTCGGTGCCTGCCACGCGGGCGGTGTAGCCCGAGAGGAAGTGATACATCGCCTGTTCCGGGGTCAGCCGCGCGATCGGCGGCAGAACGCCATAGGCGTCGGCGGTCAGGAAGATGATGTTCGACGGAACCGGACCGAGGTTGTCGGCCGAAGCGTTCGGGATGAAGTCGATCGGATAGGAACCGCGGCTGTTTTCGGCCAGAGTGGCGTCGTCCAGATCCAGCTCGCGGGTTTCCGGATCCATCACCACGTTTTCGAGCACGGTGCCGAAACGCTTGGTGGTGGCGAAGATTTCCGGTTCCGCTTCAGCCGAAAGGCGGATCATCTTGGCGTAGCAGCCGCCTTCGAAGTTGAAGACGGCCGTATCCGACCAGCCATGTTCGTCATCGCCGATCAGCGTGCGGCTGGCATCGGCGGACAAGGTAGTCTTGCCGGTGCCC
>CAZVHM010000021.1:0-29247 GCA_964627175.1 uncultured Novosphingobium sp. | reverse complement strand
CCGCTGACCCTCTCGGTGTAAACGAGATGCTCTACCAACTGAGCTAACCGCCCACGCAGGACGCGCTAATGCGCAGATTTGAGCGCGGGGTCAACCGTTGGCGGCAACCCCGCGGCAAAAATCAGGCCAGCATGGTTTTTACATGATCCGGCCGCAGCGGGATGCTGCGGGCGGGCTTGCCGGTGGCATCGAGGAAGGCGCCGGCGATGGCGGCGGGGACGAGCGCGTTGGCGCTTTCCGAACCCTGGCCATAGATTTCGGCGCCCGGCCACGGGGCCAGCACGATCTTGACCGCAGGCATGCGATCAATCGTGAGGATCGGATAGGTGGACCAATCGGCGCTGGTGATGCCGCTTTCGTCGAAGCCCACTTCCTCGAACAGGGCTTGCGATACGCCCATCAGGCAGCCGGCTTCGGCCTGCCGCTTCAGCTGCAACGGGTTCACCACCACGCCGACATCGGCAACCAGGGTGATCCGCTCAACTTCGACCTCGCCCGTGGCCGGGGCGACGGCGATGTGCGCGGCGCAGGCCCAATAGCCATTGGAGCGCAGCATGAGCGAAACGCCGCGACCACGCACGACCTTGGTCCCGCGCGCGGCGGCGGCAGGAGCGGGCGAGGGGCGGGAATCCCACCCGGATTCGGTACGCAGCCGTTCGAGCACGGCGATGACCCGCGGATCCGCCGCATGATCGATGCGGAATTGCAGGGCATCCTTGCCAGCCAGCGCGGCCGCTTCGCTTATCGCCACTTCGCGCGGGAAGTTTTGCTGGAACTGGCCGGGGGTGCGCATCGAGTGTCCGCGCAGGCCGACGTTGATCGCCGATTCCTGCTGGCCGAGCTGGACCGAACCGCGCCCGGTTTCGGCCACGTTGGCCACCTTTTCATAGACCCAGTGATCCTGGATCGCCATGCGCGAGGTGTGGATGGGGGACGGGTTGCCGGGCGAGGGCGCCTCGATTGTGGGCAGGCCGGCGAGGAGGGCGCCGATGTGGCGATCGTCCTGCATCGGCGGGCCGGAATGGGTGGCTTCGTAGCTGGCGATCTGGCCCTTGGCATCCAGCCCGATACGGATGTCGGCCATCATGGCGGAAGACTGGGTGGACCACTGCATATCGTCGGCCCGCATCCATTGCAGGCGGACCGGGCGGCCGACCGCGCGCGACAGCAGCACCGCTTCATCTTCCGAGCCGGCGTTGCCGCCGTTGGAACGGCCGAAGTGGCCCGGCCCCGGATAAGTGCGGATCACGACCTTGTCTTCGCCCAGCCCGAGCATGAGCGCGATGGTGTGGCGCAGATACTGGGGGTTCTGGGAGTGGGTGTGCACGGTGACCGTGCCATCGGGGCGCACATCAGCCAGCGAGACGGTGGGCCCGATCGGCGCGTGCTTGTGGAACGGCACGAAATAGTTGGCCGCATGGGTGCGGGCGGCGGGCGGCGTGCCGGGGGCGGCCTTGTTGGCCGGCCCGGCCATCGGCGGCACGGCGCTCCAGTCTACCTTGTGGCGCAGGTGATCGGCCAGCTTGTCGGACCCGGGCAGGCCCTTCCATTCGCTCCACCGCGTATCGCCCGCCACCTGGAGCGCGGCCTGCACCGCTTCCCATTCGTTTTCGGACACGACGGCCAGGAGATTGCCGAGCTGCACCAGGCGGGCGCCGGGATAGGTGGCAGTGTCGAGCTTGCCGGGGGCCAGCAGGCGCGAGCCGAGCGTGGCCGGGTGGATGACCCGCGCATGGAGCATGCCGGGCAGGGTGACATCGCCGACCCACACCGTTTTTCCGGCGATCTTGGGCGGGATGCTGGGGTTGAGCGCCGGCTGGCCGACGATCCGGTAGTCGGCGATCTTCTTGAGCGGGGGATTGCCGGTGACGATCAGCCCGGTCATCCCGGTCAGCTCGCCGGTGACGGGGATGGTCAGCTGCAATTGCTGCCCGGCGACGATCTCGCCGTAGCGCGCGCTCTTGCCGCCGCCGGAGATAACGCCGTTGGCCACGGTGAGCGCGGAGCGGGGAGTGCCGAACCGGCGGGCGGCCAGTTCGAGCGCGGCTTCGCGGGTGTAGGCGGCGACCTTGCGCACGTTGGTGGCGGCATAGCGCAGCAGGCCGAAAGTGCCGCCGCCATCGGGCGTGCGGTCAGTATCGCCGGAGATCACGGTGGTGACCCACTCAAGCGGCACATCCATTTCTTCGGCCAGGATCTGGCGATAGGCGGTGTAGATCGAGCTTTGCCCGAAATCGCACTTGCCGGTGCGCAGGGTGATCGTGTTGTCGGCGTGGATTTCGATCCAGTTTTCCGGGCGGGCGGCATCCAGCCCGGGGGCTGTTGCCCGCGCTGTGCCGGGGGCCACGGCCACGGCCACAGCGAGAGCGCCGCCGGCGCCAAGGAAACCGCGCCGGGACAGGCCGCTCAGCGTGGCGCCGTGAATGTCGAGGGTGCTTTCGGGCATGACGGGGGCGTTCACTTCGCGCCTCCCTTGGCCATCAGTTCGGCAGCGCGGTGGGCGCCATCCATGATCGCCGCATAGGAGGCGCAGCGACACAAGTGGGGCGAGGGTCCCGAAGTGGTGAGCGCGGCCTTGATCTGGCCGTCGGTCGGCTTGGGGGTGTTTTCCAGCAGTTCGGTGACCTTGATCATCATGCCGAACTGGCAGATCCCGCACTGCGGCACCTGTTCATCGATCCACGCCTGCTGCACGGGGTGAAGTTGCTGCGGATCGGGCGCCACGCCTTTTTGCTTGGCCCAGCGCGCGGGCAGGCCTTCGACCGTGGTGATCTCCTTGCCTTCCAGCGCGGAGATGGGGGTGATGCAGGCGCGGATTTCCTCGCCATCGGCCAGCACCGAACAGGCGCCGCACTGGGCCATGCCGCAGCCGAACTTGGGTGTCATCACGCCGAGTTCGCCGCGCAGCACATAAAGCAGCGGCGTATCAGCCGATGCCTTGATGGCGCGCGGTGTGCCGTTGACGGTGATCGTGGTCATGCAAAACTCTCCCGGTCGCCTGATTTGGTGCTGCGGACAGCGAACAGGCTGAACCGGGAGGATAGCGTCAAAGTGACTACGTTCAATGTAGTTTGTTGTCGCGTGACCTTTAACTAGCGGGTGTGGGGAGCGTTCCGGTCAGCGCGCCGAGCCGCCAGGCGGCAATCGCCTGCTGGCCTTCGGCCTCGATCAGGGCGGCTTGTGCCTCGACCGCCTCACGCTCTGCATCGAGAACGGCAAGGGTGGGCTTGGCACCGGTCTGCGCTTCGAGCCGGGTGCCGCGCAGGGCTTCTGCCGCCGCATCGTTGCGCAGGGCAGAGGCGGCGACCATGCGGCGGGTGGTGGCGAGGCCCTGCCAGGCATCGATCACCATGCCTTCCAGCGTTTGGCTGGCCTGACGCAGCCGGGCTTCGGCGGCGGCGACTTCGGCATCGGCCACGCGGGTTTGCGCGGCGGTGCGGCCACCGGCCCATAGCGTCCACCGGCCGCGCACGCCGACGGCGACCGAATCCGCCTTGTAGCCGGGGAAGAACTGATCGCGCACATGGGCCGCTTCGGCAAAGGCGCCCACGGTGGGCAGCCCTTCGGCGCGGGCGCCGCGGGCGCCGGCACGGGCGGCATCAAGCCCGGCCGAGGCCTGGCGCAGGGCCGGGTTGGTGGTGCGGGCGGCATCCAGCGCTTCTTCCAGCGTGGCGGGGCCGGCCGGCGGCGCGGGCAAGGGGGCGAGATCGCCGGCCGGCTGGCCGGTGAGGCGGCGGAAGGCGGCTTCGGCCGAGATGCGCCGGCCTTCGGCCAGGGCCAGCGCGGCTTCGGCTTCGGCGCGGCGGGCCTTGGCCTGCGCCACTTCAGGGCTGGCAATTTCGCCGGCGCGAAAGCGCAGGCCGGCCTGGCGTTCCACTTCGGCAAGGGCGGTGTTCAGGCTGGTGAAGCGCGCTTCGAGTTTGCGGGTAGTGAGCACTTCGGCATAGGCGCGAACGGCTTCGACGATCGTGCCGAGGCGGGCCTGTTCGGTGCCGAAGCGGGCGGCCTCTGCCCCGCCGCGGGCTTGCGCGACGGCCGAGGCGATGCGGCCCCCGGCATAGAGCGGCATTTCCGCAGTGGCCTGAACCGCCAACGGATTCACATCATCGGCGGTGATGCCGAAGAAGCCGCCGTTATCGATCCGCCCGGTGCCGACCGAGCCTTCGACGCGCAACAGGGGATTGCCTTCGGCGCGGGCACGATCCGCCCGGGCGCGGGCGGCAGCCTGCCCGGCCTCTGCCTCTGCCAGTGCCGGGGCATTGGCGAGAGCGCCGGAAATTGCGGCGGCAAGATCCTGCGCCAGCACCGGGGCGGGGGCCACGATGGCGGCGGAGAGCAGCAGGGCGGGTGCGAAGGCGCGGCGCATCGATCGCGGTCCGTTCAGCGGAAGGCGGTGCCGGGCTTCACGCCCATCGCCTTGAACGCCATGGCGGCGGGGCAAAAGCCGGTGAAGCTGGCTTGCAGCATGTTGAGCCCGGCAAATGCGGCAAGGCCGATCCACCACGGGTGCACATAAAGCGCCAAGGCGACGCTGAGCAGGACAACGAGGCCGGCAAAGCGCAGAACAGCGGCATCGAGGGTCATATCAAGCTCCTTTGCGGCAGGGAGGGCGATTCCTGTTGGACCGCTTGCCTCCATCCATCATGCTTGACTAATATAAGAAAGGTTTGATATGAGCAAGTGCAAATGCAATCGGCGCCGCGCGGCGGCCCTTGTGAAAGGAACGGACAGATGGTTTTCGGCTTCGGCAAGCCCGCCCACCGGGAAGTGAGCGCTGAAGAGCTGGACGCGATGGTTCGCGCCGGCGAGGCATTGGTGATCGACGTGCGCGAGGTGGACGAGTTTGCATCGGGCCACATTCCCGGCGCGGTGAACATGCCGCTTTCCACGTTCCAAGCTTCGCAACTGCCCGATCCGGCGGGACGCAAGCTGGTGCTCAATTGCCTGGGCGGCAAGCGTTCGGCCATGGCGCTGGACAAGTGCAGCGTGGCTGAAGCCGTGGTTGATACGCACTTGGGTGGCGGATTCAACGCGTGGAAGGCGGCTGGCCTTCCGATCGAACGCTAAGCGACGGACAGGACAAGGGGAATGGCGATGCGGCGGCAGTTGATGGCTTTGGCGGCGGTTTCCATGCTGGCGCTGCCGCTGGCCGCTTGCGGCGACGGCGAGCAGGCATCGCAGGTGGCCAAGGCCCCGGTGGGGCCGCGGCTGGTGCTGGCGGCGAGCGATGCGGTGAACTGGCAGGATGTGAGCGCGGAGATCGCCACGGTTGACCAGGCCCAGGTTCTGGCGCGCATTCCCGGCATTCTGACCACCCTTTCCGTGCGCGAGGGCGACATGGTGGGCAAGGGGCAGGTGATCGGCCGCATCGTGGATAGCCAGCTGGGTTATCAGTCCGGTGTCTATGGCGCGCAGGCCGCCGCCGCCCAGGCGCAGGCCGCGCAGGCCCAGGCGGAACTGTCCCGCGTGAAATTCCTTCATGACAATGGTGTTTATGCCAAGGCCCGGCTGGAGCAGGCGCAGGCCGCTGCTGCTGCCGCCAGCGCGCAAGTGCGCGCGGCACAATCGCAGCAGGCGGCGGTAGGCGCCGTGGCAGGGCAGGGCGCGGTGATTGCGCCGGCCGCTGGCCGCGTGCTGCGCGCCGATGTGCCAGCCGGAGCGCCGGTGGCGCCGGGCATGACGATCGCGGTGATTACCGCCGGGCCGACCGTGGTGCGGCTGGAGCTGCCGGAATCGCTGGCCGATGCGGTGCGCCCCGGCGCGCGGGTGCGGGCCAGCGGGCTTAACGAAGGCCGCGTGGTGCGGGTCTATCCCGCCGTGTCGCAAGGCAAGGCCGCGGCCGATGTGGAAATGCCGGGCATTGACGGGCGTCTGATCGGGCGCCGGGTTGCCGCGCAAGTGGAGACTGGCAAGCGCAAGGCCCTGCTGGTGCCCGAAAGCTTTATCGTGCGTCGCTATGGCATTGATTACGTGTCCCTGTTGGGCCGCGATGGTGCGGCAACCGAGGTTCCGGTGCAGATCGCGCCGACCGCCGAGGCCGGCAAGGTGGAGATCCTTTCCGGCGTGCAGGCCGGTGACACCTTGATCGGGAAGCCGGTACGATGAACCTGGGCATTTCCGGCAAGCTGACCCGCGCGACGATCACTTCGCCGCTGACGCCGCTGTTCCTGCTGGCCGCGGTGGTGGTGGGGCTGATCGCCACGATCACCATCCCGCGCGAGGAAGAGCCGCAGATCAAGGTGCCGATGGTCGACATCATGGTGCAGGCGCCCGGCCTTGCCGCGCCCGATGCCGTGGAACTGGTGGCCAAGCCGCTGGAGACCATCGTGAAGAGCGTGGACGGGGTGGAGCATGTCTACACCCAGGCGCAGGATAATGGCGTGATGGTGACCGCGCGCTTCCTGGTCGGTTCCGACCCGGAAGACGCGGCGGTGCGGATTTCCGAGAAGATCGAGGCCAACAAGAACCGCATCCCGGTGGGCATTCCCTTTCCGCAAGTGACCGTGCGGGGGATCAACGATGTGCCGATCGTGGTGCTGACGCTGACCGCCAAGCCCGGCGCGCGCGGGGATTGGAACGATCAGGCGCTGGCCGAGCTGGCCGGCAAGCTGAAAACCGAACTGGCCAAGGTGGATGATGTTGGCCTGACGTTCGTGACCGGCGGGCAGCGCATGGCGCTGCGGATCGTGCCCGATCCGGCCAGGCTTTCGCTGTATCGCGTGCCGCTGGGCAATGTGATCGAGGCGGTGAGCCAGGCCAATCGCGCCTTTCCGGCCGGCACCGTGCGTGAAGGCGGGCAGGCCGCGCTGGTGGTGGCCGGGCAGACGCTGAAGGACGCGCAGGAGCTGGGCGCGCTGACGGTGCGTTCGGCCACGGGGGCGCCGGTGCTGCTTTCCGATGTGGCGCGCGTGGAACAGGCGCCAACCCAGGACCAGGCCCGCGCTTGGCGCTGGGCCAAGGACGAGAACGGCAAGTGGGCCACTGCGCCCGCCGTGAGTATTGCCGTGGCCAAGCGCGCCGGTGCTAATGCCGTAACCGTGTCCGAACAGGTGGTTGCGCGGGTCGAGCGGCTGAAGGGCGGATTGATTCCGGCCGGCGTGGAAGTGGCGGTGACCCGCAATTATGGCGAGACGGCCAACGAGAAGGCCAACGAGCTGATCTTCCACTTGGCGCTGGCGACCGTTTCGATCGTGGCGCTGATCGGTTTTGCCATCGGCTGGCGCGAGGCCGGGGTGACCGCGATCGTCATTCCCACCACGATCATGCTGACGATGTTTGCCGCCAACGTGATGGGCTTCACGATCAACCGGGTCAGCCTGTTCGCGCTGATCTTTTCCATCGGCATCCTGGTGGACGATGCGATCGTGATGATCGAGAACATTGCCCGCCACTGGGCGATGCAGGACGGCCGCGACCGGATCGAGGCCGCGGTGGAAGCGGTGGCCGAAGTGGGCAACCCGACCATCATCGCCACGCTGACCGTAGTGGCCGCGTTGCTGCCGATGCTGTTCGTTTCGGGCCTGATGGGGCCATACATGGCGCCCATTCCGATCAACGCCAGCGCGGCAATGATCTTTTCCTTCTTCGTTGCCGTGATCATCGCGCCGTGGCTGATGGTGCGGCTGGCCCGCCGGGCGCTGGCTCATGGCCACGACGATGCCCATGGCGGCAAGCTGGGCGCGCTCTACAAGCGTTACGCCATGCGCGTGATCGCCACCCGGCAGAGCGCCCGGCGCTTTCTGATCGGCGTGGGCGTGGCCACGGTGCTGGCCTGTTCGATGTTCTACTTCAAGGCGGTGACGGTGAAGTTGCTGCCGTTTGATAACAAGAGCGAAGTTCAGCTGGTGGCCGACCTGCCGGAAGGAACCAGCCTGGAAGCCACCGCGCGGGTGCTGGAGCAGGCCGCCGCGATCACGCGTGCCGTGCCCGAAGTCGTGTCGCTCGAAGGCTATGTCGGCACATCGGCGCCGTTCAATTTCAATGGCTTGGTGCGGCACTATTTCCTGCGCTCGCAGCCCGAAATGGGCGACCTGATGGTGACTCTGGCGCCCAAGGGCGATCGGTCGCGGTCCAGCCACGAAATCGCGCTGGACCTGCGTGAGCGGTTGAAGGCCGTGCCCCTGCCGGCCGGCGGTTCGCTGAAGGTGGTGGAAACGCCGCCCGGGCCGCCGGTGCTGGCAACCCTGCTGGCCGAGATTTATGGCCCGGACGAAGCAAGCCGCCAGAAGACGGCCGAGCAGGTGGAGCGGATCTTCCGTTCGGTGCCCTATATCGTGGATGTCGACAATTCGTTCGGGCAGCCGCGGCCGACGCTGAAGCTGGTGCCCGATCGGGCGCGGCTGGATCACTATGGCCTTTCGGAACGGCAGCTGTTCGATTCCATCGGCGTGCTGCTGGGCGGGCAGGTGGTGGGCCATGCCCCGCGCGGGAGCGAGCGCGATCCGCTGCCGATCGAGTTGGCGCTCGACCAGTCGCAGCGCAGCTGGTCGGCCGCGCTGGCGGCAACGCCGGTGGCGGCGACGGCCAGTGGCGCGCTTATCCCGCTGGGCGAGCTGGTTTCGGCCCGGATGGAGCCGGGCAGCCCGGCGATCTTCCGCCGCGACGGGCGCGGCGCGGCCATGGTGACCGCCGAACTGGCCGGCCGCTATGAAGCGCCGATCTATGGCATGCTGGAAGTGAACCGCGCGATCGACGAGTATGACTGGGCGGCGCATGGCCTGCAAAAGCCGGACGTGATCCTGAACGGCCAGCCGGACGATGAAAGCAAGCCGTCGGTCCTGTGGGACGGTGAATGGGAGATCACCTGGGTGACCTTCCGCGACATGGGCGCGGCGTTCATGGTGGCGCTGCTGGGCATTTATGTGCTGGTGGTGGGCCAGTTCCGCAGCTTCACCGTGCCGCTGGTGATCCTGACTCCGGTGCCGCTGACGCTGGTGGGCATCGTGCTGGGCCACATGCTGCTGGGCGCGCCGTTCACCGCCACGTCGATGATCGGATTTATCGCACTGGCCGGCATCATCGTGCGCAATTCGATCCTGCTGGTGGATTTCATCCGCCACACCCGCAGCGCGGACAAGAGCCTGCGGCAGACCCTGATCGAGGCGGGGATGATCCGGTTCAAGCCGATCGTCCTGACGGCCGCTGCGGCCATGATCGGCGCGGCGGTGATCCTGACCGATCCGATCTTCCAGGGGCTGGCGATTTCGCTGCTGTTTGGCCTCGCTTCATCGACGCTGCTGACCGTTCTGGTCATTCCGGCAATTTATGTGCTCTTGCGCGATGACGGCCAGCCGCTATCGGACAGTCCGGCATGAACGCATCCGATCTATCCGAACTGAAAGCCAATGCCGCCAGCATGGCTGGCCGGCTGAAGCTGATGAGCCATCCCGAGCGGCTGTTGATGCTGTGCCGGATGGACGAGGGCGAGGTTTCGGTCAGCGAGCTGATCGAGCTTACCGGGCTGTCGCAATCATCGGTTTCGCAGCATCTTGCCATGCTGCGCGAGGAGGGCGTGGTGAGCATCCGGGCCGAAGCCCAGACCCGGTTCTACAGCCTGATCGATCCGGTCGTGCGCGGGGTGATTCACGCGCTGTGCGAGATTTGCGCCGCACGCTGATGGGCGCCGCCGCCTGATCGGCAGCGGCACCCATGAGGTTTAGTGCGAGACCCCCTTGAACTGCGCCCCGGCTTTTGTTCCGGCGGTGCGTTTGGTGATCGTATCGGTGACGATGAAGGCCTTGATGGCATCCCGGTCGGCGCGGGTCAGGGCATCGGAGAAATTGCCCATGCCGGCATATTCCAGCGCCCCTTCGCCCACGATCAGCTCGAACGCATCCACCGTGGATCGCGGCATTTGCCAAAGGTTGGGATAGTTGCCCGGCGCGCCGCCGGTGAGGTGGCAGCGGTGGCAGTATTGCTCGTATAGCTTTTGCCCATGCGCCAGCGTGGCCGCGCTGGCCCGGATCGGGGCGGGCAGCGGCGGCAGGGCCAGCTTTGGCTGGCGCGGGGGCAGCGGCACTGCGCTGCCACCCAGCTTGAGCACGATCAGGCGTTCGAAATTCTGGTATTCCGCCCCCGGCGATCCGGGAGGGAAGAACCCGCCCTGCGGCCCGCCCCAGCCGGCAAGGAAGGCGATGTATTGCACCCCGTCCAGCCGGTAGGTGATCGGCGCGCCGAGGATGCTGGTGCCGGTGAACAGGTGCAGCAGCCGCTTGCCGGTGGCGGCTTCATAGGCACTGAGATAGCCGTTGGCATCGCCGTGAAACACCACATCGCCGGAAACCAGCGCTCCGCCTGATTGGGGCGGCAGATCGGCCACCGTCCAGCGGATCTTGCCGGTGACCGGATCGATCGCCTTCAGTGCGCCGCCCACCCGCTGGTTCGGGCCTTCCTCGAATTGTTTTTGCAGGCGCGGATCGTCAAACGGGGCGAAGCCGCCGTTCATCGACTGGCTGATCGCGCCGCGCCGCAACACGCCTTCTGCATCTGCGATATAGCTGGCGCCGCCCTGGTAGACCTGGAAATAGGCAAGGCCAGTGCGCGGACTATAGGCCATCGGGGTCCAGCTATGGGCTCCGGGAATGCCGGGCCAGATCACCTTGGGTTCGTTGCGGAAATTGCCCGCCTCGTTCAGCACCGGGCGCCCGGTCTTCATGTCGACATGGCTGGCCCAGGTGACTTCGGTGAAGGGCTGGGCGGTCAGCAGTTCGCCGGTCGTCCGGTCCAGCATGTAGAAGAAGCCGTTTTTCGGCGCCTGCATCAGCACCTTGCGCGGCTTTCCCGCCACGGTGACATCGGCCAGCACGAAAGGCGAGGAGGCGTTGAAATCCCAGCTGTCGCCCGGCGTGGTCTGGTAATGCCATTTGATCCGGCCGCTCGCCCGGTCGAGCGCGACGATGCTGGACAGGTAGAGCTGGTCGGTGATTTCCCCGCTCTTGCTGCGCAGCCAGGCCGGGTGGGGGCCGCCGTTGCCGGTGCCGGCAAAGACCGTGTCGGTGGCGGGATCATAAGTGATGCCGGACCAGGTGTTGCCGCCAAGGCCGAGTTCCCAGCGGGTGTCGGCCGGCCAGGTGGCACGCGCCGCGGTGACCTCGGGGCCTTCGTCTGGCCCGGCCGCGGGATCGCTGGGCACGACCCAGAAGCGCCAGGCCAGCTTGCCGGTTTCGGCATGATAGGCGCTGATATAGCCGCGCGAGCCCATGTCGGCGCCGGCATTGCCGATCACCACCAGGCCATTGGCAACGATCGGCTTGTCGGTGTTGCTGGTGTTCCAGCGCCGATCGGTGATGGTGGCGACTTTCCACAATTCCTTGCCGGTCTTCAGGTCGACTGCGGCAAGTTGCCCGTCGCTTGCCGCAACGAACAGGCGACCGTCGGCCACCGCGACGCCGCGGTTGACCACATCGCAGCAACTGTTGCGCGCGGCAGAGCCATCGGCCTCGGGATCATACGTCCAGAGCGAGCGGCCAGTGCGCGCATCCACGGCATAGGCCACGCCCCACGGGCCGGAAAAGTAGAGCACGCCATCGATCATCAGCGGCGTTGCCTGCACGCCGCGATGAGTGCGACCGCGCACCACGAAGTCGCGGAACTCGAAGGCAAAGCCAAGCTGGCCCACATTGCCGGGATTGATCGCATCGAAATCGGCATAGTGCTGGGCGGTGGGGCCCTTTCCGATCAGCGGCCACTGATCGTCGGCATCGGCCGAGAGCGCCGCTTGCCCGCAGCCGATCAACAGGCCCAGTGCCAGCAGAGACCGTAGCGCGGTGCTTTTGCGCTGCGAAACGGCCAACTTTCGTGCGAACACGCTTTCTCTCCCCCCGTTGCGGCAAGCGTTCACAGCACTTGCGCGAATTATTCCGGCATTTTGCTTATTGGTCGGGTGGTGTCAAAACAAACGGCGCGCGTTGGCCGTGAAGGCCACGGACCAATCGATCAGGACGGGAGTAGCTTGAAAACCCGGCCGAGAAAAACCGGCACCTCCTCAAGGTCTGATACGGGGTGCTGAACTGAACGCCGGAAGCGCAGCAGGCAGAGCTTGCAATTTTTTAACATTGCACTATATGAAAGTTGCCTAATCGTCGTTTGCGACGGAATTTGACAGCCGCTCTGACGGCCCCTTTTTCCCTTTCATACTGCATGGCTCTGCGCCGGGAAACGCCGGGTGCGGACGATTATTCGTACGTAAGGAACTGGTTTGGCGAAGGAAGAGCTCGTGACGGTGGAAGGCAAGATCGACCGGATCCTGCCCGACGGACGCTTTGGCGTGACACTCGGCCATGAGTATCGGATGATCGCTTGCACGGCAGGTTAAATGCGCCGTCGCCGGATTCCCAGGTCGTTGGAGACCGCGTACGCGCTGACCCGATTTAAGAAGGCGGCAGCAACAGCTGCCCGCAAGGAAAAGATGACTTGTAAGAATAACGGTGCTGCCAAGCAGCACACAATCTCGCCGCGCAAAGCTGTGGCGGGCCAGGAATCCATGGAACGGCATATGACTTTCTCCGCCATGCTTTCGACCATCGAACTGCGACGCCTCGTCGCTGCGATGGTGGACTGACCAGGAAAGCGTCCGCGATCATGCAGGCGTATGGCCGTGCGAGCAGGGGATTACACATGGATTTCAACAAGGAATACGCCGCTCACCAGCATGCGTTGATGCGTGCCGATAATTCCGTCTGTAACGACGCTCGCAGGGCACATCTTGCCCGGGCATCGTCGATTGCAGGGCGGATCAGCGCCTTCCAGCGCGAACTCGGCGCCGCAGCAGCCTGCGCATGGAGCATCACACAAGTTTCGGCGCCTGGACGCGCCTGACCTCGCTTTTCCAGCAGATGCTGGTATATTGATCCTGCTCTCGTTGAAGTTCGACGGGTATCGACGATTTGGTTCCAGGCTGGAAATACCATTTCCATTCTGCAAGACGACGACCTCCTTTCAATTGACGACTTGACGCACGACCCCGTCGGCAATTGCGCTGACGGCCACTACCGTTTCTTGAAAGGAAACGACAATGACTATCGGAACCGTAAAATTCTTCAATGAAGACAAGGGCTATGGCTTCATTCAGCCTGATGACGGCGGCAAGGACAGCTTTGTCCACATCTCGGCCGTGCAGGCTGCCGGCCTTAGCACTCTGACCAAGGATCAGCGCGTGTCCTATGACGTCGAGACCGGCCGCAATGGCAAGGAATCGGCGATCAACATCAGCAGCGCCAACTGATCAACAGCCCCCGGCAGTCTGTTGGGAGACTGCCGGGGTGCCTGATTTCCCTGCCCCGCACTTGGAGTGGATGCTTATGGCGCTCTCATATGAATTCCTCATCGAACGCGCGGATCAGGCGGCGCAGGAGGCGGCTGGTTCGCTGCTGGAGAACGTGCGGGAACGCGCGCTGCGTTCGGAGAAGGCATGGCGGGTCATGGCCAATCAGGTCCTTGAGGTCGCGCGCAACCGGGAGGTTGCTCAGCAAGAGCGGCTTGTTGCGGGCCAATTGCGCGATGCTCTGCAATGACAGATAACCCCGGCTTCGCCGAAAAAGACCTGATTGAAGCTCACGAGGCATCGGACGTTTCCGCGATCAACGGGATCGTCAGTCTCGCGAATATCCTGCGGAAGCGAGGTTTGCTGACCGACGCGGAGGCATCGGCCATGTACGAGAGCATGAGCTTGCCGCTCGGACTTCCAAAATATGCAGAAAACCCTGCTGTTCAGGACCTTCAACTGAACCTCGACCGGTTGTTTGCGGTGATCGTGGCGCCAAGGTAGCCGGACCGGCGAACAACGCGCTTCTGAAAATCGGCACCGAAAGCCTGGTTTGCTTTCTTGCCCGCGGGGCCTGGCTGGCAGCCAAGCCATGTCGCGCCCCCGGATATGATCCGGCGTGATGGTTTGGTATTGCGGAATTCCGCCACTATAGCGCCGGCAGCGCAAAATCTAATAATTCAGGCAGACGCATGGCCCGCAAGCATCGGAAACATGGCCCCTTTGACGACTTGGACCACGAGGAAGAGGCAGCGCCTCCTCCGGTGCCATGCTGGCTCTGCGGACGGCCTACCGGCACAACGATAGTCTGGCACCACCCCGTTCCGAAGAGCCGGGGTGGCCGAGATGTCGTGCCCATGCACGCCATTTGTCAGCAGACGTTGATCGCCAATTTCACCAACTCCGAATTGCAGCGTTACGGGATGGATGTGGAAGGCCTGCTTGCTCATCCCAGCGTCCGCAAATTCGTCGATTGGGTGGCAAACAAGGACCCGGATTTCACGGCGACCATTGCGAAAAAGCAGCGCTGAGGCAGCGCTGGAGCATGGCAACTAGCCAGCCCCGGAGCCACATGACGGCAATGCCAATCCTCTACAGCTTTCGGCGCTGTCCCTATGCCATGCGCGCCCGCATGGCGCTGGTGGTCAGTGGAACGGTCTGTCATATTCGCGAGGCAAAGCTTTCACGCAAACCCGCAGAATTGATCGCCGTATCGCCCAGGGGAACGGTTCCGGTGGTGGTGCAACCCGATGGCGATGTTATTGCGGAAAGCCTCGACATTATGCGTTGGGCGCTGGAAGGAAATGATCCGGAAGGCTGGCTCAAGCGTGAAGACCACGCCTTAATCGAAGCTAACGACGGCCCGTTCAAGCATCACCTCGACCGCTACAAATATCCTGATCGTCATGCTTCCGACCCTGCCGAACATCGTTTGGCCGGACTTGAGTTGCTCTGGGCGCTTGAAAAGCGGCTGAACGCACAGGGCAATCTTTGCGGGGAGGAGCGCGGCATCACCGACGTCGCGATCTTCCCTTTCGTCAGACAGTTCGCCGAAACTGATCGGGCCTGGTTCGATATGCAGCCGATTCCTCGCGTGCAGGCATGGCTGAACCGCCATGTCACATCGACACTGTTCAGCGCGATCATGATCCGCCTGGATCCTTGGCAATCGGGGGATGCGCCGATTGAGTTTCCGCCCAGCTAACCAGGTATGACCATCTTCGCGGGCGGCGGCAGATGACCCTGCCGCCGCCCGATTTTTACAGAATTTACTTCTTCTTCAGCGTGAACGGCATGGGATTGAGGCCGGCAAAGACACGGCCAAAGTTGGTCATGTGCTTGTCCCAGCCAAACGCCATGTGCTGGGCTCCGCTGTTGGCATCGCGCCAGAAACGCTGCATCGCATTGTTGGAATTGTTGTAGATCGCCGAACCGCCCGAAGCCTCGAACACGCTGGTGACCGCATAGCGTGACTTGCGGGCGGCATAGGCCCAGTTGCGGGGGATGCGGAAGCGTTCGCGCAGGGTCAGGGCATCAGGGGTTTCGGCGTTGTCGATACGCCGGGCATCTTCGAGCACCATCGCCAGCGCGGCATCCACGTCGGCGGATGCTTCGGCAACGCGGGCCAGCGTGGTGGACTGCTGGGCGATTTCCTCCTCGCTCCAGTTCTTCAGGCGCTGGCCGACATCGCTGGCAAACCGTTCTACCGCGCCCATCGCCACGCCGATCGGGGCGCCGATGATCGAGAACGGGGCAATATCCACAAACGGCATGCGGTAACGCGGCAGAGTGTGCGCTTCTGCGCCGGGCGAGCGCCCCTGCATCATTTCGGCCATGCCGACCGAGCGGTGCGCCGGAATGAAAGTATTGTCGATCAGGATCGTGCGGCTGCCCGATCCCCGCATGCCCACGGTGTTCCAATCGTCGACGATCTTGATCTCGCTCTTGGGCACCACGAAGAAACGGAACTCCTCCGGCGCATCTGCGTGCTGAACGCCGCAGCCGATCACCACCCAATCGGCGAAGTCGATGCCCGAACAGAAGCCGGCCTTGCCCTCGGTCAGGCGATAGCCGTCGCCCTCAACAGTCACCTTGCCGTCAAGCCGGAAGGCGGTGGCCACCAAGGTGTCGGGATCTTCGAACACTTCCTGCTGGGCCTTGATCGGGAACAGGCACATCAGCCAGCTGTGGCCGGCCAAAACGCCGTATACCCAGGCGCTGGAGCCGCACACCGTGCCGATTTCGGCGGTTACGCGGACCAGGTCGGCAAAGCCGAGTTCGCTGCCTCCCAGCGTTTTGGGCATCACGATGTTGAACAACCCGGCCTGCCGCAATTCAGCCACGGTTTCATCGGCCGCGCGGCGGTTTTCGTCTACCCACGAAGCGCGCTGGGCAATTCCGGGCAAGAACTGGCGAACCCGGTCAAGGGCTTCCGCGCTGTTTGCAATCACGGTCATAACTATCTCTCCGTTTCTGCCGCCTCGCGGCTGGCAATTTCTCCACGGCCCGAACACAGCCCGTCTGGCATCGAAAATTGTCTTACAGTCAGGTTTATCCCTACCCGGACATATAATCCCGAAACGCACAAATCTTGCCTGTACCAAGGTGCAGGGAGCCGCATTTGCAGGTTCGACGGTCGTCGGACAAAGGGAGGGCCTGGGGCCGACCATGCCCATCGGGCAGTCCGCTTCCGGGGATAAACCTGCGCGAGAAGACAGGTGGGTTTCCGAGACAAGGCGTGGAAAAGACGTCTCGACCGAAGCGGAGAGCTCCCATCCAGCAGAAACCAGCCGCAGCAAAGCCCCGCCAGCTTGAGGTCTGGTTCGATGGCGCGTGCCCACTTTGCTCGCGCGAAATTGCGCTTATGCGGCGATTGGATCGCGCCGGGAGAATCCGCTTTATCGATCTCACCGGCCCGGCTGCCTGCCCGCTTGATCCCGCGCTCATGCTGGCCCGCTTTCACGCACGGGAAAATGGCGTGATGCTTTCGGGCGCGGCAGCCTTTGCCGCCGTGTGGCGCGCCATTCCGCTGCTGCGTCTCTTGGGCCTGGCTGCCCGCTTGCCGGCTATCGGGGCGCTGCTCGAATGGGCCTATGTCCGATTTCTGCGGATCAGGCCGCGCCTACAGGAGTATTTTCGTTGAATGGTTCGCGTTATCGCACCGCCAATGCGCTCCGCGTGACCGAACAACTCTCGCGCTTGGGCGGTGCGGTGATGAAACTCGGCCAGATGATCTCGCTCGATGCCGGCGATGCCCTGCCTGCCGAACTGACCGCCATCATGGCCCGGCTGCGCATTTCATGCCGCCGGCCCAGCTCAACCGGGTACTCGCGGCTGAATGGGGCCCGGATTGGCGGCAACGCTTCACCCGATTGCTGGCACCGAGGAGCCTAGGCGGCACCCTCGAAGATTCGCTTTAAGCTTCTCTCAGCGCCTTTGCGGCAAAACGACACTCAGGGACTTAAAGGCTCATGAAGACCCTTGGCGAGCCTCACGGCAAATCCTGGGCTGTTGCTAAGTGCTTGAAAAGTTGGTCGTGTATCGTTGTTCGATACCGAATCGTCTCCACCAAATAGGGTGCAAAAAGCTGTTGTTCCAAGAGGCCCGACAAATGTCGGCCCCCAGGGCCGGTTCTGGGACAATCCTGCCGTTTGAAAGCGATAGGTCGAACGGCAACACTCTCCAGGAGCGGTCATTTAGCGGTTGCCTGACCGGTATCGCAGATCGACAGAAAATACGCCGCTTGCCAACAGGCAGCTTCCAGCAAATGAAATGGCAAAGCTGCCGTTGGGACTAGCTCGAGCCGGGCAGCGCGCGGCGTGCACTTGATGGTCGTTCAAATTTTGCATCTGCGTGTCCTCTGAATTCGGCCCTGACGGCGTTGCAGCCGAGACGGGCGGCCTATCCGCTGCTCGTGGCCCGGGCTCGCCGGTAGTCCCGGCTGTCGATCCATTGTCCGTCAGACCATATGAGATGGGCGCGATCGCTCCATTTCTCGACGAACGCCGAGACGTCGACGGGTGCATGGTGGTGGGTGATCGAAGCAAAGGGATGAAAGGCGGGCAGCTCGCTCGCGACCTGCCCCTCCGCGTCGCAGAAGTGATGTGCCGCGCCTGGAAGGAGGCGGCGTTCGAGCGGCATCGCTGCATTGGGATTGTGGTAGACGTTTAGCCCATCGGCCCAACGTTCGTCGTAGCTGGGCGCGTTGACGAGCGAGCGAAAGCGGAGCGGCTCAGTGGCGTTCGGGTCGCTGTCGGGAAGCGTGCCTTCTCTGACGAGGACGACGCGGCCGGTGCCGAAGCCGGCGAGCACGCCCATCCGATTGAACTTTGAGATGGTGCCGGCTGTCGTTGACACGACCGCGCTGACGTTCTCGGAGTCCTTCGTGCGGAAGAACCCGGAGGGGATGACCTTCTCACCGAAGGCATGCTGCTCCAGGCGCGTCGGCACGATCCTCAGTTTTCCATCGGCGTCCTTCACCCCCGCGTGCTCGTAGCCGAACAGGTAGCGCTCGAGTGCTGATGACGTCGTCACCATCGATCCCGGCGAGGAGAAGTCGGCGATGGCGAGGACGAACGGGTTCGCCGCGACGTGCGGCCTCTCCCAGTAGCGCTTCTTCATCTTGGCGAAGAGCGCGCTGCCGAACTTGATCGGCATGTATTGCTGCAGGTAGGCGATCTGCTGCTCGGCGGTGTCGCGCGGTGGAGGCGGCACGACCGTCCCTCCGTCGCGGGTTGGCCCGACCGTCACGGCCTCCGTCGAGAAGCTACCCGCCAATCCGGTGCAGACGTAGTCCGGCATGGGTTGGGATCGGTCGAAGACTTAGCCCAGTTCGACGAGGGTGGCGAACAGGTAGAGTTCCCAGATACGCTGATCGAAGCCGGTGGTCTGGAATTGCTCGATGAAGTTGCCGTCCACGTCGTCATACCATCGCATCATCTTCTCGATGATGTCGCGGGCAGGCGAGTTGGCCTCCTCGGTGATGAGGCTGACGAAGTCTGGATGGAGGCGCTCGGGCGGGTGGACCGGCGTGAAGAAGTCGACGGGGTCGCCGACCTCATCGGCCTGATGGTGATCCTCAGCGGGCGCATCTGCGGCCGCCCGCATTTCCTCGGCGAAGGCTTGGAATGCCTCCTGCGGATCGTCGTGGAAGCCGGAGACCATGACGTTACGGAAGCGGAGATTGCGGTCGGGCGCGAAGATCATCCCGGAATAGTCGCCATCGGTTCGGTCTCGGACGACCATGCCGACGATCCGACCGGCGTCGAGCTCGAAGTAGGCAAGCTCTTCGCATATTAGAACGGCGTGCGGTGCCCGCGCGTATCCAGCGATCGCATTGAATCGAGTAGATGAGATTTCGTCCATGCGGACGTTATGATGCCGGTCCTTTCCGGCGTCCACGCGGAATCGAACCTGAAGCTGCTTGAGACACTGACAGGGACTAGGGGCTTTGAAGACAGTCGCAGGATCGATCAAATTCGAGTTGGCTCATTTTTGCAACTTAGCGATGCTTTCTGATCGACGGCTTTCTTCAACAGCAGACGTTCGCCGCAGTTGAAATGAACGACCTACTTTGGTCGGTAGAGGTTGCACATTTGACCAAGAAACCTACGCGCTGGAAGCGCAGCCTATCAGCCGCAAATGTCCGCAGCCATCCGTTCCAAGCGCGCCCCTTTGCGGGGACGGTTATTGGGGTCAGGGTCGGCGACCTTCCATCGGCTACCTGTGCAGGGCGGTAGGGCGACGCCGGCCCCTGAATCAGACTTTATCTGTGCGGCCGTAGTGCCCCGGACTGTACACGATCAGGCCCAACGCCCTCAGATCCGCAATGTCACGTTTTGCGGTCCGTTTGCTTACCCGCCAGTGCGTTGAGATGTCGTCTGCGGTGCCAGGGGCTCCGCTCTCGACTCGGGCCAATAGCCACTCTTGCCGACGATTTGGCCTATGATGACTGATGTCACCATTGGTGACATCCTTGTCCCTTTGGGTGACATCATCGAGTTCGAATTGATTTCGACCGTCGTACGAAATTTTGGCATTTTTCGTGCCCATTGGCTTGCCTTTGGTCGTACCGGCAAGTCGTCGGATACTCTGAGATGAACCAATGTCCGTTTCTACCAAGTGGTCGACCACCAGGTCCCGAATTGCGCCTGATTTTACGCACAATCGCATGAGAAAATAACCGCTTGGTCCAAATTCCCCGCTGAGCCAGTTTTTCACGCTGCGCTCGCTGGCACCGGTCCAGCGCATGATGGTCTTCACCGTCCGGTGGGAGTTGCCATGCTCTTGATGCAAGGCGTCGGCGATCAAATCCGCATAGTCCTTCGCTGACTTCGCAAGCCCGTTCCACGGGTGCAACATCCTGCCCTTTTTCGGCAACATCCTCCGCTCCTTTCACCGCTACATTCTCGTGTGAGCGGAACGGTAGGCAGAGATGCCCTTCGGGCTGCAGTTGGTGGACGCCCTGGACTGCTGCAGCGGCTGAAACGGAAAGGGCGAAGTTTGGGTGACTGGAAACACGAAGATGGAGGCTTCAGCCCTCAGCAAACTGTTCGTTCCGTGCGGGCCGCCGAATATGTCCGCATGTCGACCGACCATCAGAAATACTCAACCGAGAACCAGGCCGATGCGATCCGGCAATATGCGGCCGCCCGGGGCATCGAGATCGTCCGCACCTATGCCGATGCGGGTAAAAGCGGCCTCAAGATCGAAGGCCGGGATGCCCTCAAGCAGCTGATCGCCGACGTTCAGTCAGGTGCGACCGACTTCACGATGGTGCTGGTCTACGACGTCAGCCGCTGGGGCCGTTTCCAGGACGCCGACGAAAGCGCCTATTACGAGTACATCTGCAAGCGGGCCGGCATCGCTGTCCAGTATTGTGCCGAGCAGTTCGAGAACGATGGCAGCCCGGTCTCGACCATCGTCAAGGGTGTCAAACGCGCCATGGCCGGCGAGTACAGCCGGGAGCTCTCCACCAAGGTGTTTGCCGGCCAGGGCCGGCTGATCGAAAAAGGCTACCGCCAGGGTGGTCCGGCGGGTTTCGGGCTGCGCAGGACGCTGATCGATGAGACCGGCACCGTCAAAGGGGTTTTGGGGCGCGGCGAGCACAAGAGCATCCAGACCGATCGCGTCATCCTGACGCCGGGCCCTGACGAGGAGGTTGCCGTCGTGCGGGAGGTCTACAGGGCCTTCGTTCACGACGGCCGGACCGAACGGGAGATCGCCGACGACCTCAATGCTCGCGGCATTCAGACTGATCTCGGACGCCCCTGGACCCGCGGCACGGTGCACCAGATGCTGATCAACGAGAAATATGTCGGCGACAATGTCTGGAACCGCCGCTCGTTCAAGCTGAAGAAGAAGCGGGTGCGCAACGCCCCAGACATGTGGATCCGCGCAGCCGGGGTCTTCGAAGGGATCGTCGAGCGCGACCTGTTCGATGCCGCGCATTCGATCATCCACGCCCGGTCGTTTCGATTGTCCGATGCCGAGATGATCGAGGCGCTGCAGGCCCTCTATGACCGCAAGGGGCTCCTGTCGGGCATCATCATCGATGAGTGCGACGGCATGCCCTCGAGCAGCGCCTACAGCTCACGGTTTGGCAGCCTGCTGCGCGCCTACGGCCTGGTCGGGTTCACCCCGGACCGGGACTATCGCTACATCGCCATCAACCGGGCCCTGCGCAGGCTGCACCCCGATATCCTGCGGCAGGTGCTTGAGGGCCTGCGCGAACAAGGCAGCGATGCCTGGCAGGACCTTGCCACCGACCGAGTCGTTGTGAACAATGAGTTCAGCCTATCGATCGTCATTGCCCGCTGCACGCCGACACCGACGGGCCTGCTGCGCTGGAAGCTGCGCTTTGATACCTCGCTCATGCCCGACATCACGATCGTGGTGCGCATGGACGCGGACAACCGCGCACCGCTCGATTTCTATCTGTTCCCCCGGCTTGATGTGGCGTCGGATCGCGTGCGGTTGGCCGAGGAAAACGGTCTCAGCCTTGACGCTTACCGCTTCGAGACGCTCGACTACCTTTACGAGATCGCCGCCCCAGTCGCCATCACGGAGGCCGCCTGATGACGGCCGACCGCCCACAGCAGATCGAGATGATCCCCATATCGCGGATCAATATTCTCAATCCAAGGTCCCGCAACAAACGCCAGCACCGCGAGATCGTCAACAATATCGAAGCGATTGGCCTTAAGCGGCCGATCACGGTCAGTAGGAGGGAGGGGCAGGGCGGGCCGCGATACGATCTGGTTTGCGGGCAAGGACGGCTTGAGGCCTTTCAGATGCTCGGTCAGACAGAAATTCCCGCGGTCGTAATTGAGGCCGCAGAAGACGAATGCCTGGTCATGAGCCTGGTCGAAAATATCGCACGGCGGGTCCATCGACCGATCGATGTCATGCGCGAAATCGGGGAACTCAGGAAGCGGGGTTATACCGAGGCCGACATCGCCCGAAAGATCGGCGTCCACAACACATGGGTCAACATGGTGGCCTCGCTTCTCGAGCGTGGAGAAGATCGCCTCCTGGCGGCCGTCGAAACCGGTCTGATCCCGATCACCATGGCCATCGAGGTTGCAAAGGCCGAAACCGAGGAGGCCCAGAACCTTTTGCTTGAGGCTTATGAAGCCGGCAAGCTCAAGGGCAAGAAGTTGGCGTCTGTTCGCCGATTGCTGGATCTGCGCCTCCGAAGTCGCAACAAGGGTATCCCTGCAAGCAGGATGGGACCGCGAGCGGGAAATCGGCGCATTACGGCAAACGACTTGATGCAGGTCTATCAGCGTGAGGCCGAAAAACAGCGGCTGCTCGTCAAAAAGTCCGATTTCACCCAGACACGCCTCCTGTTCGTCGTCGAGGCGATCAAAGACCTTCTAAGCGACGAAGGGTTTGTGACCCTGCTGCGGGCCGAGGGACTAGAGACCATGCCTCGCGCTTTGGCGATGAGGATTTCCGGAGGCCTCGATGGCTGACTGGCAGCCAGATCATGCGATTGAATCCGGGGGCGATCCAGATGTTCATCTGGCCTTCGAGCGCCAAACCGTCACGATTGCGATATCGGCTGTTGTCGCACTGAAATCCCTTCGGGAGGGGGTGCGTGAAAGCAAGAAATACGTCCAGATCGTCAGTTCCATAAAGGCGATCGGACTAGTCGAGGCGCCGGTTGTCATCGCCGATCCTCAGCATCCAGGGATGTATTTTCTGCTCGACGGACATCTGCGCATCGAAGCGCTGAAACAGCTCGGATTCGAGACCGTCGATTGCCTGGTCGCAACCGATGACGAAACCTACACCTACAATAAGCGCGTGAACCGCCTGCCGCCTGTGCAGGAGCACCGCATGATTGCGCGGGCCGTTGAGCGAGGGGTGGCTCCGGCCGTTATCGCCGAGGCATTGGGGCTGGAGGTCGGGTCGGTGCATCGCAAGTTTCGCCTGCTGGACGGGATCTGCCCGGAAGCGGTGGAGATCCTTAAGGACACGACCTGTCCGATGAATGTGTTCGATGTGCTGCGCCGGATGTCGTCGATTCGGCAGATCGAGGCGGCCGATCTCATGGTTGGGCAGAACAACTTCACCCTGATGTTTGCAAAAGCACTTCTGGCTGCGACGCCAGACGATCAACTCGTTAAGCAGCCCAAGAAGGATGGGAAGCGAGATGGCAATGGTCCATCCACCCAGCAAATTGCCCGCATGGAGCGGGAGTTGGCAGCGCTACAGATCCAGGTGAAGTCGGTCGAGGATAGCTATGGCCTCGACAATCTGCACCTCACGGTAACGCGGGGCTACATCGCCAAGCTGCTGGGCAACGGCCTCATTGTCCGATGGCTCTCTCAGCACCGGCAGGAATACCTCAGTGAATTCCAGCGCATTGCGGAAATGGAGCCGATCGCTTCGGCGTCTGCGCCAATTCAGGAATAAATTTGATGGGGACCCGGACCCGATAAGCGCGGGGACCATAGGAGACGCCGCACGATGGGGCGGATCGAGCATGGTGGTGGGGATGGCGGCGATCCCGTTCGGAGCCCACTAGGCCGGCCGACATAGGGACCGGCCGCGTGCGAGGTATTATCCCGCATGATGACGGAATGGGCGTGTCGGTCGGGCCGGGCCGGCACGCCCATATCGGATAGGAGGACCTTTAGGCGGTCTGCCTCAACGGTCTGAGAACAGGGGGAGAACGAAGACCGCTAGCGCGGTCAATTTGGCCATTGCGGGATCATTTGCAGTGATGGAGAAAGTCAGCAAGTTGAGGCGCCTGCCCAGACCCGGCTGCGCGATCGATCTGACCAAAAGCGAATGAATCGCGGCGGGTTATTGCCAGATCCATGTCATTCAATTCGCGCCTTGGCCGTCTTGCGGAACACCACGCTCCCGATGCCGGTCAGTGCCAGCACGACCGTCAGGACGTCGGCCTGCGTCAGCCCCTCGGGCAAGATGCCGAGCGCCGCAGCGACGCCCCACAGGCTGCCGATGACGCCGGTCCAGATGGCCTTGGATGCCCACCAGGGTTTCAGTTCTTCCATGTCGTTTCTCCATAAAAAAGCCCGCGACAATCGCGGGCGGCCGGGTTGATGATGGGGGTAGCGGTTCAAGCCTCGTTGGTGGACAGCACGCCGTTGGCCGCGAGCTGGACCGGCTTCGCGCTTGCAGGCGCCTTGCGGTAGGTAGGCCGGCGAATGGCGATGCAGCGGTCCCGGGCGATCCGGGTGATGGTTACGCCGTCAGACTGGTTGCCGCCCAGGACATGGAACGCGCCGTAGTCTTCGCCGACATAGAGCCCGACGTGGCCGGATCCCTGCGCGCGGCGGAACACCAGGATGTCGCCCAATTGAGCCCGGTCGGCTGGCATCCCGAACTTCGCCCAGTTGCGCGCCCAGAGCGGGCCTTCCACCACTGGCTTGCCCGCGCGCTTGGCAACCACAGCCATGAACAGCCCGCACCACGGGATGGCATCGTCGTTGTAGACTCTGGCGAGGCCAGTCTCCTTTGCCCAGCCGAGGATAGCGGGATTGTCAGCGGGCCCGGCCACCTCGAAGGTGCCGTAGAGCTTGCGGGCCTCTTCGAGCATCCTGGGCAGCGGACGCAGGTCATCGATCCAGCCATAGGCCGGTGGCAGCGGTTTCATGGATGTCTCCCGGAAAGTTAGCGGCCGGACAGGCCTTTGACGGTGGCGTAGAGAACGGCGAGCGCGGTCGCGAAGGTCGATAGCCACTTGACGAACCGGACCATGCCCGTCGCGGTATTCCAGGCCTCGAGAAGGTCCTTCAGTTCCTTGCGGACGGCCTTCAGGTCCTCCTGCATGGTCTCGAGATCAGCCCGGATGAGCGCAATCTCGACGGCGGAATCGCGATCAGGATTGTCTGCCATCAGCGCAGCCTCCCGATGATGGTGATGTCGCCCGGCGCCGCATCGAGGGCGTGCCCGGCCGGCAAGTCGAAGTCTGTCTGCTTCTGCCGCACACCTGTGGCGTAGTGGGAAAACAGCACATCACGCTCAAGCACGACCGGTCCGGTCAGCACTTCGAAGTGGTACTGCACGCCCGGCGTCCGCCGGAACTTCTGCACGACGCAGCACAGCGTGAAATCGTCATGGAAACGCCGGGTAAACTCGCCCGCGGGGAGATAGCCGCCGCCGTTCTCGACATTGTGGAGGCCCGGTGTCCAGCGCTGGGTAATGAGCCCCTTGGGCCCTTCGAAGACGTAATCAGCCCACCCGTTGATGGCGACCGACACATGCTCGCACAGGGTCCATTCGACACCGGCATCGTACATTTCGGCGATGGTGGGATTCAGCTTCGGGGCCACGAACTCCAGCATCGGCCAGAGCCGCCAGGAGTTGGCAGCCCGGCGGAAGGTGAAGCCGTTCTTGAATACCCCGTAGTTGATCTCGAGGTCGTCGTTGATCGGGATCACCTCGTCGGTGACCGTGGGCCGGCGATCTGCCTGCATCGCTGTTTTCCTTCTAGCTGACCGTCACCGAGACGACCTCGCGCACGACGTGGCTGCCTGACTGGCCGCCCGAGGTGCCGATCGCGGCACCACCCTGTGTGGCGGAGAGGTTGAAGGTGTCGGTCGCGGCGTTGATGACGAAATAGGTGGTGTTGGCGAGGATCCCGGTCGGCAGCACGCCGGTGGTCGTGAACTGAACCCGCTTGCCGTTGGTGAGCCCGTGACCCGTCGCGGTGACGGTCGCGGGACTGGCAATGCTGATGGTGGCAGCGCGGGGAAGCATGCTGCCAAACGGGTTGCCGCTTAGTGCACCGCTCGCCTGATAGGACGTGATCGGGTTCTTGTAGCCATAGCGGGTGCCTGACCCGGAACCGGTGAAGCTGATCGCCGCCCCGCCCGGGGTGGCTGCAATCTTGAACGCGCTCGCGCTCACCACCGACTGCACAAAGTATATCGTGAACGCGGTGATCCCGGTGGGCATACCGCCGGTGCAATAGAACTGGACCGGATCGCCCACGGCCAGTCCGTGCGAGGTCCAGTTGATGTTGTTGGTCGGCGACGGGCTGAAGGTGATCCCGGTCACGTTGGTGAGCCAGGCGATCGAACCCGCACTCAGCGTGAAGTTGGTGCCGTTGATACGCAGGCGCTGCGGGGCCGGCGTCGCATTGTAGCCGTCGAGGCCGATCAGCGTGCGCGAGGTCCCGGCATAGAAGTCGTAGTCATGAGCGATCGCGCGGATGGCGCGGCCCTGCCAGGTGGTAGGCGTGAAGTTCGCGCCGCCGACCAAGGTGAAGTAGCCACCATCGGCACCGTACTGCTCGCCCGCGCCGTACTTGTCGCCCCACGCATAATAGCTGACCGGCAGCGAGATCTGCTGGCCGCCACTGCCGCTCCCCAGCAGGGCCATGAGCACGCCGGCCATCAGTTGAGCCCCGCCCCAGTGATCACCCAGGTGGTTGCCGCGACCTTGACCAGGGTCGCCAGACCATAGCCATCGAGCGTGCGGCTGCCGGTATTGGCGGTGCCCGCCTGGCGCAGCGTGTCGGTGGTGATCGAGATAGTCTGGGCGGTGGCGCTGTCGTTATAGATGACGATGGTCGCTCCGATCGGGAATGCGACCGAGGCATTGGCCGGGATGACGATCCCGCCCGTGGTGATGCTGATGTGCTTACCATTGTCAGTCAGCGCCAGGGTATAGGCGGCGGTCCTGCTGTTCTGGGGCACGCCCCGGAAGCCCAGGCTCGTGGTGGCAATGGTGCCGCTGTCACTGACGGTGGATGCGGCGTTGAGATTGCCGCCGTTGATCGTCGGGCTGGTCAGCGTCTTGTTGGTGAGCGTCTGGCTGTCAGTGGTGCCGACCACCACGCCCGCAGGCACCGCTTTCCCGGCCCAGGAGGTCAGCGTGGCATTGTAAGCCTGGACGTCGGTGCCGATGACAAGGCCGAAACTGGTGCGTGCGCCGGCTGCCGTGGTCGCGCCGGTACCGCCACTCGCCACATCGATGGTGCCGGTAATCTTCGCGGCGGCCAGCGAGGTGATCCACGCAGGATCGGCATAGCTGCCGGTCGCCAGCAGGGCATTGGTGCCCTGCGAAGGCGCAGCCAGCGCCACCGTCCAGGCGGCGATCGTGCCGCTGCCGCCGGTCATGCCGACATTGACGACGAGCGCGCCAGTGCCGCTGGTGTAGGCCGTGATCTGGCCGTGCATCCAGTTGGCGGGCGACGCCGTGCTGGTGATCGTCACCCATTGGCCGACGACAAAGGCCTTGCCGGTCTGAACCGTCAGCGACTTCGAGCCGGTGCCAATCGCGAGGCTGGTCGTGCTGGTGGCATTGGTGCCGGGCGCGTTGATGGCGGTGGCAGCACTGGCAGCGGCGCTCGCGGCATAGCCATTGGTCTCGGTGGCGAGCGCATTGGCCTGGGTGACGAAGGTCGGCAGCGCGCCCAGAAAGGCTTCGGCGCGCACGTTGAAGTTCGCCGCATCCGTCCGGGACGGCGGCGTCGGCAGATCTGTGATGGGCATGGGAGCTCCCTCAGGAGGTTTACGTCAGGCCTTCGATGGTCAGGCTGCAGTAGCTGACGGTCGGGTAGGCAAGGTCGATCGAGAACTCCTTGTAGAAACCGTAGACGGTCAGGCTCTCGAAGGTCTCGGACCCGATCCAGAGGACCGGCGTGGCGCGCAGCGCTGCAAGGTTGCGATGGATGTCGTCGACCGCATCAGTCTGCATGACGACCCGGGCGGTCATGCGCTTGGCAAAGGCGCGCTCGACCACTGAGATCACGCCGAACTGGTCGGCTTCCTTGCGGCTGTAATCGATGATGCCGATGTCCACGCCGTGCTCGGTGTCGCCCAGCGAGAGCTGGCGTCCCAGCAGCAGCGACCCGCATGACACGATGTCGGCCGGGTTGTCGCGGGTGATGGTGACGGTGACGACACCATTGGCGTAGACTGGCACATCAAGAAACAGCAGCGTCGAGCGGCGGCCAATCGGCTCGAAGAACCACGAGAACCAGTTGTCGATGGCGCTGCCGCCGAGGTTGAAGCTCTGGGTGCTGGTGTAGTTTGTTACCCCATCGACGGTGAGCGTGACGGTTGCGGTTTCAGCATCGGTGTCGATCAGCGCCACAGCATCGACTGCGCCGGGGGCCAGCACGGCCTGCAATGACGCGGTGCGGGTGGTTGCCGTGCCGACGCGCGCATCGAACATCGCCCAGCGGTTGGTGGGACCGAGATCGAGCCACTTCGTCGGATCGGTCGCCGGGTTGACCCCGGTTGAGGCCGCCAGCGCCTCGTAGCGCCGGTGGGTCGAGGCAAGGATCACCCGGTTGCCGGTCACATAGGCGGTGCCGGCATTCCAGGCAGGATGATCATTTTCAGGCACGGTGCTGCTGGTCAGCATGGCGTCGGTGATCGTGACGGTGCTCTTCCACCATCCGTACCGCAGGGTCGCGAACTCAGGCGAGAACTTGTTCCTTGTAGCGCTCATCGTGGCTCCTTCTCACCGATAGGAGCCTCCGGGAAAGCCGGGGCGGTTCATCCCCCGCTCTATCTTTGGGTGCGGGCAGTGTCAGTTATGTCAAACCGGGGCACTAGTCATTTGATTCAATCATCGCTCATTCGGCAAGGCTTGATATAAGAACTCGAAGCCCAGTGCGCTTTGGGTCCAAATCGTGGGCACACGGTTGAGCTTGCGCGTTCTGTGTGTAGATCTCAGTATGAGAATGGGGTGGCCGCATTGAGTGAGAGTGGGTTCTTTGAGCGGATGGTGGGAGCGGGCAGGGATTTGGCGCTCGGGTTTGCGGCTGAGGTGCCGTTCCTAATTTTCTATCTGCATAGCAGATCGCTCGGTTGTATGAGCCATGCCTGACGCAGATGATAGGCCTCTACTTAAGCTCAAGGCTGATGAAATTGAAGAATTATTCACGAAGAGTGATAAAAGCCCGAGTTTAACTAAGAAAATCGTTCAAGAGCTGAGCCAAAGTGACCTGCCACGGGACTTTCACCCAGCTCTGATTAGAGCCTCGACGGTTGGGG
>CAZVHM010000020.1:0-29542 GCA_964627175.1 uncultured Novosphingobium sp. | reverse complement strand
GGCCGCCCAGCTTGGAGAAGCGCTGCGGATCGCGCAGGAACTCGACGATTTCCTCAAGCTCTTCGCGCGCTTCATCGATGCCAGCCACATCGTTGAACGTGACGCGGCCCTGTCGCTCGGTCAGCAGCTTGGCCTTGGACTTGCCGAAGCCCATCGCGCCCGAACCGCCGCCCTTCTGCACTTGCCGCAGCGCAAAGAAGGCGACGCCGAGGATCAGCATGAACGGCAGCGCCTGGATAAGGATGTAGAGCAGCAGGTTGGGTTCTTCCTGCGCCTTGCCGGCATAACGCACGCCGTTATCCTGCAGCAGTTGCGGCAGCGTGGTGTCGTTCGGGATGGGCACGGTGTTGAAGGCATCGCCATTCTTGAACCGCCCGGTGATCCGCTCGGTTCCGACGGCGACTTCGGAAACGCTGCCTTCGACCACCTTGGCGCGGAAATCGGAATAGGGGATGGGTGCGCCCGCCGTGTCGGTGCGGGCCCCGAACATCGAGACCACCAGCATCAGGGCCATGAAGATTCCCCCCCAGACAAGTAGGCTCTTGAGCCAGGGATTTCCGTTGGGCTGTTCTTCATTCATGAGTGGGCGCGTCCTTTCAGCTACGCAATGTAGGGGCGCAGGGCTGAATCGCAAGCTAACGGAGCATGCGAGTTTTCGATCGGGCTGATCGGGAATGCGGATCGTCGACCGTCGGACGGGCAATCTGCCCGGCAGGCATCCTGCGCGCTATTCCAGCGTGACCGGAACTTCGAAGCCGTGCTTCTTCAGCAGGGCGTGGCGGCGAGCGGTGTTGAGATCTTCCGCCACCATTTCAGCGCACATTTCGCGCGCGGTGATTTCCGGCACCCAGCCGAGCTTTTCCCGCGCCTTGGTGGGATCGCCCAGCAGCGAATCCACTTCGGCCGGGCGGAAATAGCGCGGATCGATCCGCACGATCACATCGCCGGGACGCACCGTGACCGCCTCGGAATCGGCCACCGCCTCGACCACGCCGACTTCATCCACCCCGCTGCCGGAAAAGCCGAGAGTGATGCCCAGTTCGGCCGCCGACCACAGGATGAATTCGCGCACGGAATACTGTTTGCCGGTGGCGATGACGAAATCATCGGGCGCGTCCTGCTGGAGCATCATCCACTGCATGCGGACATAATCGCGGGCGTGGCCCCAATCGCGCAGGGAATCGAGATTGCCCATGTAGAGGCAGGGTTCCAGCCCCTGGCTGATATTGGCAAGGCCGCGCGTGATCTTGCGGGTGACGAAGGTTTCGCCCCGGCGCGGGCTTTCATGATTGAAGAGGATGCCGTTGCAGGCATAGAAACCATAAGCTTCGCGGTAGTTTACCGTGATCCAGTAGGCATAGAGCTTGGCCACGCCATAGGGCGAGCGGGGATGGAAAGGCGTCGTTTCGCGCTGCGGCGTTTCCTGGACCAGGCCGTAAAGCTCTGAAGTGGATGCCTGATAATACCGGGTTTTCTTTTCGAGCCCGAGAAAGCGGATCGCTTCCAGCAGGCGCAGGGCACCCAGCGCATCGACATCGGCGGTATATTCCGGCGCCTCGAAGCTGACCGCCACGTGGCTTTGCGCGCCGAGATTGTAGACCTCATCGGGCTGCACCTCGCTCAACACGCGGGTCAGGTTCGAAGTGTCTGACAGATCGCCATAATGTAGCTTGAGATTGGGCGAATTGGCGTGCGGATCCTGATAGATGTGATCGATCCGCTGGGTGTTGAACAGCGAGGCGCGGCGCTTGATCCCGTGGACCTCATAACCCTTGGCCAGCAGGAATTCGGCCAGATAGGAGCCATCCTGCCCGGTGATACCGGTGATCAGCGCAACCTTGCCCCTGCCGTCCTGGACACTGCCATCCTGGCTGCCCTGCCGATCCATGCTACCTTGCCCCATCCGCCTTCGCTGCGAGGTTCCTAGAGAGCACCCCCCAGCCGGTCAATCGCGCCCCCTTGCCTGCAAACCGCCCCGTGCGCCCGCCCGGCCATGCTGTTGCCGCCGCCGCCGCGCTGTGCCAAGGGCAATGCAGCAAATTCACCAGCTGCGAATCCCGGACAGACATCATGGCCAGCAACCAGACCCTTTCCAGCAAGCTTGTCGTCCTCATTGGCGGTGACGGGTTCCTTGGCGCCCATGTGGCCCAGGAACTGCTTGCCCGCGGCGCGCGCCTGCGGGTGGTGAGCCGCCATCCCGAGCGGGGATATCGCCTGAAGACACTGGCCAACCTTGGCCAGATCCAGTTCGTGAAGGCTGATGTGACCCGCACCGATGCCGCCGCGCTGGTGGCCGGCGCGGATGCGGTGGTCAATCTGGCCGGCGCGTTCGCCGGCGATCTTGATGCCCTGCACGTGAAGGCCCCCGCCGCGCTGGCCGCAGCGGCGCAAGCAGGCGGCGTACAGGCCTTTGTTCACATTTCGGCCAACGGCACCGATGCGCAATCGCCCGTTGCCTATTCGCGCACCAAGGCCGAGGGACAAGCCGCCGTGCTGGCCGCCTTCCCCAAAGCCACCGTAATGCGCCCCTCGGTGCTGTTCGGGCCCGATGACAAGTTCATCAACATGTTCGCCGGCTTGATCGCCGCCGCCCCGGTGCTGCCAGTATTCTGCCCCGATGCGAAGCTGCAGCCAGTGTTTGTCGACGATGTGGCGCAGGCCATTGCCAACGCCGTGAGCGACCCGGCGACGTTCGGCGGCAAGATCTTCGAACTGGTTGGCCCGGAAGTGATCACCATGATGGCGCTGAACCAGCGCATCGCCGCTGCTCAGGGCCGCAAGCCGCTGTTCGTGCCGCTGCCGGAAGTGGCCGCTACGGTGATCGCCGCCCTGCCCGGCACGCCGATCAGCACCGACCAGCTGGCGCTGCTGCGCGCCGGCAACGTGGGCAGTGGCAAGCCGGGGCTTGAGGCGCTGGGCGTGAGCGCGCGGCCGCTGGGGCTGTTTCTGGATCGCTGGCTGGTCAGCTACCGCAAGCACGGTCGCTTTGGCGACAAGCGGGGCTTGGCCTGAGCAATAGCTACCTGAGGGCGGCTTTCTGCCGCCGGGCGCGCCTTACCAGTTCACATCTGCATAGTGGCTGGGCGGCTGGATAACCTCCATCCGCTCTGCCAGCAGAGGCCGGAAGCTGGGCCGGCTCTTGAACACCGAATACCAGCCCTTGGCCTGCTCATGGCCGGCCCAATCCAGCCCGCCAAGGTAATCGGCCACGGAAATCTGCGCCGCCGCGGCCAGATCGGCCAGGCTCATCGTGGCGCCGGCCAGCCATGGGCGGGTATCGATCAGGTAATCGATGTATTCCAGATGCTCGTGCGCCAGCTTCATCGCTTCGCGCAGCAGCCGGCTATCAGGCGACTGGCGATAGACCAGCCGCTTCTTCATCCGTTCGTGCAGAAGCGGAGCGGTGACATCGCCGAAAAAATTCTCGTCAAACAGGGCAACCAGGCGCCGGATCTCGGCCCGCATCGGCGCGGTGCCATTGATCATCGGGTTCTTGTCGACCGTTTCCTCGAAATATTCGCAGATCGCCCGGCTATCGACCAGGGTGATGCCGCGCGCTTCGTTGCGGATCACCGGGGTCCGCATGGCCGGGTTCATGGCGATGAACTCGTCGCGCATTTCCCACGGATTTTCGCGCCACAGTTCGTAGCCGACACCCTTTTCCGAAAGAAGCAGACGCACCTTGCGGCTGAACGGACAGAGGGGGAACTGGTAAAGCTGCCACATTCCCAAGGCCATGCCGCAGGGGCACAGGGAAGATCAACCGTGCAACGCGGTTATTTCCGGTGAATACGCCGGATCAGGGCGCCGGACGGAGCGGCGGCTGGGCATCCAGCACGGCAAGGCAGAACGGCATCGTTCCTTCCAGCCCGCGCTGACCGCGCAGGGCCGCCGCTTCGCGCCCGGCCGCTGCCGCAATGCCGGCCTCATCCAGCCCGGCATCGTCCATCAGCCGCGCGGCCAGGCGGACGAAATATTCCCGCCCACGCACGGCCAGCGGCGGATATTGCGCCATCGCCCCGCGCCTGTCCTTCGGCAACGATGGCAAACGCCGCGCCGCAGCGCAGCGCCGTCCGTTCATCCGCCGTGAGCGGGCGCGGCGCGCCGATCGCCGGAGCAGCCAGCACGAGCAGGACAAGCGGCACGATCCGATGCATCACCATGGCTGGTTCATAGCAAGACGCACCGGAAAGGCGATCTGCCAATTGTGCAGCAGCGCGTTTACCGGCAAGAATGGCGATGGATCGCAAGCAGGCGGGAGAAAGCCCTTGTTCACGCACGTTACAGTTGGCGCCAATGATGTGGCGGCAGCGCACAGGTTCTACGATGCGATTTTCACGGCCATGGGCGCGGAGCCCGGCCATGCATCGCCCGATGGCAGCCGCGTATCCTGGCGCCACAACGGCGGCACCTATATCGTGACCAAGCCGCTGAACGGCGAGCGGGCCAGCTTTGGCAACGGCACCACGTTTGGCTTCCAGTTGAACAGCCCGGAGCAGGTGGACGCGTGGCATGCGGCCGGTGTGGCCAATGGCGGCACCACGGCGGAAGACCCGCCGGGCGAACGCAATCTCCCGTTCGGCCGGCTCTATCTGGCCTATCTGCGCGACCCCACCGGCAACAAGCTGTGCGCCGTGCACCGGATGGGATGAGAAAATGGCGGACGCGTTCAGCATATCGGCAGAGGGCGTCCGCCGCCCGGTGATCCGCGAATGGGTGCCCGAAGCGCCCGTGGCGCTGGAATACAACGGGCTGGCCTATGCGGTGATGATGGCCACGCCCGAATACCTGGTGGATTTCGCCACCGGCTTCGCGCTGAGCGAGGGGCTGGTCGCCCGCGCCGAAGATGTGAGCGATGTGGGCCTTGCCGAAGTACCCGAAGGGTGGATCGTGCGCGCCACCCTGGCCGGGGTGGGCGCAGAGCGGCTGACCGAACGGGTGCGCGCGCGCGTGGCCGAATCGAGCTGCGGGCTGTGCGGGATCGAAAACCTGGCCGAAGTGGCCAAGCCCCTGCCCCGCGTGGCCGCCCATGAAGCCATCGACCCGGCCGCGATCTTTGCCGCGCTGGATGAACTGCCCGAGCGGCAGGTGCTGAACCGCCGCACCGGCGCGGCCCACGCCGCCGCCTGGTGCACGCCATCGGGCCGCATTGCGGAAATCCGCGAGGATGTGGGCCGCCATAACGCGCTGGACAAGCTGATTGGCGGCATGGCGCGAACCGGCTGGCCGCTGGAGGGCGGGTTTGTGCTTTCCACCGCGCGGTGCAGCTATGAAATCGTGGAAAAGGCGGTGAAGGCCGGCGCAACGACGCTGGTTACCGTGTCGCTGCCCACATCGCTGGCGGTGGCGCGGGCGCAATCGGCCGGCCTTTCGTTATGGGTGCTGGCCCGTGCCGACAGCGTGACCTGCGCCAACGACGCTTCGGCCTGAATTCAGCGCGAGATCAGGAACACCGCGTGTTCGGCGCGGAAATTGGCCGCTGCTGCGCTGGTCAGCCGATCGCCTTTCAGGAACCACGCCTGTTCCACCCGGATGCCGCGTTCGGCCACATAGGCACGGAAATCGTCGATCGTCAGGTGGTGGATATTGGGGGTTTCATACCATTCCACCGGCAGCAACCGGGTGACCGGCATGCGCCCGCCCCACAGCAACGACAGCCGCACCCGCCAGTGGGCGAAATTGGGGAATGAAACGACCGCCTTGCGGCCGATTCGCAGCAGATCTTCCAGTACCCGGTCGGGGCGCATGGTGGTCTGCAGGGTCTGGCTCAGGATGGCATAGTCGAACGACTTGTCTGGATAAAAGGCCAGATCCTTGTCAGCATCGCCCTGGATGACCGAGAGGCCACGCGCCACGCATTCGGCCACGTTGTGAGGATTCAGTTCCATCCCCCTGGCATCGCAGCCCTTTTCGCGCAGGGCGGACAGCAGGGAACCGTCGCCGCAGCCGACATCCAGCACCCGCGAGCCGGGCGCGACATTGCTGGCGATGATCGCCAGATCGGGGCGCAGCACGCTCATGCCCCCAGGAACCCGGCGATGACCCGATCGAGCGCGGGCACATCGAGCAGGAAGCTATCGTGCCCGAACGGGGCGGACAGTTCCATGAAGCTGACCGGGCAGCCGGCCGCATTCAGCGCATGGGCGATGGTGCGCGATTCGGCGGTGGGATAGAGCCAGTCGGTATCGAAGCTGACCAGGCAATAGCGCGCCGTGCTGTTGGCGAAGGCATCGGCCAGCCGCCCGCCGTGTTCCTCGGCCAGATCGAAATAGTCCATCGCGCGGGTGATATAGAGGTACGAGTTGGCATCGAACCGTTCGATGAACGACAGGCCCTGATAGCGCAGGTAGCTTTCGACCTGGAAATCGGCATCGAAGCCGAAGGTCTTTTCCGTCCGGTCCTGAAGGTTGCGGCCGAACTTGTCGTGCATCCCTTCTTCGGACAGATAAGTGATGTGAGCGGCCATGCGCGCCACGGCCAGCCCCTTTTCCGGACCCTTGCCGTGGGCGTAATAATCGCCTTCGCGCCACTGCGGATCGGCCATGATCGCCTGCCGCCCCACTTCGTGGAAGGCGATGTTCTGCGCGGTGTGCCGCGCGGTGGAGGCGATCACCAGCGCCGCGGCGGTGCGACCGGGGAAGTTGGCGGCAAGGCTGAGTGCCTGCATCCCGCCCATCGAGCCGCCCACTACGGCATGAAGCTGTTCGATACCCAGCGCATCGAGCAGGGCCACATGGGCGCGGACCATGTCGCGAATGGTGATGACCGGGAAGCGCATGCCCCACGGCTGGCCATCGGGCGCCAGGCTGGCCGGCCCGGTGGAGCCCATGCAGCTACCCAGCACATTGGCGCAGATGACAAAGAAGCGATCGGTATCGATCGGCTTGCCGGGGCCGACCATGCGCAGCCACCAGCCGGGCTTGCCGGTTTTGGGGTGCGGGCTGGCCACGTGCTGATCGCCGGTCAGCGCGTGGCAGATCAGGATGGCATTGCCCTTGTCGGCCGCCAGCGTGCCATAGGTTTCATAGGCCACGCGCACGCCATCGAGCTGCTGCCCGCCATCGAGCGGCAGCGGGTGGGCAAGTTCCAGCACGGCGCTGGTGGCAAGGAGCGGATCGGCAGCCATAAGACGATTGCGGATTGGGCGACGGCAAGCGGGCTGTCAATCGCCCGCAAGCCTGCTAAGGGCCACGCCATATGGCCAACGTCCCTGTTCCCAAGCCCTGGATCAGCGCGATCCATGCCTATGTGCCCGGCAAATCGGCCGGTGCGGATGGGCGCCCGCTGATCAAGCTTTCCGCCAACGAGAACCCGCTGGGCACCAGCCCCGCCGCAATCGAAGCCCGCGCCCATGCCTGGGCACCGGCGCTTTATTCCGATCCGGACAGCGTGGAACTGCGCCGCGCGATCGGCGCGCTGCACGGGATCGACCCGGCGCGGGTGGTGATGGGCACCGGCTCCGACGAGCTGCTGCATATCGCCGCTCAGGCCTATGCCGGCCCCGGCGACGAGGTGATCTATGTTCGCTACGGCTTTTCGGTCTATGACATCGCCGCGCGCCGCTGCGGCGCCGAGCCGGTGGTGGCCCCCGATGCCGATTACGGCACCGACGTGGATGCCCTGCTGGCCAAGGTGACCGAGCGGACCCGCGTGGTGTTCGTGGCCAACCCCAACAACCCCACCGGCAGCTTCCTGCCGCAGGGCGAAATCACCCGGCTTCATGCCGCCCTGCCCGCCGATGTGCTGCTGGTGATCGACCAGGCCTATGCCGAATACGTGGCGCCCGAGGACGACGACGGCGCGCTGGCGCTGGCTGCTGCCCACGCCAACGTGCTGGTGACGCGCACGTTCTCCAAGATCTATGGCCTTGCCGGCGAACGGATCGGCTGGGCAACCGGCGCACCGGCGCTGATCGACACGCTGAACCGGATTCGCGGGCCGTTCAACGTTTCGAGCACCGGACAGGCGATGGCGCTGGCAGCGGTGGGCGACCAAGCGTTTGTGACCCACGCGCGCGAACACAACGCCCGCGAGCGGGCCCGCTTTGTTGCGGCGGTGGAGGCGCTGGGCAACCACGGCCTGCGCCCGCTGCCGAGCCAGGCCAACTTCGTGCTGATCCTGTTCGAGGGCCGGTTGACGGCGGAAGCGGCCTATAACGGGCTGGCGGCGGCCGGATATATCGTGCGCTGGCTGCCCAATCAGGGCCTGGGCCATGCCTTGCGGATCACCATCGGCACGGCCGCGCAGATGGACGATATTGCCGCGGTGCTGCGAACGATGGCGCAAGCGGCATGACCTTCGACCGGGTTGCGATCATCGGCCTCGGCTTGCTGGGCGGCTCGATCGGGCTGGCCGCACAGGCCTTCCTGCCCGACATGCGCACCGCCGGATACGATGCCGATCCGGAAACCCGCCGGCGCGCGCGGGAACGGGGGCTAGTTCATGAAGTGGCGGAAACCGCCGCCGATGCCGTGCGCGAGGCAGACCTGGTGATCTTCTGCGTGCCGGTGGGCGCGATGGAAGCCGCCGCCCGCGAGGTGGCCGGACACCTGAAGCCGGGCGCACTGGTCAGCGATGTCGGCTCTTCCAAGCAGACAGTGGCCAAGGCGTTGGCCGATGCCCTGCCCGGGGTGGCGATTATCCCCGCCCACCCCGTGGCCGGCACGGAGCGCTCTGGCCCGGATGCCGGCTTTGCCACGCTGTTCGGCAAGCGCTGGTGCATCATCACCCCGCCGGAAGCGGCCGATCCCGATCTGCTAGCCGGGCTGGTGCAGTTCTGGGAAGCACTGGGCGCCCATGTCGAGCTGATGTCGCCAGCGCACCATGATCGAGTGCTGGCCGTGACCAGCCACCTGCCCCACCTGATCGCCTATACCATCGTGGGCACAGCCTCCGACCTTGAGGAAGTGACCCAGAGCGAGGTCATCAAGTATTCGGCCGGCGGTTTCCGCGATTTCACCCGCATTGCCGCCTCGGACCCGACCATGTGGCGCGATGTGTTCCTTTCCAACCGCGAAGCGGTGCTGGAGATGCTGCAACGCTTCACCGAAGACCTGACCGCCCTGCAAAGGGCAATCCGCAACGGCGAAGGCGATACGCTGTTCGATCATTTCACCCGGACCCGCGCGATCCGCCGTTCGATCATCGAACAGGGGCAGGACGATGATCGCCCGGACTTCGGGCGCAGCGATCACAGTGCCTGACGGGATGGAACGCCGGTTCAGCTGAACAGGAATACCAGCGCCACGACAGCCATCACGACCGTGGACACCCAGCCGCCGAATGCCAGCCGCGGCGAGATCACCAGCTTGTGCATCGCCTTGTGATTGCGCGCGATCAGCATGGTCACGATCATCAGCGGCGGGGCAAGCAAGCCGTTGACCACAGCAGCCCAGTAGAGCGCCTTCATCGGATCGATCGCCAGCAGGTTGAGCGCCATGCCCCCCGCCGTGGCGAGCGCGATCACCGCATAGAAGGCCTTGGCCTCGCGCGGCTTGCGATCCAGCCCTTCAGCCCAGCCGAACGCCTCGCTGACGGCATAGGCGGCCGATCCGGCAAGGATCGGTACCGCCAGCAGCCCGGTCCCGATGATTCCCAAGGCGAAAAGCGCAAAGGCAAGATCGCCCGCGATCGGCCGCAGCGCCTCGGCCGCTTGGGCCGCGCTGTTGATTTCATGCACACCGTGAGCGTGCAGCGTGGCGGCCGTGGCGATGACAATGAACAGCGCGGTGATCTGGGAGAAACCCATGCCGACCAGGGTGTCGGCACGGATGCGGGCCAGTTCTGTCCCGGCAATGCGGCGCGGGCTGACCATCAACGGCTTTACGTGACGGCGGTGCTGTTCTTCCACTTCCTGCCCCGCCTGCCAGAAGAACAGATAGGGGCTGATGGTGGTGCCGAACACGGCAACTAGTGCCATCGCCTGCTCCTTGCCCAACGAGAACGTGGGCACTAAAATCCCGCGCAGCGCTTCGGAAAGGGGCACATCGACGACGAAGACTACCGCGACGTAGGCGAACAGGGAAAGGGTGGTCCACTTCAGGATCGCGGCATAGCGCGAATAGCTGAGCCAGACTTCCAGCACGACCGAAAGCACACCGAACCCGACCACATAGGCCATCGCCGGCCCCGGGATGAGCAGCGCAAGCGATGCCGCCATCGCCCCAAGATCCGCCCCGATATTGATGACATTGGCGATCAGCAGCAACAGCACGACAACGCGCAGCAGCGCAGGCGAATAGTGCAGCCGCAAGTTGCGGGCGATGCCCTTGCCGGTGACCGCACCGATCTGGGCACAGACCGCCTGGATCGAGACGAGCAGCGGAAAGCCGAAAATCAGCGTCCAGCCAAGGCCATACCCGAACTGCGCGCCGACCTGGCTATAAGTGCCGACGCCGGAGGGATCATCATCGGCCGCGCCAGCGATCAGGCCGGGGCCGAGCACCTGATACCAGCGGCGGCGCGGCGGCGCGGGCTGGGAATGGCTCATGCCGGGTTGAGCACATTGATGGCGGCGCGGACACGATCCTCGATCTCTTCACGCGAGAGGCCGGGAGGGATCGGCTGGCCGATGCGGATGGTGATGGTGCCGGGCTTTTTCCAACGCCGATTGAAGTGCCTGCCGCTGTCTACGGCGATCGGCACCACCGGAAGGCCGAGCAGCTTGTAAATCCCGGCAAAGCCAGCCTGCAGCGGCCCGCGCGAACCCACCGGCACGCGGGTGCCTTCGGGGAAGATCGCCAGCGGACGGCCTTCCGCGGTGCGGGCGCGGGCTTGGGCAATCATGGAGCGCAGGGCCTTGGCACCCTGATCGCGTTCCACTCCGATCAGGCCGTAGCGCCTGCCGGCCCGGCCCCACATCGGCAGGTCGAGCAATTCGATCTTGGCGAAGACCGCCGGGCGATCCAGCAACACCGGCATGTCGATCGCCTCGAAATAGCTTTCATGCTTCATCGCCACCAGCACGGGGGCGCGGGGCACTTCGCCTTCAACGCGAATCCGGATCTTGAGAATATGTTCCACGCACCAGCGATGAAAGCGGGTCCAGGTGTGAACCGTCTGGATGAAACCATCCCCGCCCAACGCAAGACGGAAACTGACAACAAAGGCCAGCAGCACCGTCGCCCCGTAGAACGCACTGTAGAAAGCAATGCTACGCAGGACATCGGCCGGCGTGGCCGCAGGAAGCTTATCCAAGTTCATCAGTCCCAAAGCCTTTGCGCTACCCGCGCGAGCAGCTTGTGATATTCCAGAAACAACACCTTGAAGCTGGGACGGGTGGCGACCGCATCTTCGATGATTTCCGCTCCCGCCGGTGCGACCTGCTCCAGATCGAAGGCCGCACGCCGCATGTGCCAATCGCTTGTAACCAGACGGACCGTGCCAAACTTGTTGGCGGCAATCCAGCGGGCGGATTCGCGCGCATTGGAACGCGTATCCACCGATTCATAATCCAGCGTGACACAGCACGACATGCGGGCGCGGGAGATCTTGTATTGCGCCGCAAATTCGCGTGGGCGCACCTCGCGGTCGACGCCAGAGACGAGCATGCGCGGGGCAAGCTTGCGTTCCAGAATCTCCAGCCCGCGATCAATCCGGCCACCCGAGCCGGTGAGAACGACGACCGCATCGGTCTTCACATCGCCAGCGGGGCGCGGCAGGAACACAGCGAACCAGAGGAAGCCAAGCATCCACAGAACCAGGACGGAAGAGACGAAGCGGCGGATCATGGGCAAGTCCTATAGCATCTGCCGCAAGGCGCGCATAACCGTCCATCGGGCAGTGATCGTGGCCAGGATCACTGCCGCCACGGGAACCAGCGCAAGCAGCGCCCAATCCATCCAGCCCAGCGCCGCACCGGTGACGATCCCCGCCTGCAGCGCCGAAAAGCTGCGCCCCAGCAAGGCGATCACCACGAAGGCAGCGCCAAAGCCGGCGATACCGCCACCGATTGCATCGAGCGAGATAGAGCGCTGGAAAATACCGGCGATCTGGGCATCGGTTCCCCCCAGCAGGTGAACGATCTCGATCGTTTCCCGATTATTGCCGAGCGCCGTGCGCGAGGCGAGCAGCACGGCCGCCCCGGTTGCCAGCGACAACAGCATGATCAATGCCAGGGCCAGCCATTGCAACGAGGCCACCGCGCCGAACACCGGCTGGAGCCAGGTGGACTGGGCATCGACGCGGGCGGCCGGCGCACTCTTGCGCAGCGTATCCTGAAGAGTCTTCAAACGTTGCGGCGAAAGCGTACCGCCAAGCCGCGCATCGATCAGGGCCGGCACGGGCACGCCGGCGCCATCGGCCGAAGTGGCTGCCGCATCGCCCAGCCAGGGTTCGACAAGGGCATCGAGTTCGGCCTGCGGCACCAGGCGGGGCTCGCTCACGCCCGGCGTTTGCCGCAGCAATCGCAGCACGACCGCCGCCTGACGCTCACGCTCGGCCGGCTGTGCCTCCACGATCTGCACGGTAATCCCGCCAGACAGCTCGCGCGCGGCCGCCTTGCCGGTGTTACGCAGGGCCAGCCCGCCAGCAGCCGCAACCACCATCAGCCCGACCATGATCGCAATGACCCACGGGATCGGGCCCGACATCCGGGCCTGCGGCACGATTTCAGCTGCGCGGCGCTTGCCGGCACGCAGGCGCGGTATGGACGGGTGCGCGATCTGGCTCATGCCGGGCCGGCCTGCCGCCGGGGCGGATAGCGCAAGGCACCGGTCGGATCGGACAAGCGGCCCTTGTCCAGCCGCATGATCAGGCTTTCCGGCACCTTGCGAAGCAAGTGAACGTCGTGGGTGGCCACCACGACCGTGGTTCCAAGCCGGTTCAGCGCCTCGAACAGACGCAGCAGCTTGACCGCCATTTCAGGATCGACGTTACCGGTCGGCTCGTCGGCCACCAGCAATTGCGGTCGGCCGATCACCGCACGAGCGATGGCCACGCGCTGTTGCTCGCCGCCGGAAAGGGTGGCCGGCCGGGCATCCATCCGGTCGGCCAGGCCAACCCATTCCAGCATGTCGGATACCGGCTGGATGATGTCGCGCTCGGCGGCGCCGGCCACACGCAGCGGCAAGGCCACGTTATCGAATGCCGAAAGATGGCGGACCAGCCGGAAATCCTGGAACACCACGCCAAGCCGCCGGCGCAGCAAGGGCAGGCGTTCGCGCGGCATGGTGATGGCATCGGTGCCGAACATGTGAATCGCCCCGCGCGAGGGACGCTGGGCCAGATAAAGCAGCTTCAGCAGGCTGGTCTTGCCCGCGCCGCTGGCGCCGGTGAGGAAATAGAAACTGCCCGGATAGAGCGTGAACGAGACATCGCTCAGCACCTCGCGCCCGGTCCCATAGCGCAAGCCGACGTTGTCGAACTGCACGATCTCGCCTTCGCCCGCATGGGTCATGCGCCGGTCCGGATCATAAATATGCGTTCACGACGAAAATATGGCTCCCGAACCGGCCTGCGGCGGCCGCGGCCGGGGCTATAGCCGCCTATCGGTGTGGAAAAAAGGGGTGCCGGGCACCGGATGAAGGCGGCCGGCCTTGTCGGGCCGGCGGAACGCGTGCTTTATGGCAGGCAATGATCATCGCATGTCCTGCCTGCGCGACCCGCTACGTCGTACCCGACAGCGCCATCGGCATCGAAGGCCGGACGGTACGTTGCGCCAAGTGCCGCCACAGCTGGTTCCAGCAAGGCCCGGAACTGCCGCAACGGGCCGAGGCGCCGGCTGCGCCCTCTCCCAGAGCGACGGCGGCCCCGGCCCAGCCGGCGGCTTACGCTCCGCCTCCGTCAGTTGCGCCAGAGCCAGCCCCTTCGGCCCCGCCCCCAGCGCCTCCGATGGCAGCGCCGCCACCGACCGAGCCAGCGGCCGAGCCAGCGGGCGACGATTCGCCGCCCCCGATTCCGGACGAGCCTCGCTCGCCCCCGGTCTACGAGGACGAACCTGCGCAAGGCTATGGCGCCTATTCCACCTTCGCGCACGAGCCTCCGTTCCGTCCCCGGCGCAACCCCCTGAAGCTGTATACCATCGCGGCGGCCGTGTTCGCGGTGGTCTCGCTCGGGGCGGTCGGGGCGGTCTACTGGTATGGCCTGCCCGACTGGGCGCCACTGTCGCGCCAGACCTTTGCCGCAGCGCAGCCGGATCTCGTGCTGGAGTTTCCGCCCAACCGGCAGGATCGCCGCACCTTGCCCAATGGCACCGAGTTTTTCGGGGCAAGCGGAAAAGTGACGAACGTGGGCAAGGAACGACGCACCGTGCCGTCGATCCTGATCGTGCTGCGCGATTCGCGCGATCGGATCGTCTATTCGTGGGAAGTCATGCCGCCCAAGCGCCAACTGGCACCCGGTGAAAGCGTGACAATCAACGAAGCGGTGACCGACGTTCCCCGTTCCGCCAAAGTTGCCGAGATCGGCTGGAAGCCCAGCTAAACGCTTTCAATCGTGGGGTGCGGGCAAGAAAACCGCACATCGGCGCTTGCAGCCCCCCCACCCATTTGCTAGGGGCGCGCTCCTACCCCGCGGGGCCAGCCTTTTACGAAGGATGCGCCCTGTCGATTATGCGGTCGTGGCGGAATTGGTAGACGCGCAACGTTGAGGTCGTTGTGGGCGAAAGCCCGTGGAAGTTCGAGTCTTCTCGACCGCACCAGACAATCAGAAACAGGCACTGATTTTCGCCTTCGGGCTCCCTGTCCCGTTGCGCCGCCGAGCCATAACGGCAATGTTATGACCATGGACGCAATCGCCGTTGGACGGAATTGCGAGACAGGTTCATAATTCAACTGTGGGCAGAGTTTGCCCCGCAATGGCGACCATACTGGGAAGACCAGCCTGATCTGCATTGCCGTTCCACGGGCCCGCAGGGTGACAAGCCTGCTGCGCCCCCTTTGGTCATTCCCACTCCGGCATACGGACAGGGACGGCAGAGCGAAGGAAGCGGAGATGTCTTTCAATCGATGGATCCGGAAGCTCGACCGCAAGCTCACAGGCTTGACGATCGAATTAGTCGCACACGACAGGTTCTCGCTTGGGTCCAGGATCTGCGACCTGACGGAGAACGACCTGCAATTGCTCGAATGGTCCGATGGACAACGGCACGACTTGTATTCGGGGCTGATGGCGCGAAACCCCAGAGGCTATGTTGGCTGGCACCCAGGCAACGAGGAGCTGGTCCCCGTCTCGCTTCGGCCATCCGAATGGCGGATGATCGAAAGCCTGTGCACGCACCTGATGCGCACTGCCCCGGAAACCTGGCATGTTCGCGTGGTCGAACGGATCACGGCCCGCCTGCGCCGGCCGCGCGGACCAGCAGATCATCGGTGACAGTCATGGTGAAGATGGGCTCGGCGTGGGCCGGAGTTTCAGCAATCGCATCCACAAACGCCGCGCGGGTTTCCGGTTCGTCATAGACCATCTTCCGGTCAAACGCAGCGCGCCAGGTCGCTTCGTCAGGCCATTCCGCATAGCCGACAAAACGGCCGTCGGCATCGCGATGCAGGCGCGAACCATAACTCCCATAGCGCTTCCGGATGAGTTCTGTACCGCGCCGCCAAGCCTTGCGGAATTGCTCCTCCTTCCCCGGATGGACGCGCCACCAATAAACCGCGACGAACATCATCACCTCCGATCGGCCTGCGACGAAATTGTCAAAGCCTGTTAACTGCCCCGCGCACCTGTTCGATTACTTCGGGAATCGCGGTCAGACGATCTTGTTCCTCGCGCAGCATTGCCTCGAAGGCGCGTTTCTTGAACGCGGCGATATCTATGTCCTCCCCAGCTTGTTCCGAGTTGATCGAACTTGCGACAAGGTCGAGCATCCGGTCGATCCCGTGAATGCGCCCCCAGAAGTAGTCGTGCTCCCGCGCACCCTGGCTCAGAAAGCCGCCGAACCCGACCACGGACGCGCCCCGCAGCTTGCCGCAATCATCGTCGATGCAGATCGTCCGTGCGTCGTCGGGGCTGATCCGGTCAACCAGCACTTCCTCGAATGCCCTGCTGTCCAGGCCCAGCGCGCTCATCACCGGCAGCAGCATCACATCCCAGTAAGGCCAGCCGAGATAGCCGTTCAGGATGGTCCGCCGGTAGGATGGCTTCAGCGCCATCATCGCGGGAGAACCGAGTATGAGATCGAGTTCCTCGTTGTTGCCGAGGAGACCGCATACCTCCCCGATCAAGGCGAAAACCTGCGAAATGCCTTTGGCGTTGTTGCGCGCATAGCGTGAGGGATCCGGCATGGGCAGCTGACGCGCCGTGCCGAACAGTGCCTCCACGGGCTGGGCGGGGAATTTCTCAAGAAAAGCCCGGTCATCAATGGCAAGCAACGGCGCCAGGCAGTCGCCCACCGCCCGCTTGATCTGATCGAAGGCACTGTCGTGGAGATGGCTGGCACCTTCCTCATAGGCCAACCGGTAGACAAGGTTCACCTGCTGCAGGATTACCGAGATGCGCCTGATCTTGTACTTCACCCCGTAGTTGACGATAAATCGCCCGAATTCCGGCAATTCCCGATCCGCGCCGACGTTGTCCGGAATGCGGTAGTTTTGGGGAAACATGCCCTCGATTTCACACCAGGCCTCGATCACGTTGCGAACCCAGTGCGCCTGCTGCGAGTGGGAATCGAACCTGCACAGGCGCGAGACGAGATCGCTGATCACGTCCACCGATTCCAGCACCAGCGAACGCATCCAGGCATTGTAGACCAGCGAAAGGTTCGCCAGCAGGTTGGTCGAGGTCAGCCGCCAATGACGGAGCGTCTCGACCGTGAACGGTTCTGCCAACTTGCCTTCAGTTGCCTGTTCGATAAGAGCTTCGACATTCGGGGCGGAATTGCGGATGATCGCTTTCATGCGCCGGATCTGGTCATTGTACCGGCTGATTTCCTCCAGTTCCTCGTGGATGGGATCATTCCGGGGAAGATCGCTAAGCGCTCCGCGCAGCGTAGCGAAGAAACCAGGCGTGCCGAACCGGGTCACCACGTCCGGCCGATCGGGGCGCGGATCAATATAGACCAGCCGACGGTCTGCATCCCGATAGGCTCTGTGGGTGCGTATGGCCTGAATCGCGGCCAGCAGCGGCTTGTTATCAAGGATACTTCCGTCGAGCAGCATCGCCTGTTCCGGCTTCAGGCCCATTTGCTGGTAGTGCGGGAAGTTGACCGCGAGAAAATGCTCCCGTCCCGGCCAGCCAAGACCGCGCTGCCCGACAAGGTCGTCCATCTCGGCAATCTGCGCCGGTGGAAACGCCCCCGGATAGCTGGCCGAGGCCCGCCCGGCGAAAGCCAGCGACGGCACGTTCGACAGATCGAAATCCGATTGAACCCGCGCCTCCGACGACCTGGCCGCCCGAAACCGCAAGATCTGTCGATGCTCCCGCTCGCGCACGAATATCGGATCGTGCAGGAAAATGAGCTTTTCGGCCCCGTGATAATCGGTGACCGTGATCATGAGATCCAGCGTCGTGTCGGGTGGAAGCAGGGACGAGGCTGAAGGGGAATTTCCCTCCATGGCCATCAGCCCGTCAAGCAGCAAGGCCGAGAAGTGCGCCCCATCGAACGGCGGCTTGAACCAGCGCGAACGGAAGAAAGTCGACAGGCGTTGCCGGACATCCCGGTCCGACTGGCGCGGCAGGACGCCTTCTTTCTCCAGCATGGAAAACGCAATGTTCAGGAAGGGTGAGATGTACCACTTGCTCAGCCTTCCCGCACGGGCCTCGGGGGCCAGCAGTTGCAGGATGTCCGCTCTTGTGAACCACATGTCGGTCAACGGCTCGATCGCAAGGTCGTGCGCGATGGCCCGGGCGAGCACGATGCCGTTTATGCCGCCGGCAGAAGACCCCGAGATGACATCCACCAGAACACGCAGGTCAAGGGTCGTGCCGATCTGCTTGAGCAGGTCGAAGTAGACAGCCTCGGTCGAATCGGGCCGGACGCTGGCATGGTCGCTGGCCTGCTTTTGGGCAAAGCTGCGCGGTTTATGATAAGCTCTGGATGCGCGGAGGAGATTGAGGATCTCGACATTCACACCGTGCTGATAGATGGCAAGCGAAACACCGCCATAGTACACAAGGGCGAGGCGAAGTTCCTTTTCCTTCATTGATCGAACGCCTGAAAAGGCGGCAGTCGAAGCTACCGATCCATTTTGCTTGTACCATGTCCATTGCGACGAGTCTTGCTCATTGCCCCGCACTTACAGCTCCGGGGGCCGGCACTTCGATGGCCGAAGCCGGCGTGAAATGCGTTGGCGATGGATATTCACCCCCTTGCCGCGCCCCTGTCGCTGGGGCAGGCTCCCTTCGGGTCCCGAAAGGGGGTAGAGCCATGAACGAGAGCAGACAGGTGCCGGCCGTACAGGCAACGGTTGCGCGCGATCTTCACCTTTCCGATCTGCGGGCCGCGCTGGCCGCCGGATGGGCCGATTTCCGGGCATGCCCGTCCTTTGGGCTGTTCTTCGCAGCATTCTATGCCGGCGCCGGGATTTTCCTATATTTCGCACTGTTCCGGTGGGGAGCCGTTGCCTGGCTGATCCCGGCTGCGGCTGGCTTTCCGCTTCTGGCGCCCTTCGCCGCGGTAGGGCTATACGAAGTCAGCCGCCGCCGCGAAGCGGGCCTGCCGATGAGCTGGCGCGTGATCCTTGGCGCGCTGCGCGGCCGGGGGGATGAACAGATCCTCAGCATGGGGGTCATCGTGTTCGTCGCATTCGGTTTCTGGCTGATGATCGCCCACGGGATCTTCGCCGTTTTCCTGGCCGAATCCGGCATCGGGGGGGAATCGCTGGCCCTGTTTGGCACCAGCACGGGGATCATGATGCTGATCGTGGGCAGTGCGGTGGGAGCGCTGATGGCGCTTGCCTTTTATGCCATCACGGTCGTCAGCCTGCCGATGCTGGTGGACCGCGAAGTTGATTTCCTGACCGCGATCATCGTCAGCCTTGCCGCCGTGCGCACGCACCCCAAGGTGCTCCTCGCCTGGGCAGTGTGCATTGCGGGAACCCTGTTCGTGGCAATGTTGCCGGTGTTCCTGGGCCTCCTGGTCGCGCTACCGGTGCTTGGTCACGCCACCTGGCATCTCTATCGCCGGACAGTGGGGCAATCAGGCGAGGCCACTGAGACGTCCGCGCCTGCCTGACAGAAACACGGAAAGTAACAACTGAATGCAAACCCTGAACCGGCTGGCATATTTCATTGCGGCCCTTGTCTCTCTAGGCGAAATCGCCCGCTACTGGGGCAAGGCGCGCTTCGTGCCGATGGCGTTTGACGAACTGGTAATCGCGGCATTGCTGGCCTTCGCCGCGTGGCGCGCGCCGCATGACGGCGCACGTTGGCATCTCGTTGCGTGGAGCGCGTTTTGCGGGCTGATGCTGGTCTTGCTGGTCGACACGGCGGGCCACCAGATCCACGGACCAGCCAAGCAGGCCGGACCGCTATACCTTGCAGCCCTTGGCCTGATGCTTGCGGTTGGCCTGTGGGCGATCAGGCGAGCCTTGCGGCTTCTTCCAGAAAGGCCCGGAACCTGAGTTCTGCTGGCCAGCAAAGGAACGTTTCCATGACGAAGACCAGCGCCGAGACCCGTACCGAAACCGATCCGCTCGGCCCGGTAGAGGTTCCGGCAGACCGGCTTTATGGCGCGCAGACCGAGCGGGCACGGGCCAATTTTCCGCTAAGCCGGGTGCAGATTTCCGGCTTTCCGGAACTGATCACTGCGCTTGCCCAGGTCAAGAAGGCGGCGGCTATCGTCAATCGCAAGACCGGCGAGGTGGCGCCGGAAATCGCCGATGCGATCATCGCTGCCTGCGACGAACTGCTGGCCGGGCAGCATCACGATCATTTCCCGGTGGATGCCTGCCAGGGCGGCGCCGGCACTTCCACCAACATGAACGCCAACGAGGTGATCGCCAATCGCGCCGCCGAACTGCTGGGTGCCGAACGCGGCAACCCCAAGGTGGTGAGCGCCAATGACCACGTGAACCGCAACCAATCCACCAACGACGCTTATGCCACGGCGGTGCGGCTGGCGGTGCATGCCCTGAACGCGCGGCTGTGCGAAGCACTGGAGGGGCTGGCTGCGGCGATGGACGGCCGCGCCGAAGCCTTTGCCGGCATAGCCAAGCTGGGCCGAACCCAGCTTCAGGATGCCGTGCCGATGACGCTGGGCCAGGAATTCGCCGCTTATGCCACCACCCTGCGCGAAGATATCCAACGCGCCCGCGAAACCGCGGCACTGATGCTGGAAGTGAACCTTGGCGGCACCGCCATCGGCACCGGAATTGCCGCCAGCCCGGATTATCGCCGGCAGGTTTGCGCCATGCTGGCCGAAGTGACGGGCGAGCCGGTGATACCCGCCGCCAACCTGATCGAAGCCACCTGGGACATGGGCGCCTTTGTGCTCTATTCCGGGATGCTGAAGCGCGTTGCAGCCAAGCTTTCCAAGATTTCCAACGATCTGCGGCTTCTATCCAGCGGTCCGGCAGGCGGGATCGGCGAAATCCACCTGCCCGCGCGGCAACCCGGTTCATCGCTGATGCCCGGCAAGGTGAACCCGGTGATCCCCGAAGCGGTCAGCGCCGCCTGCTACAAGGTGTTCGGGCTGGACCTGACCGTATCGCTGGCGGCCGAGGCGGGGCAGCTTCAGCTCAACCCGTTCGAACCGGTGATCTTCTGGTCGATCCACGAGGCCGTGCATCTGCTGGCCAATGCGATGGACATGCTGGTGGCAAACTGCGTGAACGGGATCACCGCCAATGCCGCGCGCTGCCGCGACAATCTGGCCCGCAGCACGGCGCTGGCCACCGAACTGGTGCCGCTGATCGGCTATGCCCGGGCCGCGGCCGTGGCCAAGGCCGCACAGGAAAGCGGCGATCTGGCCGCGGCATTGCAGCTGCTTGAACCGGAAGTGGCGGTCGATCTGCTCACCAGCATCGCCGGCGGTTCAGAACCAGGCGCGCAGACCCGCCACGGCTGAAACGCCCGACACCCGGTCCCTCCGGGCGCGGGCAAGATCGGCGCTGCCGCCCAGCCGGCTTTCCCAATGCACCCCGACATAGGGGGCGAATTCAGGCCGGATTTCATAACGCAGCCGCGCGCCGAGTTCGATCCGCTCGAACCCGGCGCCGATGCCCAGTTCCGGCACGTCCTGCAACGCCACGTTCACTTCAGCCTCCGGTTGCAGCAGCAACGGCCCGGACAGGCGCAGATCGTGGCTGCCCCCTGCCCGCAAGTGGACATCACCCTTGTTCGACACGAACACCTGGCCTTCCAGCTCGAACCAGTATGGCGCCAGCCCTTCGATGCCCAAGGTGGCATACGTGCGCTGCGGCCCGTGGCCGAAATCCTGGCGCAAGCCAGCTTCCAGATTGAACCATGGATCAAGCGCGTGGCGCCACAGCGCACGCACTTCACCGTGTTCCACCCCGCCGCCGATTTCGCCTTCTCCCTCGGTCGAAATCGCCAGCCGGTTGATATCGCCACCGGTCCAGCCGGTGACTTTCCAGGCATAGCCATCGGCACCGCCCTGCGCGCGGTATTCCAGCTCATCAATCAATAGAGCGCTTCCACGCCAATCACTTTCGCGAACGAGCGCGGCACGGGCCCTGGCCATGCGATCGGCCGGAAAGAACCGGTCTGCCGGATGATCGGCCGGAACCGGCGGCGGCGCGGCATTGCCGGGGGTGTCTGCCGGATCTGCCGTGGTCACGCTGCCAGCGGCGGCGTGGCTGGCATGATCCGTTTCGGGCGGGGCCTGCATCTGCTCCATCCCGTGCTGATGGTGGGCATGATCGGCCTGCTGCGCCCCAGCCGGAACAGCCACCAGCACCAGCGGCGCGGCGGTGGCAAGAGCAAGGCCGCGCATCAGGTGGCTCCTTCTTCGTGACGCACGGTAACGATCCGCATCATCCCGGCGTGCATGTGATGCAGCATATGGCAGTGAAACGCCCAATCCCCTTCGGCATCAGCGGTCAGATCGAGCGAGACTTTGCCACCCGGCAGGACATTGACCGTATGCTTGCGCGGTCGGTGCCCCTTCTCGCCGCTGACCAGTTCGAAGAAGTGGCCGTGCAAGTGGATCGGGTGGGGCATCATCGTATCGTTGATCAGGTTGAGCCGGACCCGTTCGTGATGCCGGAAGGGGATGGGCTTGGCCCCGTCGGAGATCGTTTCACCATCAATCGACCACATGTAGCGTTCCATGTTGGCGGTGAGGTGGACATCGATCTGCCGGCTGGGCGCGCGGCCATCGGGGTTGGGCGCAAGCGAGCGCAGCTCGGCATATGTCAGCACCCGGTGCGGTTCCTGTTCCAGCCCGGTCGGCCGGTCGGCCAGCCGATCGGCCGGCATGGGCGAGAGCGAGGCTACGCCGGGCGACAGCTTCACCTGCGGAGCCACGGCCGGATCGCGCATTTTCATGGTGTGGCCGGCATGCGCCCCGACCGGTTCGGGCTGCGACAGGTCGATCACGCCGCCCTGCCCCATTGCCATGCCCGACATATCCATTCCCATGTCGCGCATGGTTAGCAGCGGCCGCTGGCGCAGCGCCGGCACCGGCCCCGCCATTCCGGCGCGGGGGGCAAGTGTGCCGCGCACCTGGCCCGAACGGTCAAGCGCTTCGGCGATCACGCCATAGGCCCTCTCCTCGGCCGGAGTAACGATCAGGTCGTAGGTTTCGGCAATGGCAATCTGCAGTTCGTCGGTTTCCACCGGCTGGACCGGATTGCCGTCTGCCGCCACGACCGTGAGGGCCAGGCCGGGAATGCGGAAATTGAAGTTCGTCATCGCGCCGGCGTTGATGATCCGCAATCGCACCCGTTCGCCGGGGCGGAACAGTCCGGTCCAGTTGGCGGCGGTATCCTGCCCGTTGATAAGGTAGGTGTAGGTGAAGCCGGTCACATCGGAAATGTCGGTCGGGTCCATCCGCATCGCGGCCCATTCCAGCCGATCCTTAAGCGGTTGATCCTGCCCGGCCAGCAGCCCGGCGATGTCCTGCCGCTGGCGGTTGAAATAGCCCGGCATCACCTTCAGCCGGCGCATCTGTTCGTGCGGATGCATCGGGCTCCAGTCTGCCAGGACGAGGATATGCTCGCGGTCTGACTGGATCGGGTCCGGCCCGGCCGGATCGATGATCAGCGGGCCATAAAGCCCGACCGCTTCCTGCATGCCGGAGTGGCTATGGTACCAGAACGTGCCGGAATGGGTGACCGGGAATTCATAGGTGAACGTCTCGCCCGGATCGATGCCGGGAAAGCTGACCCCGGGCACCCCATCCATCTGGAACGGCACCAGCAGCCCGTGCCAGTGGATCGAAGTCTGCTCGGCCAACCGGTTGCTCACCGCGATCCGCGCCGTTTCGCCCTCTTTCAGGCGGATCAGCGGCCCCGGAATCGTGTCGTTGACAGCCACGGTATGGTGCAGCGCGCGGCCGCCAATTACCGAATGGGCCGGCGCAACCGAAAGGCGTGTGGTTCCCGCCCCTGCCCCGGCCGTGCCGCTTTGGGCCCAGGCCGGAAACAGCGGGGCAAAGGCCAGACCGGCTGCAACGTAACCACCGGCGCGCAAAAGGGAGCGGCGATCAAGCGCAAGTGCATTGTCCATCCCCTCAATACGCACGATTTCGGTTTGTCATGCCAGCCTTTCCGACATTAGGCTGTGGCGTCACCCGGCAAAAATCGCGTGAATGCGCAGGGAATGCAGGATATCGCCACATAATCCGCAGCCCTTTCGGAGAACAGCCATGCGCCGCGCTGCCCTTTGCACCCTTGCCGCCTTCGCCGCTTTCGTCCTGCACGCCACCGCCGCACAGGCTCAGCCCCGGCTCATGTCCGCCCACCCCGCCGCCAAGGCCACCGTAAGCAGACCGAGCGAGATCAGGCTGGGCTTCAGCGAAGCACTGGCCGCGCCGCTTACCGGGCTTGACCTGACCATGACCGGGATGCCCGGCATGGCCAATCACGCCCCGATGCCAATCAGGGGCTTCACACCTGTGGTCAAGGGCAACGAGCTGATCGTGACCCTGCCCCGCCCGCTACCTGCCGGCACCTATGCCCTGAAGTGGCATGCCGCAGGCACAGACCAGCAGCAGGCCGAAGGAGCATATACCTTCACCGTCCGCTGAACGCGAACGCGCGCGGTGCTGGGCGATGCGGCAATCGACCTGCCGCTATCGCCTGGCCCTGCCAGCATCATCCTGGGTTTAGGTGCCCTGCCGGGACAGTGCCCGCGCGATCACCGCGCACACGATCAGCTGGATTTGGTGGAAGATCATCACCGGCAGGATCACCATGCCCACTTGCGCCGCCGGAAACAGCACCCCGGCAATCGGAACCCCGGTGGCCAGGCTTTTCTTCGAACCGCAGAACAGTAAGACGATGGCATCCTCGCGCGGGAGACCCAGCAGGCGGCCGCCAAACCAGGTGAAGGCGATGATGACCGCAAGCAGCGCGCAAGCCAGCCCGATCATCAGCAGCACCTGCCCCAGCGGCATTTTCTGCCACAACCCGCCAGCCACCGCGGCACTGAAAGCGGAATAAACCACCAGCAGGATCGACCCCCGATCCACATAGGACACCAGAACCTTGCGCCGCGCCACCCACCCGCTCAACACCGGACGCAGCGCATGCCCGACAGCAAACGGCAGCAGCAGCTGGAGAACAATGGTCTCTGCCGCCTCCCACGAAACGCCCGCGCCCTGCCCGCCCATCAGCAGAGCAGCGAGCAGCGGAGTGATGAAGATGCCGAGCAGGTTGGAAAACGATGCACTACAGATCGCCGCCGCCACATTGCCGCCGGCGATTGATGTAAAGGCGATGGAACTTTGTACGGTGGAAGGCAGCAAGGTCAGGAAAAGCATTCCGGCCGCCACAGTGGCCGACAGCCCCGGAAGAGCGCCGATGCCCACGCCCAGCACCGGAAATACCATGAATGTGGTGGCTAACACCGCGGCATGAAGCCGCCAGTTCCCGGCACCGGCAAGGATCGCATCGCGCGAAAGCTTGGCCCCGTGGAGGAAGAACAGCAGCACGATGCCAAGGTCTGCCGCCACCCCCACCACCACTGCGGCGCGGCCTTGCGCCGGGATCAGCGATGCCAGCAGCACCGTGCCCAGCAAAGCAAGAATATAGGGGTCAAGCGCCCCCTTCAACCGGGCGATCACGACAGGCAAGCTCCACAGTTCGGGCAGTCGCGCCGGGCGCGGCATGGGCGCTCCATAACCGCGTTGTCGCCATGCGTCACCTGTCGCAGCGGCGGGGCGCTTGGACAAGATCCGGCCACTTCGTCCCCGCGCGCACTTGTCTACTGATCGGCTTGAGTTATGCTCCGCACGGTCCGGGGCTGCAGGATTGCACGCGAAAGCTGCGCTAGGCACCGGCACACATTAAATTTAATGTCTACCGCGCAGATTGAGTTTATCGGTGAGCAACCAACCTGGAGGACACCCGATGAATCGCCGCCTGTTCCTTTCCGCAGCGATCATGCTCACCACCGCGCTGGCGGGCTGCTCTGGCGGCTCCGACAAAGGGAACACGGTGGAACTGACCAACGTGTCGTATGATCCGACTCGCGAACTTTATCAGGCGATCAATCCCGCCTTCGCGGCCGAGTGGGAAAAGAAGACCGGCCAGAAAGTGTCCTTCCGTATGAGCCACGGCGGCTCCGGAAAGCAGAGCCGGTCGATCATCGATGGTCTTGAGGCGGATGTCGCCACGCTGGCACTGTCCTATGACATCGATGCCATCGCCCAGAAAGCGAAGCTCCTCCCCGCCGATTGGCAAAAAGCCCTGCCGCACAACTCTGCCCCCTATACCTCCACGATCGTGTTCCTGGTCCGCAAGGGCAATCCCAAGGGCATCCGCGACTGGGGGGATCTGGTGAAGCCCGGCGTGCAGGTGATTACGCCCAATCCCAAGACCGGCGGCGGCGCGCGCTGGAATTTCCTGGCGGCCTGGGCCTATGGCCGCAAGTCCGGCGGCTCCGATGCAGCCGCAGAAGCTTATGTCGGCAAGCTGTTTTCGCAAGTTCCGGTGCTGGATAGCGGGGCGCGCGGCGCCACCACCACGTTTGTCGAACGCGGCATCGGCGATGCATTGATCTCGTGGGAAAACGAAGCGCTGCTGGCCAAGGAAAAGATGGGCAAGGGCCAGTTCGAAGTCATCACCCCCAGCATATCGATCCTTGCCGAACCTTCCGTGGCAGTGATCACCGAAAACGCCAGGAAGCATGGCACCGAAGCCGCAGCCAAGGCCTATCTCGAATATCTCTACACCCCCGCCGCGCAAACGGCGATCGCCCGCAATTACTATCGCCCCCACGATCCGCAGGTTGCAGCGCAGTTCCAGCAGCAATTCCCGGCGCTCGACATGGTCACGGTTGATCAGGAATTCGGCGGCTGGGCCAAGGCACAAAAGCAGTTCTTCGATGATGGCGCAGTGTTCGATCGCATCTACGCGAAAAAGTAAGCCATACTCCTGCCTCAAACCCTTGCCACCGCCCGTCCCCTGAGCACCTCAACTTCGAGCAGACCACTGCAGATGGCCCACGCCCGCTCCTTCATGCGCCCCCGCTCCGCCCTGCCGGGCTTCAGGCTGACCTTCGGCTTCACCGTTGGCTGGCTGACGCTGATCGTGCTGATTCCGATCGCCACGATCTTCCTGAAATCGGCCGGCATGGGTTGGGACGAATTCGTGCGCGTGGGCTTTTCCGAACGCGCGCTTGCCGCCTATCGGCTCAGCTTCGGCACAGCTGCCGCCGCCGGCGCGGTGAACGCGGTCTTCGGCCTGCTCGTCGCCTGGGTGTTGGTCCGCTACGATTTCTTCGGAAAGCGAGTGATCGGCGCGCTGGTCGATCTGCCGTTCGCCCTGCCCACCGCAGTGGCGGGCATCGCGCTTACCGCGCTTTATGCGCCCTCGGGCTGGATCGGCGAGCATCTTGCGCCACTGGGCATCAAGGTCGCGTTCACGCAGCTGGGCATCGTGATCGCGCTGGTCTTCATCGGGTTGCCGTTCGTCGTCCGCTCGGTGGAACCGGTGCTGGCCGATCTCGGCAAGGAGGTCGAGGAAGCAGCCGCAACTCTTGGCGCCACCCGCGCACAAGTTTTCCGCCGCATTCTGTTTCCGGCTATCGCCCCTGCCCTGCTCACCGGCTTCGCCCTGGCTTTCGCCCGCGGGGTGGGAGAATATGGCTCGGTGATCTTCATTTCCGGGAACATGCCCGGCAAGACCGAGATTGCGCCCTTGCTGATCGTTACCCAGCTTGAACAATATGCTTATGCCGGCGCCACGGCGATCGCGACCGTTATGATGCTGGCCAGCTTTGCCATCCTGCTGCTGATCAACACCATCCAGGCCGCTTCCCGGGCGAGGTATGGCGCATGAGCCGGGCTCTTCTCTCCGCTCGCGCAGTCAGCCGGCGCAGCACCAGCGAGGGGCCGCTCGCCCGTGCCCTGCTGATCGGCGGCGCGTTGCTGTTTCTTGCATTCTTTTTGCTGCTGCCGCTGGTTGCGGTGTTTTCGGAAGCGCTGAAAGGCGGGCTTGGCCTGTTCCTCGCCGCCATCGAAACGCCAGATGCGCTGGCGGCCATGAAGCTCACGCTGCTCATCGCCTGCATCAGTGTGCCCCTCAACATGGTGTTCGGTGTGGTAGCTTCGTGGGCGATCACGAAATTCAATTTCCGCGGCAAGTCTTTCCTGCTCACGCTGATTGATCTGCCGCTGTCGGTTTCGCCAGTTGTTTCGGGGCTGATCTTTGTGCTGCTGTTCGGCGCACAGGGGTATTTCGGCCCGTGGCTGGCCGCACACGACGTGAAGGTGATTTTCGCCGTTCCGGGCATCATTCTGGCCACGGTGTTCATCACCTTCCCGTTCGTCGCCCGCGAACTGATCCCGCTGATGATGGAACAGGGCAAGACGGACGAGGAAGCGGCAATCTCGCTGGGGGCGAATGGTTGGCAAACCTTCTGGCACGTTACCCTGCCCAATATCCGCTGGGGGCTGCTCTATGGCGTGTTGCTGTGCAATGCCCGCGCGATGGGCGAGTTTGGCGCGGTATCCGTGGTTTCCGGGCACATCCGCGGCGAAACCAACACGATGCCGCTGCACATCGAAATTCTCTACAACGAATATGATTTCGTCGGCGCCTTCGCGGTTGCCTCGCTCCTCGCCTGCCTCGCGCTGGTGACCTTGGTGGCGAAAACCGTACTGGAATGGCGCTTCGACCTCCACGGGGGAGCAAGGCATTGATCCGCATCGAGAACCTGTCGAAGAGCTTCGGCGATTTCCCCGCGCTGCATGGTATCGACCTGCACATTCGCCCCGGTGAATTCATTGCCCTGCTCGGTCCTTCCGGTTCGGGAAAGACCACGCTGCTACGGATCATCGCCGGCCTCGAATTCCAGGACGAAGGGCGGGTATGCTTCAATGGCGAAGACGTGACCAACCGCTCAGTGGCGGAACGCGGCGTTGGCTTCGTGTTCCAGCACTATGCGCTGTTCAAGCACATGACCGTGAGCGAAAACATCGCGTTCGGGCTCAGCGTGAAAAAGCGCAGCGAGCGCCCCTCGAAAACCGCGATCCGGGAGCGCGCCGACGAACTTTTGCGCCTGATCCAATTGCCGGGGCTCGGCGACCGATATCCGGCCCAGCTCTCGGGCGGGCAGCGGCAACGCGTGGCGCTTGCCCGCGCCCTGGCAATCCAGCCCCAGTTGCTGCTGCTTGATGAGCCCTTCGGCGCCCTCGACGCCAAGGTGCGCAAGGATCTGCGCCGGTGGCTTGTCGATCTCCATCGGCAAATGGGCCTCACCTCGATCTTCGTCACGCACGATCAGGATGAAGCACTCGAAATGGCCGATCGGGTCGTGGTCATGGACCATGGCAAGATCGAACAGGTCGGGACACCGGAAGAAGTGTACATGAACCCGGCCGGCCCGTTCGTCTCGACTTTCGTGGGCGAAACCAATCGCTTCCCCAATGGGGACGGAGAACTGCACGTGCGGCCGCACGATATCGAGATCGTCACCGAAGGTGGCCAGCCAATTCGCGTGGAATGCGTCTTCCGCCGGGGCGGCGCATGGCGAATCGAAGGCACCATTCACGGCACCGACAGGTTGGTGGAAATCGATCTGGAAGCCAGCACGCCCGCGCCAGAGCCTGGCACCACGATCCGTATCGCGCCGCGCCGTAGCCTGACATTCTGAGCTCGCATCAACCTGCGCTGTAAATCACACCTGACCTGCGCCGTTTAAGGTCGATGACCTATGCTCATTCAGCCCTAGTGCGAGGGTTACGTTGTAGTTGTCCTCGTTGTGGTGGGGCGGGATTGTTTGTTCGTTGGCTGAAGCCGATTGATGTTTGTGGGAGTTGTGGTCAGGACTGGAGTTTGCAGCGCGCGGATGATTTTCCGGCGTATATTGCGATTTTGGTGACCGGTCACATTCTGGCTCCGGTGATCATCGCGATGGTTTCCGACCTGGCGCTGTCTGCGGGAGTGATTGCGGCGATCCTGTTGCCGCTGTCGGTTGGCTTGTGACCTGCCACGGGACTTTCACCCAGCTCTGATTAGAGCCTCGACGGTTGGGG
>CAZVHM010000019.1:16935-29630 GCA_964627175.1 uncultured Novosphingobium sp. | reverse complement strand
AAATGCAGCTCATAACCTGAAGGTCGTAGGTTCAAATCCTACCCCCGCAACCACCAGCCAAGATTCTTCACACAACTTCACTATCGCTGTGCCGCATTTCGGCAAGCGTCAGTCAGCGCGCGGCGGCGGCGATCCTGCCCGTTCGCGGGTGAAACCATGCAGGCCGTGCCACCACTGCACCGCGATGACCGCCCCCTTGGCAGGCTGAAGCAGCGCCAGCATCAAGCCAACCGACAGCGGCAACAGGATCGCCGCAATCACTCCCGCAGACAGCGCCAGGTCGGAAACCATCGCGATGATCACCGGAGCCAGAATGTGACCGGTCACCAAAATCGCAATATACGCCGGAAAATCATCCGCGCGCTGCAAACTCCAGTCCTGACCACAACTCCCACAAACATCAATCGGCTTCAGCCAACGAACAAACAATCCCGCCCCACCACAACGAGGACAACTACAACGTAACCCTCGCACTAGGGCTGCCCCGAAACTCGACGGTAACGCACATACAGGCAGTAAGGGGGCGGGCTTCTCTGGCGCATCCATAACCATGATGCATGGGCCTGAGATCCGGTTCCGGCAAGAGGGCAGAACGGCAGGCCGGTAAATGGCTGCGCCTGCGTGCAGGGTGGCGACACTGTGACGTTCAGATTTGACTGCCTTGATGTAAACAATGTCCCGCCAGCGGCAGCATTGCGGCGACATGCGTAGTATACAACAGCGGCCGCAAGGCCCGGTGATTGCCATCAGCGGGTTTACAGGGATGCGGGTCGCGCGGACAGCAGGGGGGTAACTCTATGTTGGCCGTTGGCTGCGCCGTAGCCGCACGGCAGCTTCGTTGAGCTTAGCGCGATCACTCCCGATCCGCCGAATGAGGTCCATCGCCTGTGCTGTTGTCAGGCCGTGTTTACGGGCAAAGTAGCGTAGTTCGTAGCCTTGGTCGCCCAGCGATTGACGGCGATCCTGTTCGCCCTGGATCGATGTGTTATCGCTCATCGTGCAGTCTCCCGGTAGTCGGGCCTTGTCGGCACGCAACCTCTCGTTTCGCGAACGCGAACACGTGCCTTGAAGTTCCCGCTGATAGGGCTGGACAAGTCCCGACATGGCTGGAAACAGAGCAGCATGCGTTCTTTTCCGAATATCATCGCCTGCTGCGCAGTCGTTTCTGCTGTTCCTGTTCTGGCCGCTCCGGTTTCGGAGGATGGGGGAGGAGCTGTCGTGGCATCGGAAATCGTCGTCACCGGGCGCGGACTTGATCTGCCCCCTGCCGCAGCAGCCTATGACACTATCGAACTTCCGCGGGAGCGCTTGCGGACCAGCGCCTCTGGCCGGCTCGAGGACGCCCTCGGCGCGGTTGCCGGATTACAGCAGTTCCGCCGGTCGGACAGCCGATCGGCCAACCCTTCGGCTCAGGGGATCACGCTGAGGGCGCTGGGTGGCAATGCCACCAGCCGCACGTTGGTCCTGCTGGATGGTGTGCCGCAGGCCGACCCTTTCTTTGGCTATATACCCCTGTCGGCGATAGATCCGTCGCTGCTGACCGCAGCGCGGGTGACAAAGGGCGGCGGGGCCGGTGCATTCGGCGCTGGCGCCGTGGCCGGAACCATCGAACTGGCCAGTGCCGGGCCGTCCGAACTCGGGCTGGGCCAGGGTGCGGTGCTGGTGAACAATCGGGGGGAGACGGACCTTTCCGGTAGCCTGGCCCCGCGGTTGGGGGCAGGGTTCGCCGTGGTTTCAGGGCAGTGGAACCGAGGCGGCGGCTTCTGGACAACCCCGCCGGCCCAGCGAGGGCCGAGCAGCGTGCGCGCCAGTTATGATGTCTGGTCAGCCGGCATTCGCACCGCGACGCCTATTGCTCAGGATATCGAGCTTCAAACCCGGATCGCCGCATCGGATGATCGCCGCACACTGCGTTTTGCCGGCGCAGATAATACCTCGTCGGGTCAGGATGCCAGCGTGCGGCTGATCGGGCGCGGGGCGTGGCGGTTCGATCTGCTTGGCTATGTTCAGGCACGCAATTTCACCAGCATCGTCTTTAATTCCAACACGTTGCGCCGTTCGCTCGATCAGTATGCAACGCCATCGACAGGGATTGGCGGAAAAATTGAAGTCCGCCCGCCGCTGGGTGAACGCCATGTCTTGCGGGTCGGCGGCGATCTGCGGATTGCTGAAGGTACTGCGTCCGAGGCGGCCTACGACTCCAATCAGGCGGCAAATCCGCTGACCGCGCGGCGCAGCGCGAGCGGGCGCAACAGCGATGTCGGCGTCTATGCTGAGCATGACTGGAGCCTTGGCCCGGTTGTCCTGACTGCCGGGGTGCGGGCCGATCGTTGGGCGATCACATCCGGACGGTTTCGTTCGCAGGATGCGGCTGGCGTGATTACCGAGCGGCCCTGGGCCGGGCGTACTGGCTGGGACACGTCGGCACGGGGCGGCGCGGTGGTTCGGGCGGCTGAAGGACTGACTTTGCGAGCGTCTGCCTACAGCGGGATTCGCCAGCCCACGCTCAACGAACTTTACCGCCCCTTTTCGGTCGGTGCGCTGCGCACCGAGGCGAATGCCGATCTCGTCAACGAGCGGATAGAAGGCGTGGAAGCAGGCTTTGATTTCCAGCCGGTCAAGGCACTGAACCTTGGTCTTACCGTCTATGACAACCGGGTGAAGAACGCGATTGCGAACGTGACCACCGGCACCAACTTGCGGCAGCGGCGAAATATCGATGCGGTGGTCGCCCGCGGGATCGAGGCAACGGCTGCCTTGAGGTGGGGCGCGGTGACGTTCGATGGCGCGCTTGCACTGACCCGGGCGCAGGTGCGGGCGAGCGGCGCTTCGGCAGCGCTTGATGGCAAGCGTCCGGCACAAACGCCCCGGATTGCCGCAAACGCCACGTTTGCCTGGGTTCCTGCTGGTGGCACAAGGCTGGCGCTTACGGTCAAGCATGTTGGCGCGCAGTGGGAAGGCGATCTCGAAACCGATCTGCTCGCGGCTGCCACCACAGTTGATGCTTATGCCGAATTTCCCCTGCACGCCGGCTTTTCATTGGTATTGCGCGGCGAAAACCTGGCCGATGTGGCGGTGGTAACCCGCAATCAGGGCGGCTCGATCGATCTGGGCGCTCCACGCACGATCTGGGCCGGGGTGCGGATGCAGATCCGCTAAAGGGTTGCCGGGCGGGGCCGCGTGCGCCACTTTGCCAGGCAAGGGAGAGGGGCGGCATGCGGCTGCTGATCGTTGAGGATAATGCCCGGCTTGCCGGGCTGGTGGCTGACGCGCTGACCCGCAAGGGGATGACTTGCGACACTGCGCCAACGTTGGCCGGAGCGGACGAGGCTCTGGCCTGCGCAGCGTTCGATGCCGTGCTGCTCGATCTTGGCTTGCCTGATGGCGATGGCCGCAGGTGGCTTCAGGCACGGCGTGAGCGGGGGTTTGTTGTGCCTGTCCTGATGCTTACCGCGCGGGGCGCGCTGGATGATCGGGTGGGCGGGCTGGATGCCGGGGCCGACGATTACCTGGTCAAGCCGGCCGAACCGGAAGAGATCGCCGCCCGCTTGCGCGCCTTGCTGCGTCGTACGGGGCCGCGGTCGACCCTGCGGATCGAGGTCGGGCCGTTGCAGTTCGACACGGTCGCCCAGCGGGCATGGAGCGGGGGCAGCCCACTTGAGCTTACCCGGCGGGAAATGGGCCTGCTTGAGCTGTTGATGCGGCATGCCGGTTCGGTTGTGCGTCGCACTCAAATCGAAAATGCGCTGTACGGATTTGCCGAGGAAGTCTCGCCCAATGCCGTGGATGCCGTGGTCTCCCGTTTGCGGCGGCGGCTGGAGGAGAGCGGGGCAGGGCACATGCTGCATACGATCCGCGGCTTGGGTTATCTGCTCGAAGAGCGCGGTCTGTGATGCCTGGCTCTGCCGGGGGGCGCCGCCCTTCCATTTCGCGCCGGCTCGCGCTGGGATTGCTGCTGATCGGCTTCGTGGCCGCGTTCACCCTGTTTGTGACGATGATGCGGGATTACGGCTTCTCGGTGAGTGACCTGCTCGGGCCGGATTCCTACGAGGTCGCGTGGCACGAAATGCAAGACCATGTCGGCTTGCCGTTCGTGGTCTTTCTCGTGCCCAGTGCAATTGCTGCCAGCATCCTGATTCATCGGGCATTCCAGCCTCTGCGCCGGGCCGCCCGGTTGATTGAGGAAACCCCTGCCGAGCGCGGTTTTCGCGTGCCCGATGCAGAATTGCCTGCCGAGGCGATGCCGTTCGTGGAGGCGGTTAACCGGCTGCTTGGCCGGCTTGACGAGGCGGCGGCGCAGCAGGAAGCCTTCGCTGCCGATGTCGCCCATGAACTGCGGACGCCTCTTGCCATCCTGCAGATCGAACTGGATCAGCCCGGCGGGATCGATCCGGCGCGGCTGCGCGATGAACTGGGGGCAATGCGCCGCCTGATCGATCAGTTGCTCTTGCTGGCGCAGGTCAACGCGGCGGCAACGCAGCCTTTGCCCGCGCGCGAATTCGTCTTGTCTGGCCTTGCCGAGGATGTGGTGGCGCTCGCCGCGCCGGAACTCATCGCGGCCGGGCGCATGATTGAATTGAACGTGGTGGATCCCGTTGCCCGTATGCGCGGCCATCGCGAAGCAGTCGGCGCGGCCTTGCGCAATCTCGTGGAGAATGCCGGGCGGGTCACTCCCCCGGGCGGGACTGTCAGGGTTTCCTGCGGTCCGGGTGCCATGCTTCGGGTGGCAGATGGCGGGTCCGGACTCAGCCCGGAGGAACTGTCCCGCCTAGTGCGCCGCCACGAACGCGCCGGACACCCCAGCCGGGACGGGGCGGGACTGGGGCTTGCCATCGCGCAGCGCATCGTCGCGGCGCACGGTGGCCGCCTGGCGACCGATCCCGATGCGCGAGAGATCCGGCTGGAGTTCCCGCGGCTGCACTAAAACTCAACTGGTCGTCAGGTTTGTGTCAGGCGGATCGTATAGCGATCCGGCATGGACAGGAACCGTGCCCTTGTTGTGGCCGCAGTTGCGGCCGTTGCCGTTTCAGGCGGCGTCTGGTGGTTTGGCAGTGCGGATGCACCGCCGCCCGTGGAAGCGACTGCAAACAATGCCGCTGCTGGCGAACTGCAGGTGGATCCCGCCAAGGCCCAGGTGCTGGGCATCGTGGTGGAGCCGGCCAAGGCAGCCACCGAGGCCCCAATGGCCGAACTTCCGGCGATGATAGCCCCTCCGGCCAATTCTCGCGTGGCCGTGCCCGCGACCCTGCCGGGCGTGGTTCTGCGGACCTTCGTGGTCGAAGGCGATGCCGTTGCACGCGGGCAGGCGCTGGCCACGGTGGCCAGCCGCGATGTCTTGACCCTGGGTGCGGATCTTGCCCGCGCCAGTGCCCGCAGCGAAGTCGCCCAGTCCAGCGCGTCGCGGCTTTCGCAGCTGAGCCGCGAGGGCGTGATTGCCGGCGCCCGCGCCGACGAGGCTCGCGCTCTGGCGGCTGAGGCCGGGGCCGATGTGAACGAAAAATCTCGCGTTCTTCGCATGGTCGGAGGAGACGGGGCCAGCGGCACTTATACCTTGCGTGCGCCTATCGCCGGCCGGGTGACCAAGGCCGACATCATGGCGGGCAGCCCGGTCGATGGCGCCAGCGCGCCATATGTGATTGATGCCGAAGGCCGCTATGAAGTGACCGCGCAAGTTCCCGAACGACTGCTGGGCACCCTGCTCCCCGGCATGACCGTGCGCGTGGGCGATACCACTGGAACCGTTTCTTCCGTGGGAACCGCGCTCGATCCGGCAACCCGTTCGGCTGCGCTCAAGGCGACCATACCGGCCGGAAGCGGCCGGGTTGCGGGCGGGACCACCAGCGTGATCGTGCTGGGGCCTGCCCCGGCAGGCGCGGTGGCGGTGCCTTCTGCCGCGCTTACCCGGATCGACGGCGAGGACGCGGTGTTCGTCCGCTCTGCCAAGGGTTATGCAGTCCGCAAGGTTCGCACTGGCGGCGGGGATGCCGTGGCCACGGTCGTACTCGCCGGCCTGAAGGCAGGCGAACCGGTCGTTGTTTCCGGCACCAGCGCGCTCAAGGCGCTGGCTTTGGCTAAGTGAGCGGCGCGTCATGCTGAACCGGCTGGTTGCCCATGCGCTTGCCTGGCGCCTTGTGGTTCTGGGGCTTGCCGCCGTTGTCGCGGCTCTGGGCACCTGGGCCTTCATTCGCCTTCCGGTGGATGCGTATCCGAACATCGCGCCGACCCAGGTCAAGATGATCCTCAAGGCTCCGGGCATGACTCCGGAGGAGATCGAAAGCCGGGTCGTCACTCCGATCGAGATGGAGATGCTGGGCATCCCCGGACAATCGGTGCTGCGCTCCACCGCAAAATACGCGATTGCCGATATCACGATCGATTTCACCGACGGCACCGATATCTATTGGGCTCGCCAGCAGGTGGCGGAGCGTCTGTCCGGGGTTCTCGGCGACCTGCCATCAAGCGTGAGCGGCGGTCTGGCCCCGATTTCCACGCCGCTTTCCGAACTGTTCATGTTCACGATCGAGGGCCCGCTTTCGCTTCAGGAAAAGCGCGAACTGCTGGACTGGACGATCCGGCCCGCGCTGCGAACGGTTCCCGGCGTGGCCGATGTGAATTCGTTGGGCGGACATGTCCGCACGTTCGAGGTGCGCCCCGATCCCGCCGCTCTTGCTGCCGCGCGCCTTTCGGTCTCGGATATCAAGGCAGCGATCGAGGCGGGCAACCGCAACGACGGCGCCGGTCGGTTGACCAGCGGCGAGGAATCGCTGATCGTGCGCTCGGTGGGGGCCATCGGTTCGGTGGCCGATCTGGAGGCGCTGGTCGTATCCAGTGGCGGCGGGCCGATCGTGCGGTTGGGCGATGTGGCCCGCGTGGGCGTGGGCAGCCTCACCCGTTATGGCGCAGTCTCCAAGAATGGCGCGGGCGAGACCGTGCAGGGTCTCGTCATCGCGCTGCGCGGAGCGGATGCCCGTCAGGTGGTGGGCGGCGTGAAGGCCCGGCTGGCGGAAGTCCAGAGCGGCCTGCCGGCCGGAACCTCGGTGCACGTGTTCTACGATCGCTCCGATCTCATCTCGCGCGCCGTGGGAACGGTCGAAAAGGCTCTGCTCGAAGCCACCGTGCTGGTGGTCATTCTGCTGGTCATATTCCTGGGCGATTGGCGCGCCGCTGCCATCGTGGCGGCCACTTTGCCGATGGCCGCACTGATCACCTTCCTGTTCATGCGCATGGCGGGCCTTTCCGCCAACCTCATGAGCCTTGGCGGGCTGGCGATCGCCATCGGCATGCTGGTCGACGGCGCGGTGGTCGTGGTCGAAAACGTGGTGGAGCGCCTGAAGAAAGGGCACGAGGAAGGGCAGCCCCGCCTCAATTCCATCTATCGCGCCACAAGCGACGTGATCGTGCCGGTTTCGGCCGGCATCCTGATCATCGCGCTGGTGTTCCTGCCGCTGCTCTCGCTCGAAGGGCTGGAGGGCAAGCTGTTCGCTCCGGTGGCGCTGACGATCGTCTTCGCATTGGCCGGCTCTCTCTTGCTGGCGCTCACGCTTGTGCCGGTTCTGGCCTCGCTCGGCCTCAAGGGCGGGCATCACGCCGAACCGTGGATCATGCGCTGGCTTACGCCGCGTTATCGGGCGTTGCTGGCCGGCGCCTTCGATCGCAAGCGGGTCGTCTATGGCCTTTCCGGCGTGGGCTTGGTCCTCGCAGTGTTGGCCTATACCTCCGTGGGCAAGACCTTCATGCCGACTATGGATGAAGGGTCGAGCATCGTGCAGCTCTACAAGCTGCCGTCGATCGCGCTCGACAAGTCGGTCGATGGCGACATGGCCGCACAGCGCGCCCTTCGCAAGATTCCCGAGGTGGAAGAAATCATCGCCCGCGTCGGTTCGGACGAACTGGGCCTTGATCCGATGGGCCTGAACGAAACCGACACGTTCATCAAGTTCAAGCCGGAATCCGAATGGCGTGGCGACAAGAACTTCATCATCGAGGAAATTCGCAAGGCGGTTGAAGGGCTGCCAGGGATCGAGATCACGATCACCCAGCCGATCGAAATGCGTGTGTCGGAAATGCTGACGGGGGCACGCGGGGATCTGGCCGTGAAGATCTTCGGGCCGGACCGCGAAGTGCTCGCCGATCTGGCCACCAAGGTCCAGCATGTCCTTGCCGGGGTCCAGGGCGCCACCGAAGTGCAGACCGTGGCCAACGAAAGCGTCGATTATCTGCAGCTGGATATCGATCGTGCCGCTGCCGGGCGCTTCGGAATGCCGGTGGACCGGCTGCAGGATACCCTGCGTGCGGCCGTGGAAGGGGTTGATGCGGGCATCGTGGCCGAAGGGCAGAAGCGCATCCCGATCATGATCCGGGGCGAGGAATCCTTGCGCCACGATCCGGTCCGTTTTGCCGACATGCAGATGGTCACCCCGACCGGAACTGTGGCGCGGGTGGGCGATATGGCGCGGGTCAGCCGTACCGAAGGGCCGGTGAAGCTGGAGCATGAGAATGGCTCCCGCTTCGCGATGGTCCAGGCTTACGTTTCCGGCCGCGATCTGGTCGGTTACGTGGATGAAGCACGTGCCCGCGTGGGCGCTGAAGTTTCACTGCCGGCGGGATACAGGCTGGTCTGGGGCGGACAGTTCGAGAACCAGCAGCGCGCTTCGGCCCGCCTCATGCTGGTCATTCCGGTCGCCCTGCTGCTGATCTTCTTCGTCCTGTTGATGACCCTGCGTTCCCTCAGGGCTGCTGTGCTGATCCTGGCCAACATCCCCTTCGCGATGGTCGGCGGGATTATCGCGCTGTGGATTTCGGGCGAATATCTGTCGGTTCCGGCGTCGGTGGGCTTCATCGCCCTGCTGGGCATTGCAGTCCTCAACGGGCTGGTGCTGGTCGCCTGCTTCCGCCAGCTGCGCTATGAAGGGCTCAGTATGGTCGAGGCGGTTCGCCAAGGTGCCGAACGGCGCTTGCGTCCGGTGCTGATGACGGCGACCATCACCGGGTTCGGCCTGATCCCGCTGCTGTTTGCCACCGGGCCAGGGTCGGAAATCCAGCGCCCGTTGGCGATCGTGGTGATCGGCGGGCTGGTTACATCCACCTTGCTGACGCTGGTCCTGTTGCCGATTCTATATGAACGGTTCGGCGAAGGTGCCGGCGAACTCGATGAGATTGACGATTCCGAGGGAACTGCCGTCCATGCGTAAGTTGACCTGCACGATCCGGGGCACGGCTGTGCTCGCCGCCTTCGTCGCGGCTGCCGCCAGTGCGGCGCCTTCGCTGCCGCCGGAAGATGCCGTCAACGCGGCGCTGGATGGTTATCCCGGTGTGGCGGCGGCGCAAGCGCGGATCGGCGCGGCGCAAGCCGGGGCGGCGATGCTGCGGCGCGGCGCTCACGAGGTGACTTTGGGCGGCAGCGTTGTCCGCCGCGATGTGCGGGGCGAAGGTCGCTTCAACCAATTCGATGGCACCCTGTCGCGTGCGTTCCGGCTGCCAGGCAAGGCGGCACTTGATCGCAAGGCGGGCGAACTGGGTGTGGAGGTGGCCGAGAACCGGATGGACGATATGCGCCATCAGGCGGCGCTGATGCTCGCCCAGCAATGGTTCGACTGGCTGGAGGCCAGCGAGTTGCATCGCACCGATCTTGCCACCGCTGCACTGCTGGAACAATCGCTGCAGGCCATTAGTCGCCGGGCCGAACTGCGCGATGCAGCCGTGCTGGAAGTGGAGCAGGCCAAGGCCGCGCTCGATCAGGCTCGTGCCCAGTCAGCCTCGTCGCTGGCCGATCTGGAACAGGCGCGGGTGATGCTGGCCGCCACCTTCCCGGATCTGCCTTTGCCGGTCGAAGCGCCACGGCTCGGCACGCCCGATGCCTTGCCTGAAGCGGATATGTTGCGGATGCGGGATCTGGTGCTGGCGCGCAGCCACGAGATCATGGCCGCCGACCGCGAAGCCGCCCGGCTGGGGACAGTGGCCGAACGGGCGCGCCGCGACCGGATCGCCGACCCCACGTTTGGCCTGCGCGCGTTCAGCGAACGCGGGGGTGTCGAACGGGGCGGCGGCGTTACGCTTTCGATCCCTCTGGGCGGTGGTTACCGCAAGGCGGCCGCGGAACAGGCTGAAGCCGAAGCGGGCGCCGGGCTGATGGACCTTGCGGTTGTGCGGCGCGAGATCGAGGCCACCGCCAATGCAGACCTCGCCAACGCGCGCAATCGCGTGCGCGCATGGCAGGGCCTTGCCGCTGCGGCCCAATCGTCGCTTGCGGCGGCTGAGCGGATGGCGCGGGGCCATGCCCTGGGCGCGATCGACCTCACCGACGCACTGGCTGCAAGGCGCCTTGCCCGCGATGCCGAGCGACAGGAGATCGCTGCCCGCAGCAGTGCGATCCGCGCGCTGATGAAGCTGCAGATCGATTCCCACGAGGTGTGGATGACCGAGCACCACGACTAAGCCTGTTCGGTCGGCCGGCCGGGCTAACGCGCGCTCTACCGTTTAGGCCCACTGTGTCGTTCACAGACTTGCATCGCTGCGTGATGGATGGCGTGGAAATCTTCAAGCGGCCAGAAGGGCCGGGTTGGGACATGTTCCTTGCCAAAGCGGGATACATAGGCGGTGGCCCGCAAATAGCGTACCGCGTGTGCTCCATCGCCAGCCGCTAATACCAAGGCGCGCCGAGGCTGACTCACGCGAGGGGTTTCCAAGCTGATGAAAATCTGATTCGACGTTGCATGCACATGGGGGCTTGCGGTTCAACGAAGGTGGCCCGGATGGATTGGCAACCCGCAAGGCTCCGGGGCGGTCATCGATTCTGAACGATGATCAGGGCATCCGGCTTGCAGCGGTTGTCGAGGCGGGGCCAATCCCTGCAGCGCATGGCGTTGTGCGCTGGCGGCTGTGCGATTTGGCGCAGTGGATCTGCGACGAGTTCCAATTGTCTGTGACGCGCCACACCCTCGGGCGCGAGCTGCGCGCGATGGGCTGCCGCAAGCTCTCGGCGCGGCCCCGCCATCGTGGCCAAAAGCCTGACGACATTGCCGATTTTAAAAAAGCTTCGCCACCCGTCTGGCGTAGATCAAGCGGCGGCTCCCGCGAGGAACGCCGGTAGAGCTGTGGTGGCAGGACGAGGCCCGCGTTGGTCAGCAGACCAAGCTCACCCGGCGCTGCCCCCGAGGTGCCCGGAGCTCAATCCGGTCGAGAACGTATGGCAGTTCATGCGCGACAACCGGTTATCGAACCGCATCTTCAAATCCTACGACGACATCGTCGATCAATGCGCGTTGGTATCAGTCATATCTTGCCATTGCGGCAATTTCCGCCGCAGCAGCGTCAATCCAGCAGTTTGCCGGCCCACCTCGGCTTCAAGCGTTCCAGCAGCAGCAGGATTGCCACGGCCGCTACCGCAAGGACCAGCGCATCACTGCCGGAAACGCGCTCAAACCGGAACAACCCTGAAATGGCCGGCACGAAACTGGCCGCCGCCAGCACCACGGCCACACCGGCCAGCACGGCGGCCAGTGCCGGGTTTGGCCGGCGCAGCGCGGATGAAAGCGATGCGCTGAACCGGCGGTTCACCAGGATCAGCACGGTGATCCCCAGTACCAGCGATCCGAAGGCCGCCGCGCGCACTTCGCCTTCGCTGCGGCCCAGCGTCCACAGCACGACTGTTATGCAGGCTGCGGCAGCGAAGACGATCACGCCCTGCAGCACCGACCAGCCGAGCAGATGGCGCGAGAATAGCGGCGCCTCGGGCGCACGCGGCGGGCGCTTCATCACGTTGCGCTCGTCGGTTTCGGCTTCGAAGGCGAGCGAGCAGACCGGGTCGATGAACATTTCGATGAAGGCAATGTGGATCGGGCCCAGCAGCAGGGGCATCCCGGTGAACAGCGGCAAAAGCGCGATGCCGGCAATCGGGATATGCACGGCGATGATGAAGGCCATCGCCTTGCGCAAGTTGTCGTAAATGCGCCGCCCGGTGGCGATCGCCTTGACGATCGAGCCAAAGTCATCGTCGAGCAGCACCAGCGACGATGCCTCGCGGGCCACGTCGGTGCCGCGCCCACCCATCGCCACGCCGATGTGGGCCGCCTTGAGCGAGGGTGCGTCGTTCACGCCGTCGCCGGTCATCGCCACGATCTGCCCGTCGGCCTTCAGCGCCTCGACCAGCCGCAGCTTCTGTTCCGGCATGATCCGGGCGCAGACGCCGGCCGTTGCGATCCGCTGGCGCAGTTCCTCGTCGTTCAGCTTGGCCAGTTCCTCGCCGGTAAGGATATCGTCATGCGCTATGCCGGCCTCGGCGGCGATGGCCCTTGCGGTTTGCGGGTAATCGCCGGTGATCATGATCACCCGGATGCCGGCCTGTCGGCACAGCCGCACCGCTTCGGGAACCGAAGGTCGCAGCGGATCGGCCAGACCCACCAGGCCGCGAAAGGTAAACGCGAAGTCGCGGTGCGAAGCGGGCAGGGGGGATGCCGGCCAGTGCGCCTCGGCCACACCAAGTACCCGCAGGCCCCGCTCGGCCATCGCATCGACCATCGCGCGCAGGCTCGCCCTGTCGTCGGCCGACATGCGGCACAATTCGGCAACAGCTTCCGGCGCGCCCTTGGTCGCCACCATCCGCCCCTCCGGCTGGTCGCCGCCGTCCCAAACGTGAGACATTGCCAGAAGGTCCGGTTCAAGCGGATAGTGGTGGTGCAGCATCCATGCCGGATCGC
>CAZVHM010000019.1:7716-16835 GCA_964627175.1 uncultured Novosphingobium sp. | reverse complement strand
GCCAGAAGGTCCGGTTCAAGCGGATAGTGGTGGTGCAGCATCCATGCCGGATCGCGCCGGGCCTGGGCTTCGCCCAGTTCGTGGAAGGCTACCTCCATCGGGTCGACCGGCTGGACCGCACTGGCCAGCATGCCCAGTTCCGCCAGTTCGAGGAATTCGCCGGCCAGCGCCGGATCCGCGCTTCCGGATGGCACCAGCACCCGCCCGTCGGGCAGGGTGAGTTCGGTGATCCGCATCCGGTTTTGCGTCAGCGTGCCAGTCTTGTCGGTGCACAGCGTGGTAGCTGCACCCAGTGTCTCGATCGCCGCGGCCTTGCGGGTCAGTACCCGTTCGCGCGACATGCGCATTGCGCCCATCGCCATGAAGATCGTCAGCACTACCGGGAATTCTTCCGGCAGCATCGACATGCCAAGGGCAATCCCGGCCAGCGCCGCATCCAGCCAGTTGCCGCGCATCAGGCCGTGCAGCACGGTAGCCAGCAGGCTGGCTGCCGCGCCGAAGATCGCGAAACGCACCACCAGCTGGCGGGTCTGCTTCTGCAGCCGCGGCGCTTCGGGTTCCAGGGTCGCCAGAACCCGGCCGATACGGCCGATTTCGCTCCGCTCGCCCGTGGCCGAAACAATGCACAGGCCGCTGCCGCGCACCACCAGCGTGCCGGAATAAACACAGGGCCGGTCATCCCCGCCGGGGCGTTCGGCTTCGGGCGGCGCGGCAGGGTCTGCGGCAATCTTGCGCACGGCAATGGATTCCCCGGTCAGCAGGGATTCGTCCACCTGCAGCCCGTCGCTTGCCATCAGCCAGCCATCGGCCGGAACACGGTCTCCTTCGTGCAGCACCACAAGATCGCCCCGCACCACCTCGCGGGCGGCGATCCGCTGGCGCTCGCCATCGCGAACCACCAGCGCGCGCGGGCTGGTCAGGTCGCGCAAGGCTTCCAGTGCGCGTTCGGTGCGCGCCTCCTGCACCACGGTGATGATGATCGAGAGGCAGGCAAAGGCCATCAGGATCAGCGCTTCGTGAATGTCGCCCAAGGCCAGGTAAACAGCGCCCGCCACCAGCAACAGCATCAGCATCGGTTCGCGCAGCACATCCACCACAATGGCAAAGGCGCTTCTTTCGCCGCTGTGCGGCAGTTCGTTGAAGCCCTCTGCGCGCAGGCGCTCGGCCGCTTGCGCTGCGGTCAGGCCAGAGCTTCCTGCCGCGGCCTCTGTCATGCCATGCCGCCCGCGCGGATGGCTGCGGCCAGCGCCGGGGCCACGGGAAGGGCGGCGCATGGCCCGGCCACGGTGTCGGTCGCCACGATCGGCGCGATGCCCGCCGCCGCCAGCGCGGCAAGATCATCAGGCGACGCCAGGCAGTGGGTCGCCACCGCGCTCACCGATGTCGCTCCGGCTCGATAGAGTTGTTCCGCGCTCCGGATCAGGCTCGATCCGGTGGAGATAAGATCGTCAACCAGCACGACAGGGCGGCCAGCCACGTGTTCGATGCCTTCCAGCACGATCTCCACCGTCCGGTCTCCCTTGCGGTCCTTGCGGCCCACCAGCACGGCCAGATCGAGCGGGCGGGCAATAGCCTCAACCCATTGGCGGGATTCGCTATCCGGGCCAACCAGCACGGTGCTGCGCGCTGCGCTGGTTTTCAGATGGCTGGCAATCACGCTGCTGGCCGAAACCGTGATTGCCGCGATCCCGGGCACCACGTCTTCCAGCCGGGGGGTGCGGTGCAGGTGCGGGTCAACCGTCACCAACCCGTCGAACGTGGTAGCGATCAGCGCGCCGATCACCTGCTGGGAAACCGCTTCGCCCGGCGCAAACGCGCGGTCCTGCCGCATGTAGCCCAGATAGGGCGCGATCAGATGTACGCGCGCCGCGCCGCGCTGGCGCAGCGCAGAGGCGGCCAGGAGCAGCTGGACGATCCGGGTATCGGGATCGTCCAGTGAACAGAACAGCAGCGCCGTGGGCGCCGTCTCGCTCACCCTGACCAGGCTTTCCCCATCCGGGAAGTGCCGGATGGAAACGGGCGCGCACGGGATTGCCAGAGCCTGTGCCAGCCTTTCGCCGGCATCTTCCTGACCGGGAAAGCAGTGCAGCGTCGCGCTCATCCGTCGATCTCGTAGCCGGTGTCTTCGTGTGCCAGTTCGCAGGCGAAGCTGAGCCCGGTGTCCGATGTCGCATGAATGCGATAGAGCGGCTCACCCGCCGTCACGGCATCGCCCACCTTGCGGAACAGGTCGATCCCGGCGGCTTTTTCCATCGGCGCGCCGGCGATGCGGGCAATCCGTGCGATCCGGTGGCAATCGATGGCGCGGATCGTGCCGCCCCGCGCTGCGTTGACCTCGTGGCGGAACGCCCCCGGCGCGGGGATGGCAGGCTTCGCGCCCTGCGCTGCGATAAGCCGCTCCATACTGGCCAGCGCCGCGCCGCTTTCCAGCAGTTCCCTGGCCCGCACGATGCCCTCTCCGCCCCGAAGCCGCGGGTCGAAGTCCAGCACGTGGCCGGCCAGCAGGATCGCCCGTTCGCGCAAGTCGGCCGGTGCATCCGGATCGCCCCGCAGCACGGACATGACATCGCGCGCTTCCAGCACCGGGCCGATGCCGCGGCCGATCGGCTGCGAACCGTCCGTCAGCACGACGTTGATCGTGATCCCGACCCGCGCGGCAACATATTCGAACAGCTTGCGCAGGCGCACGGCTTCGCTTTGCGAGCGGACCTTGGCGGTCGGGCCGACCGGGATGTCGATCACCAGGTGAGTCGAACCGGCGGCCAGCTTCTTCGACAGGATCGAGGCGACCATCTGTTCGAACGTGTCGACCCGCAGTGGCCGTTCGACCGAGATCAGGATATCGTCGGCTGGCGAGAGATTTACCCGCCCCCCCCAGGCCAGCACGGCGTTCTCCTGCGCCACGATTTCCTGCATCTGCGCGGCCGACATGTCGACGTTGGCCAGAACTTCCATCGTGTCGGCCGTCCCGGATGGCGAAGTGATCGCGCGCGAGGATGTCTTGGGAATGATCAGGCCGTGCGCGGCAACGATCGGCACCACGATCATTGAGGTGCGGTTGCCCGGAATGCCGCCGATGCAATGCTTGTCGACCACCAGCGGCGAAGACCACACAAGCTTCGATCCCACATCGGCCATCGCGCGGGTCAGGGCCAAGGTCTCCCCGGTGGTCATGAATCCAGCACAAGCCACCACGAAGGCGGCAGTTTCCATCGGTGAATAGAGGTGGGCGGCGATGTCCCGGATGATGGCGGTCAGTTCCTCATCGTCCAGTGTGTCGCCCCGGATCTTGCGCCGCACCCCTTCAAGGCTGGCGGGCGGCTTGGCTTGCGCCACCGAAACCAGCGTGCCTTCCGGAACGGCCATCCGGCGGAATGCCTGTTCGCCCAGCCCGATCTCGCCCGGCTGCAGCAGGTGATCGTCGTCCATGATCGCCAGGGTGGCGAGGATGCTTTTGGATCCGTAGGAAATCTCGATCTTGCGCAGGGCCTGGAACTGCTCCGCGCTATAGCCTCCGTCGCCGCGGGGCAAGAACGCGGTGTTTTCGGGATAGGTATCGATAGCAACCGAACGCAACTTGAACATGACACCCCGACATTGAACTCGGGCCACAAAGCATGGCCGCAAGTATGGCGCCAGTGGTGGCTTGCTTGCCCAATACTGTCAAAGAATTCCGGCGATTGAATGTGCGTTGCGGGTCACATTCCTGTCATGAAACAGACGGCGTACCGTAACACGGCTGCCCTAGCAGGCCCAGCATTACAGATGGGTAATGTTAGGGGTCACCAATGCTTTGTTTCGCCGCGCGTCCTTATATCGCGTCGCTCCGGTCCGCCTTGTCATGCACCGCTGCCGTTGGCGTGCTGGCCCTTGCCTCGCCGGCGTTTGCTTCGGAAGCCGAAGCGGCCGCTGATGCCGAGATCGTCGTCAGCGGGGTTCGGCCGATTGCCGAATCCGAAGCGGCCGCGCTTGCGGTGCAGCGCAATTCGGATTCCCTCGTCGCGGTTGCCGCCTCCGATGGCGTCGGGCGCCTGCCTGACCAGAACATTGCCCAGGCCACCGGCCGCCTGCCGGGTGTGGCGGTGGAACGCGATCAGGGTCAGGCCCGCTACATCTCGCTGCGCGGCGCACCCAAGACCTGGACCACGCTGAGCTTCGACGGGATCAACGTGGTCAGCCCCGAAGGGCGCAACGCCCGCTTCGATTCCGTGCCCTCCGCCATTGCGAAGCAGATCGTCGTCTCCAAGGCGGTCACGCCCGACATGCCGGGTGAAACGGTGGCCGGCAACGTCAACATCGTCACCCGTTCCGCGTTTGATTACAGCGGCTTCCACCTCGCGGGCAAGGCCGGCTACGGCCAGGCCGAATATGGCAAGCGGCCGGAATACGAAGGCTCGCTGGTTGTCTCCAACCGCTTCGGGCTGGGATCGGGCGAAGTCGGCGTGCTGCTTTCGGGCAGTTACTACGAGCGCAACATGATCACCGACAACTTCGAGAACGACTGGGCGAAGATCGCGCGCGATGCCCGGCCGGGCAACGAGAGCCGCTACTGGGCGGTTGAAAGCGAGAACAAGCTTTACCGGCTCACCCGCAAGAACTGGTCGGTATCGGGCCGGCTGGATTACAAGCCGGATAACGCCAACACGATTTCGCTGCGGTCGATCTACACCATCTTCACCGACGATGAATCGCGCGACAATTATCGCTTCGATATGGACGATCGGCAAAGCGACCTCGTGGCGAACACCGCCGCCTGTTCCACCGCGATCAATCCGTCGCCCACCACATCGGGTTTCGCCGATATCTGCATCGGCAACACGCCCACCAAGGGCACGCTCTATGGCATCGACATCCGCCAGCGCTCCACGCTGCGCGCATTCAAGCAGTCAATCTTCACCAATACGCTGGAAGGCACGCACGAGTTCGGCGCTGGCTGGAAGGTCAACTGGCTCGGCAACGTCACCGAATCAAAGGACGATCGCACGGTGACCGGCGAAGCCACCTGGAACAGCCCCAACACGCGGACCGATCGGCCCACCGTGGGCTATGATTTCAGCGATCCCAACCTCTCGTTGCTGACTCTTTACACCACGCTGGCCAGCGGCAGCCCCACCCAGTATTCCGCCGGAACGCGGGTCACGGCGATCGATACCTTCGTAAAGCCGCTGGGCGATATCACCTTCACCGATGCGGTGGACACGACCCGGGCCTATACCGGCCGCCTGGCTGTATCGAGAGACTTCCCGCTGCTCGGCGGCGATGCCACAATCAGGGCCGGTTTCCAGTTCGACCAGCGCACCAAGACGGTGGAGGAAAGCGCGCTCAAGCTCAGCAACGGCGATGCCCGCCTTGCCGCCATCGGCATGCCTTCGGATTATGGCCAGTTCTCGCTCAGCCAGCCGTTCATGGGCAAGATCCGCATGGGCTACACTTTCAACTACTTCGACACGGCGAAGATGAAGGCGGTGGGTGAGGCCGCAAGGGCGCAGTTCGGCGCGGCTTTCACGCCCAACACCGGCAATATCTATGATGTGCGCGAACGGGTCTATGCCGGCTACCTGATGGGCAACCTGCGCTATGACTGGGGCTCGATCGTCGGCGGTGTCCGGGTGGAGCGGGTAACGAACCGCGGCATCGCCACGGGTACTTTCACCAATGATGCCGGCGTGACCACCAGCGGGGTGACCATCAACGCCACCTCCAGCCAGACGCTTGTGTTCCCCAGCCTGCACCTCAACTACAACCTCGACCAGACGAAGAAGCTGCGTCTGTCGTTCAACACTGGTGCGGCGCGGGCAGACTATGACCAGGTCCGGCCCAACATCACCTACAGCGATCTGAGCGAGACCATTTCCGGCGGAAACCCGGCGATCAAGCCCGAACGGGCCAAGGGCGTCGATGCCTATTTCGAATGGTATGTCCGTCCGCAGGGCTACATCTCGGTCGGCGCCTTCTACAAGAAGGTCACCGATGTGCTCTACACCTCGCGTCGCACCTTCGGTTCGGACGTGCTCAACAGCAATGGCGTCGACCGGTCGGGCTATATCTTCTCCGGTATCGTCAATGGCGGGGAAGGGCGGCTCTATGGCGTTGAACTGGCGGCCCAGCTCCAGCTCGAACCGTGGACCGATCAGCTCGGCCTGCCCGGCTGGATGGGCGGCTTCGGGGTCAGCGCCAATCTCACGCTCAACGATAGCGAGGTGACCAAGCCGGCCATCGGCGCCGTGCCGGCGCGCAAGGTGCGCCTGCCCAACACGTCTGACTCGGTCTACAATGTCGGCGTCTATTACGAGAAATACGGCCTCTCGCTGCGCCTGCAATATCAGCGCCGCAGCATGTGGCTGGATTCTGTCGCCAATGACGATGCCGACGGCGGCGATACCTACTGGGACGCCGACGACGAAATGGACTTCTCGGCGCGCTACGCGATCAACCGGAACGTCGAGATCTACTTCGATGCCTCGAACCTGTTGAACCAGCCGGGTCGCCGTTTCGCCGATCCATCGGGCATCCTCACGGCCAAGGGCATGCCGACCGGCGTGATCAAGAACCAGACGATGGAATGGGAACGCTTCGGGCGCCGCTTCAGCGGCGGCCTGCGGGTGAACTTCTGATGGGACTGGCGCTGGCGATCGCCCTTGCCGGGCAGGCCGCGGTTTCCCCGTTGCCGCCTGTCACCGTGACCGCCAGCGCCGAGACCTCCCCGGTCTCGACCACGCTGGCGGATGCGGCCGACGATCCGGCGATCTGGCGCGCCCCCCGCAACGGCGCACGCAGCCTGATCGTGGCGACCGACAAGAAGGCCGGCCTGCATGTCTACGGGATGGACGGCAAGCCAAGGGATTTCGTCCCCGCCGGGCGGGTCAACAATGTCGATCTGGTCGATCTGGGCGAGCGCGGGGTGATTGTCGTCGCCAGCGATCGCAACGATGAAGCGCGCGCCAGGCTGCTGGTCTACCGCCTCGACACTGCCGCAGCGAAACTGGTGCCGCTCGGTGCAGTGAGCGGCGGTGAAGGCGAGGCATATGGCGTTTGCCTGCTGGCCCGCGCCGATGGGCTGGATGCCTTTTCGGTCCTGAAGCACGGGGCGATCCATCAGGTGCGGATCATGCTGGGCGAAGGCACGCTTAGCGGCCACACCGTTCGCAGCCTCTATCTGCCAAGCCAGACCGAAGGCTGCGTGGCCGATCCCCGGACCGGCACGCTCTATGTGGGCGAAGAGACCCGCGGCATTTGGGCCTTCCCGACCGACCCGGCGAGCAATGCCGGATCACTGGTGGCCGAGGCCGATGGCCGCCATCTGGTTGCCGATGTCGAAGGGCTGGCGATCATGCCGGTCGGCAAGCGGGGCGGCTGGCTGGTCGCTTCCAGCCAGGGCGACAACGCCTATGCCCTTTATCGGTTGCCCGATCTTGCCCCTGCGGGCCGTTTCCGCATTGCGGCCGGAAAGTTCGGCGCCACTGAGGAAACTGACGGGATCGCCGCCGCGCCGGGCAACTTCGGCCCCGGCTTCGCTGGCGGCCTGTTCGTTGCGCAGGATGGCATGAATGAACCTGCCGCACAGAATTTCAAGTTCGTCTCCTGGCAGAAGGTTCTCCGGGCGCTCAAGGAAGGAAAACGATGACTGTGCGGATCACCCATGCGGTGGCGCTCGCTCTGGCCGCATTGCCCGCAGCTCAGGCGGCGGCGCACCAGGGGCACCATCTGGCCGGCACGATGCACTATGATGCGCCGGCCACTGGCGGCAAGGCGTCAGGCCGCAGCCAGGCGGTTGGCGGCGCGCGGGAGTGGCTGGCCGGCGATCATCACGTCCACAGCGAATTCAGCGCCGATTACAAGTCCGATCCGGCTGATCCGGCCGCGCTGCCCACGCCGCTGTTCGGCAAGGATGGCCGCTATTCGATCCGCAGGAATGCGGAAATGGCGCGCAGCTTCGGCTTGGCGTGGATGGTTTCCACCGATCACGGCGGGCCGGGGCATTCGCGGATCAATCACGATATCGCCTATCCTTCGCTGCTGGAGGCCCGCGCCGCCGTGCCGGATCTCATGCTGTTTTTCGGGATGGAGTTCGATACTCCCGGCGGCGATCACAGCAGCCTGATCGTCCCCCGTTCTCCGGCAGAGCGCGGCCAGCTGCGCGAACTTGAAGCCAGCTGGTCGCAGCGCGAAAGCTGGCCGGCGGATCCCGCCCGCGATCATGCGGACCGGATGATCGCGGCCTTGAAGGTGATGCGCGCCCAGCCGCGCCCGCCCTTGCTGATCGCTAATCACCCTTCCCGCTCGGCCGCTTCCGACAGCGAATATGGCCGCGATGATCCGGCGGAATTCCGAGGCTGGAACGATACCGCCCCCGAAGTGGCCGTGGGCATGGAAGGTGCTCCCGGTCATCAGGCCGGGGCGCTGCTGCCCGACGGTTCGATCGATCCCGCTGGCCGGCGCGGCGGCTATCGCAAGGTGGCAACCATGGGTGGGTTCGATCCGATGACTGCCCGGCTGGGCGGACTGTGGGACTCGCTGCTGGGCGAAGGCCGTCGTTGGTGGATCACCGCCACCTCCGATTCCCACCGGCACTGGCGCGAGGGCGGCAATGATTTCTGGCCCGGCGAATATGCCAAGACTTATGTGCTGGCGCGCAAGGGCGATCCGGCCGACGTTGTCGATGGCCTGCGCCGCGGCCGCATCTTCGTTACTACCGGCGATCTGGTCTCGGCGGTCAACATCAAGGTCACATCGCCGGCAGCGGGCAAGGCGGCTGGTATCGGCGGCACCTTGCGCGTTCGGCGCGGCAGTTCGGTCACGGTCGAGATCGAGGTGCGCGATCCTTCGGGCAATAATTCCGGCGGACACAGCCCCGATCTCGCCCGCGTGGACCTGATCGCTGGCGATGTCGTTCCGGTCGGGGGCGATCGTTCGGCCGACCGGAACTCCTCGGCGCGGGTGGTGCAGCGTTTCACCCCGGCGCAATGGTCTCGCAAGGGCGATGTAATCACGATGCGCCACACTTTCGCGCGCGTTGATGCACCCTTCTATGTGCGCCTGCGCGGCACCAACGGCACCGAACCCGAGCCTGCCTCCGACCCGGCTGGCGAGGATCCCTGGTCCGATCTCTGGTTCTATGC
>CAZVHM010000019.1:0-7616 GCA_964627175.1 uncultured Novosphingobium sp. | reverse complement strand
AGCCTGCCTCCGACCCGGCTGGCGAGGATCCCTGGTCCGATCTCTGGTTCTATGCGAACCCGGTTTTCATCGAGGTATCGGACCGGCGCTGACGCCGGTCCCCTGCGCGCTCTGCCAGGTCCAAGCCCGCGCCTGCCACCTGATAGCCATTATCAGGTGGCGAGCGCGGGTTCGATCTGGCGGTCGCTGGCATGTTCCAGCGCAGCCATGAACTGGTCAGTCGCCGCTTCCCAGGTAAAGCGCCGGGCATAGACGGCAGCGGCCCGCCGGTCGGCCCGCAGCGCTCTTGCGACCGCGCAGCCAAGGTCTTGATGAAGTGCGCCAATCGTGGCCGGGAAATCGTCGTCGGGGCCATGTCCGTTCCTGCCGATCAGGTCGATCGGGCCGGTAACCGGGAACGCCGCAACCGGAAGGCCGCAGGCCAGGGCTTCGATGACGACAAGGCCGAAAGTGTCGGTAAGGCTGGGAAATACAAAGCAGTCGGCAGTCCGATAGGCGCTCGCCAGTGCCTCGCCTTCCAGCGTGCCAAGGAAGTGGGCTTCGGGGAAGCGGGCCTTCAGTTCGGCCATCGCCCGCCCATCGCCCACCACCACCTTGGATCCCGGCATGCGCAGCGAGAGGAACGCATCAAGATTCTTCTCGGCCGAAACCCGGCCCACGTTCAGCAGCAGCGGCCGGGGCAGGTCTTTGAGGGCAGGATGCAGTTCGCCGTCGGGTCGGAACAGCCAATGGTCGATCCCCCGCGTCCAGCGCTGCGTGTGGGCGATGCCGCGTTGCTCAAGCTCGCGTTCCAGGCTGGGCGTTGCAACCAGCACGGCGCGGCTCTCGCGGTGGAAATGGCGCATCAGCGGCCAGAACCGCTCGGCGCTCAGGCCGGTGCGCAGGGCGGCGTAATCGGGAAAACGTGTGTGGAATGCGGTGGTGAAGGGGATGCCGTGCTTCAGGCACCGGCCGCGCGCGCTCCAGCCGATCGGGCCTTCTGTCGGGATGTGAACGATGTCGGGTGCAAAGGCGCCCAGCAGCTTGCGGGTGGAGAAGCGCGGCGCAATCGCGATGTCGATGGTCGAGTAGCCCGGCAGCGGCACTGTGCGAAAGCGGTCGGGCGTGATCAGCTCCACCTCATGACCGCGCCGATCGAGTTCGGCGATGGTGGCGGCCAGCGTGCGAACCACGCCGTTGAGCTGCGGAAACCAGGCGTCGGTGGCGATTGCGATCCTCATGCTGCCAACTCCGCTTTTTGGGCGGCGGCAGGCGAGGATGCTTCCCGGTTCCAGTCGATGATACGCATGGCTCCTGCGCCGTCCTCTGCCAGCGCAGTGCAGCTTTCGACCCAGTCACCATCGTTGTAATAGGTGATGTCTGCGATCTGGCGGATTTCAGCGCAATGGATATGGCCACAGACCACCCCAGCGAAACCGCGCGTGGTTGCCTCGCGCGCCAGGGCGTCCTCGAAATTGCAGACGAACTGGACCGCGTTCTTCACCCGCTTCTTCATGTAGCCCGACAGTGACCAGTAGGGCAGATCGAACCGGCGGCGCACCGCGTTCACCATGATGTTGGCCCGCAATAGCAGCGAGTATGCCTTGTCGCCCAGCAATGCGAGCCAGCGCGCATAGAGCACGACCCCGTCGAAACTGTCGCCGTGGGTTATCAGCAAGCGCCGGCCATCGGCGGTCAGGTGGACCGCCTCGTTAGCCAGTTCGACACCGCCGAAGCTGAACCCGGCATAGTCGCGCAGGACTTCATCGTGATTGCCGACAATGAATATCACACGTGTGCCGCAATGGGCCATTTTCAGGATGCGGCGGACTACTTCATTGTGCACGTCGGGCCAGAACCAGCCGCGCTTCTTCAGGCTCCATCCGTCAACAATGTCGCCCACGAGATAGAGCGTTTCAGTTTCGATCGAACGCAGAAAATCGACCAGCATTTCGGCCTTGCAGCCGCGCGTGCCGAGATGGACATCGGAAATCCACACGGTGCGCCACCGCCGCTTGGCGCGGAAACCCTTGGGATCAGGAGTGAGCAACCACTCCGGAATTCGCGGCGGCTGGCGGCCGGTTTCGATTAATGGCGCAGTTTTGGTGAGCTCGGACAGCATCGCGGCACACTCCGTTGCCTTCGCGTTGCTGTCCCCGTGCCGCACTCACGTTGCGGGCCGATGACGGCTTCGGGACAGTTCGGTTACGATGCCGGCTCAAGACGGTCTGGATCAGGGTGAATCGGCAGAAATCCAGCGCTTTGGAGCGAGCCCGCCAAGGCCAATTAAAAGCAGGTTGCCAATTCGAAATGGCGGAATAAAGTGCCGGCATCAAAGATGCATGAAAAGCGGATAAGGGTTTTCCCGTAAATTCGCCAAATGCCGCGGTCGCGAATGCCAATCAACATAACAAACGTTGTAGGAGCAGGGCCATGAGATCACTGAAAACCCGTGCCGCCATTGTGACGGCGACAGTGCTATCCAGCACCATTCTGGCAAGTCCGGCATGGGCGGACTGTTTGCCAAATGCCAGCGGCACGACCGTCACTTGCACCACTGCAGATACCGATGGATTCAATGGCTCGGCCATCAACGGGCTGACCATCAATGTGACTTCGGCCTAGTCCGTGACCGGCACCCTGTCGACCGGCACGGGCAGCGCGGTGAACAACGAAGGCAACATCAACGTTGCCGGCACCGCCATTTCCGTTGGCGGCGGCAGCACGGTCAACAATGCGTCGACTGCCACCGGCACAATTACCGGCAACATTGTCTTCGGCGCGACCACCGGCACTCAGGTCAACACGCTCAACAACTACAACGCAGCCCCCGGCGGGATTACCGGCAATATTTCATCTGCCGGCCTGTTCGTGCTCAACAATACCGGCGTAATCGTCGGTAACGTGACCTCGACCGGCAATTCCACGATTACCAACAGCGGCACCCTCACCGGCAATATCACGCTGGGCGCCGGCAACGATACGATCACCAACACCGGCACGCTCACCGGCAATGTCGACATGGGCGCCGGCACGAACGTGTTCAACGTCACGGGCGCGGCCAACCTGCCCACCGGATCGCTGACCGCCAGCAGCGCCACGCCGCTGCTGAACACGCTGAACCTCGGCGCTGGCGGCGGAACGTTCGGCCTTGCCGTCAGCAACTTTGGCGTCGTCAACAGCAGCGGCGCCTGGACTCTTGCCAGCACCCTTGATGGCAATGCGGGCAAGCTGTCCAACGTGAACGTTCTGAGTAGCACGCTCTCTACCAACAATGCCGCGTTCCTTGGCAGCGCGACCACCACGGTTGCACTGTCCAACGGCTCGACGCTGGCCTTCAACGGCACGGCTGCCGGCACCTTTGCCGGCAACATCGTCAACGCGACCGGCGCAACCACTGGCGGGATCACCGTTACCGGTCCCAATGCCACCACCCTCTCGGGTACCAATACCTATTCCGGCACCACTTTAATCAATGGCGGCACGCTGATCACCGGCAGCAATGGCGCCCTTTCCTCCACTAGTCAGATCACGATGGCTGGCGGCGGAACGCTGACGGTGAACAACAACGTCAGCGCCAAGACGATCTTCGATCTCGGCGCCGGCACGATCAACCTCAATGGCGCCGCAACCTCGCTGACCTTGGCGGATGGCCAAAGTCTGTGGGGCTTTGGTGGCGGCACGGTGATCGGCGCGGGCGACCTGATCAAGAACGGCACTGGCACGTTCACCCTTGATGGCGCCAATGGCGTGAACCTGACCGGCAGCGCCACCGATGGCCAGTTCGTGATCAACAACGGTACGGTCAATGTGATCGCTGCCGGGGCGATCAGCGCCACTACCGCGGTCCAGGTCAATTCCACCGCAACGACCGCCGGCACCCTCAACATCAATCAGGATGACGCCATCGGGTCGCTGGCCGGCACCGGGGCCAATGCCACTGTCAACATTGCCACTGGCAAGACGCTGACGACGGGCGCCCTGAACACCGACACGACTTATGCCGGCCACATCGCTGGCGCCGGTACGCTGGTCAAAACCGGCACCGGCAGAATGACGCTGACCGGCAGCAACACCTATACAGGGGGCACTACTGTTAGCGGCGGTGTTCTCGAAGGTTTTGCGGGGACCAATGGCTCATTGCAGGGCAACATCGTCAACAACGCCGATGTGTTCTTCAATCAGGCTCTCAACGGCGGTGTAACCGGCACCTACGCGGGCAACATCTCCGGCACGGGGCAGGTTTCCTTCTTTGGCACGGCTTCCACCGTGCTGACCCTGTCCGGCAACAATTCTGGCCTGACCGGCCCGATGACGTTTGCCAGCGGTACTGTCGCCATCGGCAATGCCAACAACGTCGGCACCGGCACTCTGCAGTTCAACGGCGGCACTCTCAAAACCACTGCCGACGTAACCCTTGCCAACGCGGTGACGCTTGGCGCCGGTGGCGGAACGATCAGCGTCGATGCAACCAAAACCGCGACGCTGAGCGGTGTGATCTCCGGCAACGTGGCGCCTTCGGGCTCTAATCCGGGGTCGAAACTGACCAAGACCGGCACCGGCACACTGGTTCTGACCGGGGCCAACACCTACACCGGCGGCACCACCGTTTCGGCTGGTACGCTGCAGGGCGTCGGCGGGGTCGGGCTGCAGGGCAATATCGCTGCCGCCAGCGGATCGACCGTGAAGTTCACCGGCACGGGCACTTATGCAGGCGTCCTTTCCGGCGCCGGCAATGTGGTGATCGACACGACCGCGACGACCTTCTCGGGCGCCAACACCTACACCGGCAGCACCACGATCAACGCGGGTGCCACTCTCAGTGCTGGGCTGAACAACCTTAGCGCGGGTTCGGTGGTCAACAACGCCGGCACGCTGACATTGACTGGCAACAACACCGTTGCCGGCCTCAATGGCCCGGGCGCAGTGGGGCTGGGCGGCAATACCCTGACCGTGGGCACGGCCACCTCGTCGACCTATACCGGCCAGATCACCGGGGCGGGCTCGCTTGTTGTCGCCAGCGGCGCGGGCGCGTTCACCTTCGGCGGCACGACCGGCGCAACCGCGCTGACCTCGTTCGTCAACAATGGTACGACCGTGCTGAGCGGCAGCCTTGCGGCCACCACCGGCACCAACGTTGCCACCGGCACGCTGAAGGGCACCGGCACGTTCACCGGCGCTCTTACCAATGCCGGCAACATCGCCCCTGGCAACAGCCCTGGCATCCTGAACATCGTCGGCTCCTACACGCAGACCTCCACCGGCACCTACACGGCGGAAGTGGGCGGCAATGGAACCAGCACGGTGGTCGCCGGCGTTGATTACGACCGGATTGCGGTAACTGGCGGCGCCACCCTCGCGGGCACGTTGGCAGTGGTCCAGAACGGTGGTCTTTATGTCGCAGGCACGACCTACGACATCATCACCACCACGACCGGGATCGGCGGCAACTTCGCCACCGTAACCGGAAACGTGATCTCGCCGTTCATCACCCTGTCCAACACGGCCACGGGCGCCGGTGTGGTCGGCAACAACTATCGCCTGGTTGTCGTCCGCTCGGCCTACAACACGGTTGCCACCAACCCCAACCAGATCGCCGTCGCCAACGGGCTGCAAGGTCTGGTTGGGGCAACCGCGGCTGCATCCACCGTCATCAAGATCGACAACATGACGGCAACGCAGGCCCGCGCCCTGTTCGATCAGGTCAGCCCGGAATCCTACGGCGCCTATGCCACGGCGCTGCAGGACCAGGGCAACCTGTTCACTCGTCAGGTCGCTTCCCGCATGGATGATGGCGCCCGCAGCGGCGGCACCAGCCTGTGGGTCAATGGCTATGGCCAGTGGAGCCAGGGCAAGAACCGGGATTACCGCATTGGCAGCGATCAGGAGATCGTGGGCATCGCGGGCGGCGTTGATTTCGACACCAACGGGCTGCTGGTCGGTCTGGCCGGCGGTTATGCCGAAAACAACGTCGATTACCTGCTGGGTAACGCGTCGGGCAAGAACAAGAGCTGGCAGCTCGGTGCCTACGCCTCTTACGCGGTTGGTCAGCTGCGGGTGGATGGTCAGGTCGCCTATATCGATGGCGATATCACGGCCTCCAAGACCGTGCTGGCCGGGGCGGGCGCCAGCCTGATTTCGGGAACGGCCCAAGCCAGCACCAGCGGTCATCTGGCCAAGGGTGTGGTCACGATCGGGTATGACATGGGCAGCAACGGGCTTGTTGCGGTTCCCTATGTCGGGCTCGATTTCGCTTCGGGCAAGGTCAAGGGCTTTGCCGAAACGGGCATGGGTGTGCTCAACCTGACGGTGAACGATATCGATGCGGATCGCACCGACGTTCTGGCCGGCATCAAGCTGTCCAAGGCAATGGGCCAGCTGACCCCATACCTCAACGCGGCGTACCGTCATCGCGTCAGTGGCGAGAAGAACCACGCTGTCTCGGCCGTTTTCAACGGCAGCGCGGCAACGGCCTTCACCGTTTCGTCGCTGGGAGCTTCGGAATCGGCTGGCCAGGTCGATGCCGGGTTCAGCTATGGGCTCGGTGTCAAGGCGCGCATCTTTGTAGGATACGAAGGGACTTTCCGTTCCGACATGTCGAGCCACGGCGTCAACGGCGGGCTGCGCGTCAACTTCTGATTGTCTGATCGCGATTGGAAACGTCGGGGGCTGGCCGTAAGGCCAGCCCCTTGATGTATCGGCTACGTGTTGGACCGTCAGGGCGGCAAAAAGCCCATCCCGGTGCTTTGTTCACCATGAGTACAACATCGCTGCGCAACTTAAGCGACTGATTTTGCTGATGGAGCGGGTGAAGGGAACCGCAAAGTAAGCGAAAAGTATCGGTTTTCAGCCGCTCTCAGCACGAATGATCTGTAGAATACCCCCAAAGATACCCCCATTCGCACTGGCTGGCAGCAATTTGTGTCGATCGAATAATCCAATGCACCCACACGTGATTGATATGGCAACGCGTTCCAGTCTCCTCAATTAGAGCAGGTCGTCAGCCTGATCGGTATCTACGCTCCATACATAACCATAAATGCCCATCTGCTTGTAAGCGCTCCCGCTAGCGAACGCTTCCTTGAACGCCTTCATGCGCTCATCAGTCACGAGCATCGAGCCCGAGCCGAACGCGATATTGAAGTTGGTCACGCTTGCGCCTGGAGGCTGTACCTTTGTGGGATTGAACGAAAACCGCGATGCATCGGCGGCTTGCTGAAGTGTCCCAAGTGCCGCTTGGACGGCATGTTCGCTATCGCCCGACAGCGTAATGTCATCCATGTAAACGGTAACCGTGCTGCCTTGCTGGCGCAGCTTCTTAATAGCTTGACCTAGTGCAGAGTGGCTCAGCACGAGTGATGATAAAAGCGGCGACTGGACAAAGCCGAAGGGGATGCTGAAGCGTCGTCGCGGCGGTTTCTTGTCAACCGTGCTGTCACAGGCCATGTCCCAAGCATCGGCATGGGAAAACCGCAGGCGCTTAAGCGAGCGATGTACCCGTTGCCGTGTGATCTGGTCGAAAAAGCGCTGGAGGTCTACTGACGCCACCCATGGCGCACCACTATGCAAACGTGCTGCGGCAATGTGAGGTGGTGCCGGTTTTCTGGACAGGATGCTAAGCTAATCCCGACCTGATG
>CAZVHM010000018.1:0-29752 GCA_964627175.1 uncultured Novosphingobium sp. | reverse complement strand
CGTCAAACGGGTTCATGCTCATCTTCACGTTCGAAAGATCAACCCCCGAACCATCAGACTTCACCCGCGGCTTCACGTTGTAATCAATCACTCGCTTCACCGGCACTACTATCTTCATCGGTGTTCCCTGTAAAAACTGCTGTCAGTTAGCTGAGCAAACGTCAGGCGAGCTGCTCGAAGCCGTCGAGCAGGCTGTCGCGCAGATCGATCAAGGCGATCTGCGGCGCGGCCAGCGCGGGCAGAATCCGCAACCAGTGCCGCCCCCGGGCAACGATTGCCTGGTTGGCCTCGGGCCCTTCGAGCTTGAGCAGCCGCAGCGCGATCCACCCCGTGGTCGCCAGTGATGCCAGTTGCAGATAGGGCACGGCCGCGGCCTGAAGGATGGATTCGTCGGCGTGCTGGGCGCGCAACTGCTCGGATGCCGATTTCAGGGCATCCACTACCCCGCCTAGGGCCTGGGCCAGTTCCCGGTCGTGCGCTGCGGCCAGTTCGGGTTCCACCTGACGCAGGAAGGCGGCCAGTCCGGCTCCGTCGCCGCCGATTACCCGGCGCAGCAGCAGATCCAGCGCCTGCATCCCGGTCGTGCCTTCATAGATGCTCAGCACCTTGGAATCGCGCAGATATTGTTCGGCCTTCCATTCCCTGGTGTAGCCGGCGCCGCCGAGCACCTGGATGGCGATAACCGAATTGTCGAAGGCAGCCTCGGCACCGAAGTTCTTGGTGATCGGCAGTAGCCAGGCCAGCAAAGTGCCCGCTTCATCGCGGGCTTCGGGGTCAGGCTCGTGCCCGGCCAGGTCGGACACGGCAGAGGCCAGCAGAGTCAGCCCGCGCGCCACTTCGGCTCTCGCGCCGCTCAGCAGCAGCATGCGGCGCACATCCCCGTGCATCGCGATCGGCACCGCCGATGCGGCGGCACCTCCCTGTCGCCGCTCCGCAGCATATCCCAGCGCCAGATCAGCCGCTGCGCCGGCGAGCGCAGCGCCTTGGCTCCCTACCGAAATGCGCATACCGGTAATCATCGTAAACAATTGCGGCAAGCCGCGGTGCAGCGTGCCCACCAGCCAGCCGCGCGCGTTTTCGAATCCCAGGGCGCAGGTCGGGGAAGCGTGCAGGCCAAGCTTTTCCTCTACCCGGCGCGTGATCACGCCGTTGCGCTCGCCCTCCCAGGTCGAAGGCACGAGGAACAGGCTGAGCCCCCGCGTTGCCGCTGGCGCATCGGGGGTCCGGGCCAGCAGCAGATGGCCGATGCGCGGGGCCAGGTCGTGATCGCCAAAGCTGATCCACATCTTTTCGCCCGTAACCGACCACGAACCATCAGGATTCGGGGCGGCCATCGTGCGAATGCGCCCCACATCCGAACCGGCATCCGCTTCGGAGATGCAGATCGTTCCGGCCCATTCGCCCGAAGCGAGCTTGGGCAGCCATTCGGCGCACAGCTCTGCCGAGGCATGCTGGTGCAGCAGTCGCACCGCACAGCGCGCGCTGGTGGCCAACATGCCGAAAGCGGGCGAGGCGCGATTGAAAAGCTCCTCGCAGGCGCTGTGCACCACCAGCGGCAGGCCAAGGCCGCCAAAGTCGGACGGGGCTTCAAGCGCAGGCCAGCCACCATCTATGTATTGGCGCCAGGCTTCGGCATGGCCCGCCGCCGTTGCCACCCGGCCATCGCGCAGGTGGCAGCCCTGCCCATCGGCGGCACGATCGAATGGCTCGATCACTTCATCGGCCAGCCGGCCGGCGGCCCCGATGATTTCGGCCAGCGCCACATCGTCCCATTCCGCGGCTTGCGGCATCACCGTGCGCAAACGGGCGAATTCCGGCATCGCCAGCAAATGGGCGGTGATGGCGGAAACGGCGTTGGAAAAGGTCATGCGGAATCTTTCCCGGTCAAGCGGAGAAGGGTTTCAATACGGTAGGGTATGGCTCCTGTCCATACCCTACCGGTCGTTTATTGGCTCCGGACGGCGCCAGCCGAATCGGTTGTCACCTCGATGCTTCGTGGACCATTTTTCGCCTGTAAAATGCGAAAAATTCGCAACGTGCACGAAGGGTGTGTCTGCTATTCTCGCAGAAATCCTGCAATTTCGGCCAATTTTCTATACGGTATGGTATGGCTTGACTTGGGATTTGGATTGGGTCACATTCCTTACCATAAGTTGAATAATAATCTCCGGCGGTGGGGTGAAATGCTGCTCCATCGCTGCGCAAAACCGGATGGGGGTAGTTGCAGCATGAGAAGGCTTGCTGTGTGCAGGGCGGGATACCTTGGCGGTATCGCCCTATTTGCTTCGATAGGCTCCATTGCTGCAGTCGCGCAGGAGGCTCCTGCCGCCCCCGCTGCGCCCACGGCGGAGCAATTGCAGCGCCTGCGCGATCCTCGCGTCGCTGCCTCGGTGCCGAATATTTCCGGCGTATGGTTCACTCGCCGGTATAATCGCCGGGTTGCCCCGGCTGATGGAAGTGAAACGCCTTGGCTGCCGTGGACCAAGGAAGCATTCGATAAGCGCGATGCCGCGGAAAAGGCAGGGGCTCCGCTGTTCGATCCCACTGCGGCGTGTCTGCCCAGCGGCATCCCTCGTCTGATTGCGGCGCCCTATCCGATCGAGATCGTCCAGAATCCCGATACCACCGTCATTCTCTATGAAACGCATCATCTGGTGCGGGTGATCGAGATGAACGGCCAGCATCCCAAGGATCTCCAGCCCAGCTTCATGGGCCATTCGATCGGCCATTGGGAAGGCGATACGCTGGTTGTCGAAACGGTGGGGCTCACGCCGCTCACCCAGATCGACGAAGCCGGCACGCTGCACTCCGATCAGTTGCGGGTGGTGGAACGTATTCGCAAAACAAGCCCGACGGTGATGGAGGTTACCTTCACGATCGACGATCCGAAGGCCTTCACCAAACCCTGGGTAGCCAAGCGCGAGTACGACATGCGTCCGGATTCCCGGCTGCTGGAATACGTCTGCGAGGAAAACAACCGAAACGCCCCGACTGCGGATGGCGTGTTGAGGAATTTTTGAGCCGTGACCCGATCATCACACATTTTCGGCGCCCTCTCGGCGCTTGCTGTCGCGTGCCTACCGGCTTCAGCCTGGGCGGCTGATGCCGCCACGCAAACCCGGTTCGCCGGATATTGGCAACTTGCTGCGCCTTACCAGGCAATGGTGAAGCCGGAACAGGGCGGTGAGCCGCCGCTCAACGCCGAAGGCAAGGCCTTGCTTATGGAGCGGATCGCCGCGCGCCGGGCCGGCAAGTCCCAGGATGGGGTCGAGGCCTGCCTTCCGCCGGGCATTCCGCGTGTCATGTGGCAGGATCGGCCGTTCCTGTTCATGGTCACCCCGGCCAAGGCCTATATCGTTCACGAATACCAGCACACGCTGCGCCACATCTATCTGGGCGAAACGCTGCCTCCGGCGGATGAGCGAGACGTGCTGTTCCACGGCCAGTCCGTCGGGCGCTGGGATGGCGATGTCCTCACCGTGGAAACGGGCGGGTTCAACGACAAAACCTGGATCGATGCTGGTGGTCTGCCGCAGTCGGCCGAAGCGGTCGTTACGGAAAAGTATCGGCTGCTGGAAGATGGCACGATGGAGAACCGGGTCACCATTAACGACCCCAAGTACTACACCGCGCCATGGACCGCGCGAGTATTGTTCCGCCGAGCGCCGCAGGGCACCCGGATCAAGGAGGACATCTGCGCCGAAAAGCTGATGGATCCGCAATTGCGCGCCACGATCCTCAAGGATCATGGTCAGAAATAATAGAAAAATTATATACAGTTAATAAAGTAAAATATAATATAATTGGTAAATAATATAAACCTGAGAAGGGGCGGGATACATGAAAAGGCAAAGTCAATTGCTCAAAGCCCGGTTGATTCGTTCGGGCACTGCTACGGCTGCGATCGCGGCGGTTTTGCTCTCGGGAACGGCGTATGGACAGGTGGCTGCGGCGTCCGACGATCAAGGCGCGAACAGCGGTCTGCAAGACATTATCGTTACGGCAACGCGTCGCTCCGATACGGTCAATCGCGTCCCGCTCACCATTTCGGCTGTCACCCAGGAAAGCCTTGACCAGCAGGGTATCAAGGGTGCCGGCGATCTGCAGGGCGTCGTTCCCGCACTCACCCTGGTCAGCCAGAACGCCGGTGTTGGCACTTTCGCCATTCGCGGCATCGTGGCCACCACTGGGGCTGCCACCACGGGTGTCTACCTTGATGATACGGCGCTGACCAAGCGCAACAATCCCGGCGTGGCGCAGCAGAACGGCGCTCCTCTCCCCACCCTGTTCGATCTTGAACGGGTCGAGGTGCTGAAGGGGCCGCAGGGCACGCTCTATGGCGGATCGTCGCAGGGCGGCACCATCCGCTTCATCACGCCTTCGCCCAGCCTTACCACTTATTCCGGCTCGGGCCGGGCAGAACTGAGCATCATCCAGAATGGCGAGGAATCCAATGAATTCGGCGCCGCCATCGGCGGGCCGATCATTCAGGACAAGCTCGGCTTCCGGGTCAGCGGCATTTATCGGAACACTGGTGGCTATATCGACGTGTACAGCCCCTATACCGGCAAGTTGGTGCGCGAAGACGCCAACTCGCGCATGGAATGGGCGGTTCGCGGTGCTCTGAAGGCACAGCTGGGTGAACGCACCACCGCTACTGCGGCGTGGTATCACTCCAAGTTCACGGCAGAAGGTGGCCCCGGTTCGGTGACCGACGTCTATGCCCCGAACGGCACGATCAACCCGAACCAGACCTTCACGACGCCAACTGTTTGCTACAATAATAGCACTCGACCGGCCGGCGCCACCAGTGCTCCGACGGCTACAGCTTGCCCCACCGGGCCGCTGCCGACTGGATGGCACCAGCGGGCTTCGCAGACTTACGGGCCGTTCAACTATCTCGGCAAGGACGATTCCCTTGCGCCGTTCGATGGTGTGATTCCCAAAACCGGCACCCGCAACGATGTCGGCAGCCTGACGCTGGAACATGATCTCGGCTGGGCCACGTTCCGCTCGATCACATCCCACACGAACGATCGGACTACGGGTGACCAGGGCGAAGGTCACGATGCCAGCCGTATCCAGTCCACGCTGGAGAATGCCGGAAAGACCCAGTTCCCGCTGTTCGCTCCGCTGCCGGTTTATGCCGGTCGCTTCGTGACCGATAACGGCCGCACCGGTTTCCAGCAGGAATTCCGTCTCGCCTCTTCCGGCGATGCGTCGGATCGGTTCTCGTGGGTCGTCGGTGCCTACTATTCCAACATGCGCACCAACATTAAGTACAAGATCGCCGGCGACTACGATGCCATCATGTTGGAGCTTTATGGCCTGACCTCCGAACAGCGCTATAGCATCCCCAACACCGGCGGGTTCGTGTCGTCGCTCGACGCGCGCCTGCGCGACAAGGAACTGGCCGCGTTCGGCGAAGCGAACTACTCGCTGACCGACAAGCTGCGCGTTACCGCCGGGGCCCGCATCTCACGCGTGTCGCTCGATTTCACGCAGGAAAACTTCGGGCAGTTGAGCGCTCGTCCTACGGCGGACTCGCCATATGGCCGGGTTGCCGGCAAGCGTACTGACTCGCCGTTTACGCCTAAGGTGGGCGCGCAGTATCGCTTCACCGAAAACGACATGATTTATGTCACTGCAGCCAAGGGCTTCCGCGCCGGCGGGGTCAACGTGCCGCTCAATCCGCAGGTCTGCACGGCCGGTCTCGCCCAGTTCGGCCTGACCGTGGACGATATTCCCACCCAGTATGGCCCGGATCAGGTCTGGAGCTATGAAGCGGGTGCCAAGGTCCGTGGGTTGGACAACAAGCTGCAGCTTAACGCAGCCGTGTTCCAGATCGACTGGACCGATATCCAGGTCACCACCTCGGCCCAGGGCTGCGGACAGAACTGGAATCAGAACGGTGGCCGCGCGCGTAGCCGCGGGGTCGACTTCCAGGCCGATTTCCGTCCGGTCCATTTCCTGAACATCAATGCCTCGGTCGGTTATACCGATGCGAAGTATACCGATCCGGTTCTCGGTCCGAAGCCGCTTGACCCCACAAAGAGTCAGGCCATCACGTACCTCAAGGGTGATCCGATCGGCGTGCCGAAGTGGCAGGCCAATATCGGCACGCGGTTCGATTTCGACGTGGCGTCCAAGCCGAGCTTCTTCCGCGTCGATTACCAGTTCCAGGGCAAGTACCTGAACGGGTCGGGCTATGGCACGGGCAACTACAACCCGAATACCCGCACCGTCGGAGCCACCCACCTGGTCAACGCCCGTGCGGGCATCGATCTGGGGGCGATGGATGTGAACCTGTTCGTGAACAACGTCCTGAACAGCCGCCAAAAGATCGGCAACGCGGGTATCGGCCAATCCGGCTGCAACATCGCCACCGGCGGGGTGGGCTGCACGGTCTATTCGTTCTTCCAGCCTTTTGTGGCCCAGCAGTACCAGGCGCCGCGTTCAATCGGTATTCAGGCCAATTATCGTTTCTGATTTTGTGATATTCCACTAGCAACAATGCTCGAGGTGATCCCATGAGACTCGTCAAGATACTTTTGGCCACGGCAATTGCGGCTGGCGCTGCAATGCCGGTTCAGGCCCATCACTCCTTCGCCATGTTCGATAACACGAAGGAAAAGGTGCTCACCGGGGTGGTAAAGGAATTCCAGTGGACCAACCCCCACACCTGGATCCAGATCACCGTGCCCGGCGCCAATGGCAAGACCGAGGAATGGTCGATCGAGGGGTCCAGCCCCAATGGTCTGACCCGCCAGGGCTGGAATCGCAAAGTGCTCAAGCCCGGTGACCGGGTGAGCGTGACCATCCACCCGCTCAAGAACGGCGACAAGGGCGGCTCCTTCGTCAGCCTGACGTTCGCGGATGGCCGCAAGCTGGGTGGCCGCAACGCGCCGCCGCCGGCAGGCTACAAGAACTAACCTACGCAGCCTCCGGTCGCTGGCCGGGGCGCGCAAGTCGGGGATCAGGCAGCGGGAAGGTGAAGGTGCGCCAAGCATCTCGCCTTTCCGGTGTCCTTCTTGCGCTTTGCTGAATTCTCCATCCGGGACAGGAGAACCACGTGCCCGAATTCCTGGCATCATGGTCCGAGGCACTATCGGCCCTTCCTCTCAGCCAGTTCATGCAGAACACCCTGTGGGCCATTCCGGCCGTGCAGAGCGTGCATATTCTTGCGATCTCCCTGCTGATGGCCTCGATGGGAATGCTCGTGCTGCGCCTCACGGGGGTAACTTATCGCGAGCAATCGATCCGCAGGATGAGCGAACGGTTCTATCCGTGGATCTGGGGCGCGCTGGTTGTTCTGGTGTTGACCGGTTCTCTCCTGATCCTGGGGGAGCCTGCCCGTGAACTGCAGAACATCCTGTTCTGGACCAAGATGGTCCTCATCGTCGTGGCGGCCGTATCCACTGCTGTGGCGCAAAAGATGATCGAAGATCGCCCCTTCCGCGAACTTGTCCCAGGCAAGCGGCAGGCCATCCGGCTGCTGGCGGTGGTTTCGGCCGCCTGCTGGGTGGGTGCGGTGACCTGCGGTCGCTGGATTGCCTATGCCGGCGGCACGGCTTGAGGATCCCAGATATGAACCTGCTCGAAATCTGCGCCCGCATCGAAGAAAGCGCCCTCGGCATCGCGATCGCGGAGTCCGATTGGCTGTTCCCCACGCTGGAAACGATGCATGTCCTCGCTCTGACCCTGGTGGTCGGATCTATCGCCATGCTCGATCTGCGCCTGCTCGGGGTGTCGTCGAAGAAGCTCGGCGTCATGCAGCTGACCGAGGAAACCCTGCCCTGGACCTGGGGCGCGTTCCTGGTCGCGGTCGTCACCGGTGCGCTGCTGTTCACCTCGGCGGCCACGCGGTATTACGACAATGTCCCGTTCCGCGTGAAGATGGTGCTGTTGGTGCTGGCCGGCCTCAACATGGCCATCTTCCACCTCACCACCTATCGCCGGGTCCATCACTGGAACGATAGCCTGCCGCCGCCCAACCTTGCCCGTCTGGCCGGCGCGCTGTCGCTGGTGTTCTGGATCGGGGTGGTCGTGTTCGGGCGCTGGATCGGCTTTACCTGAAGGTGCGGGCGCGCTTCGGCGCGCCCGGCTCACTCCACCACAACGTCGGCACAGTCGCTGGTCAGCGAAAGGTGCAGCTGGTCGATCAGCTGTGATCGATATGCGGTGTCGAGATCGCGCCGCTGCGCAACATAGCGGATCAGCGAATAGGCCTGATGGGCGCGAAACTCTGCTTCGCCGCTTGTCAGGCCCAGCAATTCGAAATGGCGCCGAATATAGGCGCAGCGGGTGGCATCCACCGCCGAAACGGCCACGCCCGCCGCCGCCGAGCGGCGCGCCCAGCCCATGATCGCCAGCTCCAGATCGGCCGCCGCCGCAGCCGTGCGCGAATGCAGCGGCAATTGCATGATCCGCAGGATGCGGCCCTTCGCGCTCGTCTCCGTCTTGTCGACCCGCAGTTCCACTGCGGTGCTCGTCCTGCTTTGCCATTCGGCCAGCACGGCGCCGAGCAGGTCGTTCCTGTCCTTGAAATGCCAGTAGAAGCTGCCCTTCGAGGCTCCCAGCCGGGTGGCAAGCTTCTCGATCTTCAGTTGTTCGACGCTACTGTCAGTCATCACCGCGATTGCAGCATCGATCCAATCAGACCGGGAAAGGCGTTTTACGTGATTTTCAGTCATCCGATCTGTATCCGCAAGGGCATTTAACAGGCTTTAGGGGGTAAATTACGCAGGGTCCAGCCGATCCGCAGCCATGCAAGAGTGAAGTGGAAGTGCTGCTGTACAGGCACCCTGTTTGTATGGTTTATGTATGGACTATGCATTGACATTTGATGGGGTGGGGCGCTAGGCCAGAACCATCAAGGGAAGCACCCCGGCTTTGCAGGACGGCTCAATGCCCGCTCAGGAAATCGCCCCGGAAGACAAGTTTCGCTGGATTGTCCACTGCGGATGGAAGGGGCTTTGCCCGCGCTGCGGGGAAGGCAAGATGTTCCCCAAGTGGCTCAAGCTGGCCGAGCAGTGCCCATCGTGCGGGCTCGATTATCGCTTTGCCGCCCCCGACGATGGCCCGGCCTTCTTTTCGCTTTGCATTGTCGCGTTTCCGCTCACCTTTCTGGCGGTCTGGCTGGAGATCGCGTTCAATCCGCCGTTCTGGGTCCACCTGTTAACGTCGTTTCCGCTGCTCGGCATCGGCTGCATTCTTCCGCTGCAGCCGATCAAAGGCTGGCTAGTCGCCTCGCAGTATGTGAACAGGGCGCAGGAGGCCGGCACGGCCGCCTTGTGGGCCAAGCTCGATGCCGCCGCGGAAGAACGCGATGCCAGCCAGAGCGATGGCTGACCAGGTCGCCGCCAGCACAATGCGGGACGCCCGGACATTCGCCGCGGCCATGTTCCGCTCGCTGCGCAGAACCGACCTCGCCGCGATTGTGGCTGCGGGCGAGGGCGATGATTTCCCCGAGGTGAGCATGGCTGCGGCCTTGCTGGCGGAACGCGCCGATCAGCTGGCCCGTCAGGAGGATGCGCTACGGCAATATGCTGATCCCGGTTTCTGGGAGGATACCGGCCCAGGTGGCTCACTTGCCTCCCATGATCGGGGCGAGATGGCGCGTAACGTACTGTCCGGCCGCCCCGCATTCTTTCATCGTGACTAGCCGTCGATGAAAAGTGGTCTGCATGGCTCTGCCCGGCCGGATTGGCTCCCGGATATCGCCTCGGCGCGGGGCCCCAAGTACCTTGCGATTGCCGAAGCACTGGCCGGCGATATCGGGGAGGGGCGGCTCTCCGCTGGCACCAGGCTGCCGCCCCAACGCGCTCTGGCTGAAGCGTTGGGCGTGGATCTCACCACGGTTACCCGCGCTTATGGCGAAGCCCAGCGCCAAGGGTTGATCGAGGGCGAAGGCCGGCGCGGCAGTTTCGTGCTCGCCCGGCGGCCTGCCACCACGCTCAACATCAGCGCGCCGGTCGAAACCGGCATGAATGCCCCGCCGCCGCCGCCGGGCGATGCGCTTGCTGCCGCCTGGCGCAGCGCGTGCGAACCGTTGCTCGGCGGGGCGAATGCTCCCGCGCCGTTTCATTATCAGCCTGCCGGCGGGATGCCCTCGGTTCGCGCGGCAGGGGCCGCGTTGCTGGCTCAGCGCGGGATCGACTGCGGCACCGATACCTGCATTGTCACGGCCGGAGGGCAGCATGGCTTGCATGCCATCGTCAGCACGGCGCTGAAACCCGGAGACGGGGTGGCAGTTCCGCCCGTGGTCTACCCCGGTTTCCTGGCCATCGCCCGCCGTTATGGCTTGCGGCTTGTTCCCGTCGCTGCCGACGATGAAGGGATGGCGCCCGAGGCATTGGCCGAGGCATGCCGCAGCGAAGATGTCTGCGCGCTCTATCTCGTGCCGACGAACGACAATCCCACTACGGCAAGCATGGGCATTGCGCGCCGTGAAGCGATCGCCAGCATCGCGCAGGCGGCTGACCTGACGGTGATCGAGGACGATGCCTATGGCCTGCTGTGCGAAGCCTCGCCGGCACCTCTTGCCGCGATAGTGCCAGAGCGCACCTTCCACATCTGCAGCACCTCCAAGGTCTTGTCGCCCGGGCTGCGGGTGGCTTGGGTGCGCGCGCCAAGCGTGGGTGCGGCGTGGCGAATGGCGGCCGATCTCCACGAAACGGCAATCATGGCGCCGCCGTTGAATGCCGCAGTCGTGTCGGTGTGGCTTGAAACCGGCGAGTTCGGCCGTCTTGCCAACGGGGTGCGCGCGGAATCGCAAGTGCGGCAAGCCATCGCAGCGCGGATACTGCAAGCCGGCAGCTATCGCGCGCAGCCGGATGGCTACCACCTGTGGCTTCCACTGCCCGGGCCAACAGACGTGGCGCCGATCCTTGATGCGCTGCGGCCTCACGGCCTGTCGGTCATTCCGGCCGAAGCCTTCGCGGTCGATCGCGCGGCGGCGGCCAGCGCGTTGCGCATTTCCACCGGAGGGCTGATCACGCACGATCAACTCGGCACGGCGCTGCTTCTGCTCAAGGAGTTGATCGGACCGAACGCTTCCAGAAAGCTCTCGATCGTCTGATTCGTGCAGCAATCAGCGCACGGCGAATTATCGGACGAATGCAATTGAGTGGTCGGAGCCGGCAAATCGCCGGCTCCGCCCCTTTTCGCTCAGAAGTCGAGCGTCAACGCGGCCATCACGGTCCGCGGTGCGCCGAGGAAGGCCGAACCGCCATCCGCACCAGCGAGATAACGCTTGTTGGTCAGGTTGTTCACGGTCACCGCGAAGTCCATGCCCTTCAGCGCGGGTGCGATCTCGCCCACGTTCACCCCGACATAGGCGTTGGTCAGCCAGAACGAACCGCTCGGGTCCTTGCCCTGGCGATCGATGAAGCGGCTGCTGACGTACTTGGTCGAAACGCCGGCGCGGAAGAGATCGCCGGAATAGTCGACCGAACCCACCCACATGCTCTTGGGCGTGTTGAACACCTGCGCGCCCGGTACGATCTCCAGCGCCTCGTCGCGCGCCGCATCGCCGGTGCCCAGGTACTTGGCGCGGTTGTAGGAGTACGAGGTCGAGACGCTGAGCTGCGGGGTGATCCGATAAGCTAGAGCCGCTTCCACGCCGCGGCTCTTCACGCCGCCCACGTTCAGGTAAACCCCGTCCACTTCCGAGAGATAGTCGATCCCGGTCACGAAGTTCGACGGCACGAAGACCACGCGGTTGTCGAACTTGATGTCATAGACGGTGATCGAGGCATTCACCCGGTTCGAGGTGTAGCGCAGGCCGGCCTCGATGCTGTCGGCGGTTTCCGGCCGGATTTCGCGGCGAACCGATTCATCCTCGTCCAGTAGGCTGCGGCCCAGCGCCGCAAAGTTCTGCGAATAGCCGGCGAACACCTCAAGCTCGCGGGTCGGGCGATAGTTGAGCCCGGCCGAGAACAGCACGTCGGAATGATACTTCATCCGGGTGGAGAGCGCATCGCCGACGACGCCGTTGCGGTCCTGGTCGAGGTGATACTGCTTCAGCCCGCCGCGCACCGTCAGGTCGCCCAGCGTCACCGAGTTGTCGACGTAATAGACGAATTCGTTGACGCCATAATCACGGTCGTACTGCGCGTAGTAGGGCACGTGATCGAACTGGTAGCTCGAACGGGCGTCGGTCACCTTGTGCCAGTCGCGCACCACGTTGGACTTGCCGTTCTCGTACCAGACACCCGCGCGCAGCAGGTTCTGGACGCTGCCGAAATCATGTTCCCAGTTCGCATCCAGCACCGCGCCCAGGCGGCGGTTCTTGTAGTGCGTGTGGCGATAGGACATGACCGGGGCGGCGTCCGTGGGATAGCAGCTCGGATCATATTCCGCCGGGATGCCCGCGCTGCCGGTGCAGCTGGCATTGAGCGGGGCCGTCGCGCCATTGGGCAGGGCGTAATAGATCTTGCCAAGAGGCGAGCCGCCGTAAACCGTGCCGGAACGGTCAAATTCGCTGTTCGGGTTGCCGGCGCCATCGTCGGTGACATCCACCAGGTAAGGCGGCAGCCAGTCGCCGCGGCCGCGCATCGTGTGGCCATAAGCGCTGGCCACCAGCTTCACTTCGCCCAGGTCCGCCTTGGCGCGCAGATAACCAAACAGGTTCTTGCGCAGCGCGCGCGAGCCCGAACGGAAGTTCTGGTCGAGATAGGGGGTGCCGGTCCAGTTGGCGGTCAGGCCGTCGAAGTCCGGGTTCTGCCGGAAGTTGGCCAGCGAGACGCTGCCATATTCGCCTTCGTTGGCATCATCGAACGAAACATAGCCGGTCAGGTCAACCTTGCCGAGATCGCTGGTCAGCTTGGCGGCCAGGTGATCGCGGCTGGTGGTGTCGGATTGCGCCACCCAATCTTTCACGCGCGAGGTGGAGGCGCTGATCCAGGCGTAGGTGCCGGGGGCGATTTCGCCGGTATCGATGCGGGCATAGAGCTTGCGCCCGCCAAAGTCGCCGCCGGCCACGGTAAAGCGATAGCGGCGGTCCTGTTCGGGGTTGGTGGTCTGGTAATCCAGCGTGCCGCCCAGCGATTCATTGGTGCGCGACGAGATGTCGGCGGTGCCCTGCGAAACCGAGATGGTCTTCAGGTTCTGCACATCGAGATAGCGGTTGGCCTTGGAGCCGCCGCCATAGCCCGAGCCGCCGTTGGGCATGCCGTCGATGGTGGTGCCAATATGGCCGTCGTTGGTCGAAAAGCCGCGAATGGTGATGTTGGTCGCCCAGTCGGCCGAACCGAACGCATCGGCTTCGGTCACCAGCACGCCGGGCAGTTCGTTGATCGCGGTGTTGACGCTGGCGATCGGGGCTACGCGCTCGATCATCACCGGCGTGACATCCGAGGTCGCATAAGTCGTGCGCGTCGCGGTCACGATGATGTCCGCGCTGCCATCTGCTCCAGCATCGGCGGCGGCATCGTCGGCAGCATGGGCAGACGATGCCCAGGCCAGTGCAGAAAGCGCAACCGCGCCTGCGAGGATCTTCTTCATTTGCGTAGTCCCTGTTCAGTAGCAAAATATCCCAGCCCGCCGTTTCCGGCGGACAGGCCTTTGCATCCTCCGGGCCAAAGCCCTGGCGCCCCATCCGGACCAGCAGGCGCACGCCATCGCCGGCACAATCGGGGTCGATTGTGCCGATTGCGCCCGGCTGTCGCTTGTCCTGTGCCTTATTGCGGGTGTCGCCGCTCCCGTCGTCGATATGGCCGCGTCAGGTTACAGGTTTGCGTAAGCAATATGACGGAGTTTGGCGGCCGGCTGTAAGCGAAACGACACAATCGCGGGCCATAGCCGCGGGCGAATTCGCAACAGGAATTGCCCGCCGTGACAGATACCAGCCGCCGTTCCTTCCTGCTGGCCAGCCTTGCCACAACCGGTGCTGCGGCCCTTCCGGGCGCGATTGCCCGCGCGGCGGCCATTGGGCCCGATATTCGCCAGGGCACCATCCAGGATGTCGCGCACGTGGTGATCCTCATGCAGGAAAACCGCAGCTTCGATCACTATTTCGGCACGATGGCGGGCGTAAACGGCTTTGCCGACCGCTTCCCGATTCCCCTTCCGTCGATGGATGGCAAGCCGCGCCCGGTCTGGTTGCAAACCGATCAGGACAAGCGGCTGGTCGCGCCTTTTCACCTCGCCACGCACAAGGATTTCGATCTGATGCGGGTGGAAGGCACCCCCCACCACTGGGAAGATGCCCAGCAGGCCTGGGACGATGGCCGCATGGCTGATTGGCCGGCTGCCAAGAAAGTCCGTTCGATGGGACATTTCCGGCGCGAGGACATCGGCTTCCAGTTCGCGCTCGCCGAAACCTTCACGCTGTGCGATGCCTATCACTGCTCGATTCAGGCCGGTACCAACCCCAATCGCCTGTTCCTGTGGACCGGAACCAACGATCCTTCCGGGCGCAATGGCGGCCCCGCCATCACCAACTCGCACGACAATCTGCCCCATCTGGGCGGCTCGCCGGATTCCTACCGCTGGACCAGTTTCGTGGAGCGGCTGCAGGCCGCCGGGGTGGATTGGCGCATCTATCAGGACATGGCCGATAATTTCACCGACAACCCGCTGGCCGGCTTCCACGCCTTCCGCAGCGCCTTCGCCAAGGCGCCGGGTTCCGATCCAGAACTGCTGGAACGCGGCCTTTCCACGCACACCATGGCCCGCTTCCGGCAGGATGTCCGGTCGGGCCGGCTGCCGCAGGTCAGCTATATGGTGGCGCCGGCCGCCCTGTCAGAGCATCCGGGGCCATCCAGCCCGGCCCAGGGCGCTGCCTATACCGCCGAAGTGCTCGACGCACTGACCGCCAATCCCGCGGTCTGGGCGCGCACCGTCCTGTTCGTGATGTATGATGAGAACGACGGCTTCTTCGACCATGTTCCGCCGCCGGCCCCGCCGGGGCGGCCGGGCGATCCGGAATGGGGCGCCTCCAGCGTCTCCACCGATGGCGAATATCATCTGGTGCCCAGCACCAGCGCCGGGGCTTCCGATCTGCCGGAATTGCGCGGCCGGCCCTATGGCTTGGGGCCGCGGGTGCCGATGTTCGTGGTATCGCCGTGGTCGCGCGGCGGCTGGATCAATTCGCAGGTTTTCGATCACACCTCGGTCATCCGCTTCCTTGAACAGCGCTTCGGCGTGCACGAGCCGAACATTACCCCGTGGCGCCGCGCGGTTTGCGGCGATCTGACCGGGTGCTTCGATTTTTCCCGCCCCGACAAGACGACCTATCCCGCGCTGCCCGATCCCCGCGTCGATGCGGCGCGGGCGGCCCGGATCGGCCACCAGCCCGATCCTGCCGCTCCAACTGAAAATGCGCTGCCCATGCAGGAGCCAGGCACCCGGCGTTCGCGTGCCTTGCCATACCGGCTGGAGGTGACCGACCGGCTGGCCGCAGACACGCTCGAATTGACCTTCGCCGCCCAAGGCAGCGCCGGTGCGGTAATCCACGTCTATGATCGCCTCGATCTCGGCCGCGCCCCCCGGCGCTACACGCTAACCCCCGGCGCGGCGCTTTCAGGCAAATGGGCGCTGAACGATGGGCGCTATGACCTGTGGGTGCTTGGGCCCAATGGTTTCCACCGCCACTTTGCCGGGCGGGCGGGTGAACGCATGCCGCGCTTCACCTGGCACCTTGATTCCGCTGCGATGCGCCTGTCCGTGCGGCTGTCCGCTGGCACTCTCCATGTGGCCCCGGCTGCTTATGGTGCGGTCCACTCTCTGTGGCTAGCGGCAGAACCATCGCGGCGGCAATGGGATCTCGGGCAAACCGGCGGGTGGTACGATCTGGTCTTCACCAGCCCGGATGCGCCCGGTTTCAGCCGCCGGATTGCCGGGCGGCTGGAAAGCGGCCGGGATTCGATCACCGATCCGGCCCGAGCCGGTTGACACGCCCGGCCATCCTTCAGACCTTTTCACCGAATATCGGAAAAACTGCCATGACCCTGATCCACACCCGCCGCTCCTTTGGCCAGGCTGCCGCCGCGCTGGCTTTTGTCGGGCTTGTCAATTTTCACGCCGGCAAGGCCGCCGCGCAGGGCAACGGCGGCGGCTATGGCCCGCTGGTGGCCGATCCCGCCGGGTTGCTCGATCTTCCGGCCGGATTTTCCTATCGTATCGTCTCCGCGCTCGGCCAGCCGATGGACGATGGCGATACCGTCCCCGATAACGCCGATGGCATGGGCTGCTTCCCCGGTCCTGATGGCCTTGTCATCCTGGTGCGCAATCACGAACTGGCGGTGGCCGATCGGGCCGGGTCGGGACATGCGGCGCCCACTGGCTCGGCCGCCACGTTCGATCGCGATGCCGGTGGGCGCATGCTGCCGGGCGGCACCACCACGCTGTGGGTCGATCCTGCCACGGGCGATGTGCGCCGGCAGTTCCGCAGCCTGAACGGCACGATCCGCAACTGCGCCGGCGGTGCCACGCCTTGGGGCAGCTGGCTGACCTGCGAAGAGGATGTCACCCGCGCCGGGGCGAGGGTCGGGCAGGATCACGGCTGGATCTTCGAAGTGCCGGCTGCCGCTACCGGGCCGGTCGATCCCGTGCCGCTGCGGGCGATGGGCCGCTTCAACCACGAAGCCGCGGCGGTCGATCTGCGCACCGGCATCGTCTATCTCACCGAAGACCGCGACGATGGGCTGCTCTATCGCTTTCTGCCTCGCCGGCCGGGCAAGCTGGCCGAAGGTGGCCGGCTTCAGGCGCTGGCTCTCGGCTTCGATGCGCGCGACACGCGCAACTGGCCCGGTTCCACTGGCAAGCCGCTGGCGGTGGGCGCGGCGCTTGCGGTGCAGTGGATCGATCTGGGCGATGTGGAAAGCCCGAAAGACGACCTCCGCCACCGCGGCGCCGCTGCCGGGGCCGCGATTTTCGCCCGCGGCGAAGGGATCCACATGGGCCGCGGCGAGCTCTATGTCTGCTGCACATCCGGCGGGGCGGCACAGATGGGGCAGATATTCCGCCTGCGCCCCGGCCGCCGCGGCCAGCCCGACCGGCTGGATCTGTTCTTCCAGTCCACCGGCGCGCATGAGTTCAACTATGGCGATAACCTGACCGTCATGCCCGGCGGCAATCTGCTGGTCTGCGAAGATCAGTATACCCCGGTGGTGGACAATCACCTGCGCATGATTACCCCGGCCGGAAAGGCGGTCGATTTCGGCCGCCTGCGGGTCCAGACCGAGCTGGCCGGCGCCTGTTTCTCGCCCGATGGGCAAAGCCTGTTCGTGAACTGTTTTTCGCCCACGAAAACCCTGATGATCCGCGGGCCGTGGTGATTGCCCACCGCCGGGGTGGCGGCCATCAGCGGCCGGGCGGGGTGCGGTCCAGAAAGGCCAGGATGTCGGCGCAATAGGCCGCTTCCGCCAGGCTGGGCGAAAGAGGTGGACGTTCGCGCAGCCCGACCGGCGGGGTGGCCAGGATGGCGTTTTCCCAAAGCGCGTCATCATCACAGGGCAGGTAGGTCGTGTTCCCGTCGCCAATTTCGCGGTGGGCGGGGATGTCGGATGCGATCGTTGCAACGCCCATTGCGTTTCCTTCCAGCACCGGCAGGCCGAACCCTTCGGTGAATGTGGGGCACAGCATGCCGGCCGCTCCCAGCACCAGCGCGGCGAGGGCCGGGCTGGACAGGCCGGAGACGACATGGATGCGCCCGCGCAGGGCTGGCTTGGCATCCAGCGGGGCAAGAATGCGCTCGGCATCATGCCCGCGCGAGCCGACGATGACGAGATGGGGCGCCTGTTCGCCCATCCGGTCGATCAGCCGCTCCCACACCCGGATCAGCAGGTCGTGGTTCTTGCGCGGCTCGATGGTTGAAACGACCACGAAATAATGGGTGTCGGCAAGGTCTGGCAGGCTGGTGCGAACCTCGAAGAAGGCCGTCGGCAGCGGCAACGCGCGCACCATGCCCGGCAGCTGCACCCGTTCCAGGCGATTCATGGCGCTGCACACGCTTTCGCGTGAAGCGGCGCTGTTGAAGATCAGGCAATCGGCATGGCGGGCGGCGGTGCGGATCATGCGGGCATGGTGCGCATCGGCCCCTGCCGGAACAAGGTGCGGATATTCGAGCGGGATCGCATCGTGCAGCATCATCGCGCAGGTGATGTCGCGCCGCCGGGCCAGCCAGGCGTGGAAAATCGGCACGGCAAGGCCGATCTGGCCGATGTTGAGGTAGGCCGCGCCTTCCGGCACTGCCCGGTGTGCGCTTTGTCCCAGTGGAATACCGGTAAACTGCAACTGGGCCAGAAGTCGTGCCGCCTTGTGCGGGAGCGAAAGTGCGCGGGGCAGGGGCGCCTTGTCCACGGCCGTGCTTTGCGTGCCCTCTGCCTCGGCGCGCATCTGCCTGATCAGGCAGCGCAATTGCGGATCGTGCTCGATGTCCACATCTTCGGCCCACAGCCTTTGCAGGTTGGTCAGCCAGCGCCGGATCGCCTTTGCCGGGAAGGCGCGCACACCCCACGGCGTTGGCAGGATGCCAAGGTTGGGGCTGGCATCGTCGTTGAACACATGCTGCGCCACGGCCAGGTCCACCCGGTCGATCCCGCGTGGGGTCTGGAAGATCGGCCCGATGAAAAGCCTGGCAAAATCATAGGCAATGACGCGTGGCACGCACGGGTCTCCTGTCAAAGCGTGTTCGCTGCGGGGCAAAGGGAAGGGCGGAACGGCCGCGCGCTCAATTCACGGCATTGCCGATGTTCACGATCGAATAAGTCATCGATGAAATGATGCTCACGAACTTCTGCAGATCGGCCAACGGCGCGTTCGACACGTAAACAACGTCCTTGTCGCGGATCAGGAAGTCCTGCGCCATGAAGAAGCTCGCCGGATCGCGCAGGTCGATCCGGTAGATGACCGGCACTTTCCCACTAGCCGTATGGCCCGCTCCGCGCGGCAGGATTGCGCCCTGCGCCGCCACCTCTTCCATCCGGAACACGAACACGCCGCGTGCGTCGGCCTTGTCGTCGCGCAGGCCGCCCACGCGGGCCAGAGCCTGGGCCAGACTGATGCCGCCGCCTTCAAAGGGTAGCTCCGCCTGTGCGGCGGTCGCTCCCAGTGCGATGAAGCTGAAGGGCTGGTGCAGGGCCGTCACCACATCGTCGGCCTGCAGGCGCACGTTCTGCGCCGGGTCGCGAATGATCGCGTCCAGCGGCATCGACACCACCATGCCGCCGCGCGAAACCTGTATCGTGGTCTTCCCCACCGGGTGCCTCGCGCCGCCCGCGGTGGCGATTGCATCAAGCAGCCGCTCGCCCCTGGGGGTCAGCGGCATCCGCCGGTTCGCCGCAACTTCGCCCACTACCGTCACGGTGCGGGCCTCGTTACGCACCAGGCGAACGATCGCCTGCGGGGCATGGGCCTTGCCGGTCAGGCGCTGGATGATTTCCCGCTCGATCTCGGCGGTGGTCCGGCCGGCGGCTCGGATCTGACCAATGAACGGCACGGTCACATGGCCGTCCAGCCCCACTTCCTGTTGCGGCAGGTTCGCGCCTTGCGCGATCAGACCGTTGGCCATCGTGCGGGTTTCGAAACCGCTGACCCCAAACAGAACTGCCGGCGGCGCTTCCCACAGGGCTATGTCGATCACGTCGCCATGGCCGATAACGGATTGTTCCGGCGGGCTTTCGCCCAGAACTTCGGAAAACCGCATGGATTGCCTGAAGGCATTCATCCGCTGGATCAGCGCGGCATCCACATCAACCACCTGGATGGCCTTGCCAACCACCACGCTTTTCGCGGCATTGGCAACCCGCGCCGTCGTCGGCCCGGATGACCCCACGGCATTGCAGCCGGCCAGTACGCCGTAGACAAGGCCAAGCGCCCCGGCGCACACCATGCGCGAGACAAGGCGGCGGGGGATGGTTCGGAGCACCGGGCGGGGATCACACAAACGCTGCATAGAGCTTCTCCAGCCGCTCGCGGTAGATTTCTGGGGTGAATTTCCTGGCCTGTCTCTGGCCGCGAATGGCCAGCTCTGCCCGCAGATCGGCATCGGCATCCATCTGCCGGATTGCCTGCGCCAGGGCCGCCGTATCGTAGGGATCGACCATGATTGCCGCGTCCCCTGCCACTTCCGGGAGGCTGGCAGTGTTGCTGGTGATGACCGGCGTGCCCAGCAGCATTGCTTCCAGCGCGGGCAGACCAAATCCTTCGTAAAGCGATGGAAAGAGTGCCGCCCGCGCCCCCCGGATCAGGCTGACGAGGAGCGGGAACGGCGCATATGGCAGTTGCAGCACGCGCTTGCGGGTCCAGGTTGCAGCGCCTTCATGATGAAGAAAGGTAATGTTTTCATCGTTCAGAAGGCGCAGTTCCTCCTCGGCCTTCCACGCTTGCGCCCCCACGATCACCAGCGGTGCTTCCACCTTGCTGGACAGATAGGCTTCGATCATGCGGCCAATGTTCTTTTTCGGCTCGATCGAACCCCAGAACAGGTAATACCCCTTGTACCCCACCCCCACCGCGCCTTCCACTTCGCGGATCACCTGCTCTTCCGGCTTGTTGCGGTATTTTTCAGGAATATCGACCGACTGATAGGTGTTGGTGATCCGTTCCGGGGCCATGCCCAGAATGTCGATCAGGTCTTGCCTCGCACTTTCCGAAACGGTCACGATGTGATCGGCCGTTCTGGCGATCTTCTGCACCATCCGGAAATAGCGTTTCTTGTTGTCGAGCGTGGTATAAGGTAGCCGCAGCGGCACCAGGTCATGCAGCGTGTAAATGTTCGGGCGCCCCGATAGTCTGATCGGCAGCGGATAAGTCCAATGCATCAGGTCGGGCTTGCGCTCCATCGTAACGCTGGTCAGCCGGTTCCACAGATGGAAGGAGTTCTGGGCGCGTCCGAACAGGTCGACCGCATTCAGAATGCGATCATGATAGGGCATCCGCGCGGCAAAGCTGCGCGCAATGACCTGCCCCGAAAGCGGAACATCGGTTGCATACTGGCCGAACGGTGCCAGCAGCGCCTGCTGTGCGGTGTCCAGCATTTCCAGCACGCGGCTGCGAGTTCCGGCATTGCTGTCAAAAAATGCGATCTCCTGCAGCAGCGGATTGCGCGCCGGCGCGGCCCGATTGCCGTAGAGAACATCAACCTGATAGCCGAGATTATGTATTTCGTGGCTGAGGTTGCGCGCATAAGTTGCCACCCCGGTGCCCTTTTCCAGGCCGAGGTTATGGCCGTCGATCATGATGGAGCGAGTCACAGTGGCATGCCGTTGGGCGACAGGGACGTTGTCAGAGCCGCGGCCATGGCATCGGCCCGCTTTTCACAGGCAGCGACTTCCTCCGGGGTGGGCGCAAGGCCCGTGGCAACGGCGGCCATGATCGCGGCGGCGGTCAGGTTCCTGGCTGAAAGCAGTTGATCCCTGATGGATTTGAAGTCTTCGTCAATAATTCTTCGGATCTTGCAGTCCCCCTCGTGAATCGCCACGATCTGCTTGCCGGAAATTGCTCCGTATATCACCGCGTGGAACCGCGATGTCACAATCAGGCTGGACGCTCCGTAAAGCGATGCCGTGGCCCATGGGCCGAGTGCGGCAAGATCTGCACAAGGCGTTCCGGGCTGCCGGGCCAGCACGGATTTGAACAGCTCCCGGTCATCGTGCGAATGCAGTGCGAGCAGCACCGAATAGCCCGTGTCTCGAAGTCGGCTGATCAATTCGCAATAGAGCGCCGTCATGGCGAACGTGCCGCCAATTTTATCGGCAGTAGCCGCTGAAAGGGACAGAATGGCCAGCGGCTTGTTGACGGAAAATGGAATCCGGCGCTGGCGCAGAGGCCCGGCCAGATAGAATGCCTGGTCGGTTCCATGCAGGGTATCCGCACCAAGGCGCGGATCAATGCCCTGCAAAACCGCTGCATCGTAGGCCGCCCGGACTGAGACGAGATCCGCGTCCAGCAGCGCCCGGGCAACCGATCGCCGGCCCTCGGTCGTTTCGATGCTTTGCGTTCCCACGCCCAGAACGCAGACCGCTTTGCCCAGCCGCCTCCCGGCCAGCAGGGGGTAGAGATAGTTTTCCAGATTTTCGATGTCGGTGTCATACAGAAGCCCGCCCCCGCCCAGCACCACAGCGTCGTGCGCGGCAATCGCGGCCAGGTCGGCCGATGGTCCTGAAAGGGAAACCTGCGCTATTCCGGCCGCCCGCAGCATCGTTTCCGTTGCAAGCGTGACAAGGTCATCGCCCACATTGCCCACGCCGTAAGCGGATACGATCAGGGCGCTTCGCAAGGCGCAGGCCGTGGTGAGTCCGGACTGGCGTGCATCATCGGGCAGCGCGGCATGGTCATGTGCTTGCCGTATAAGCGCCTCGACCGGACCGATATGTTCCAGCAAGCTTGTGGTATTCTGGCCCTCGGTGGCCTCGCGCCGGTATCCGCAATAGACCGGATTGGCGAAGGCGAGCGTCCATTGCGTGTAGCATTCCAGCAGAATCGCCGGGTCCAGCCGCGCCATCAGGCCCTTGTGCAGGATCACGGTATCGATCCCGGCAAGGTCTTCCGGCTCTGCCAGGTAGGAACGCAATGCAACGTGGGGGAAGGCCGCCTGCAACCCCGGAAACATGTTGCCGGGGGCAAGGATGGATTGCCCGCCGGTGGTTTGCAGCCAGCCGGTCAGTTCGGTCAGATATTCGTCCACGCCTAATTCCTGCTGCGGTTGGGCTTGTCACAAGATCACGGGTGCGATCACGATCGTGGCAATTGCTTCCGGATGATCAGCCCGAACGAAGTGGTGGCCCACTTCCCGATCATGAGCTTGAGGTGTTTGTCCGGATTGAAGGGGGGGAAATCGATGTGCTTGTCGAGCGGGAGGTCGCCCAGCTCGAAGTTCAGGGTCACCTGATGTCCCGCTGCCGTCAGGCGCTGCGCCAGGGTGATGAAATCCCGTTGGCGAAACAGCACGGTCGAGCCTTCCTCCAGCGTCTCGTCATCGGAGAAACAATTGAGTTCGGTGGTATGGACGGCAACGCCGCCCGGTTTCAGGCACTCAAGCGAATGGGCGATGAAATCGAGTCCGAGGGCGATTGATCCCAGATGTTCAAGCGCGCAGGCCGACCAGCAGAAATCGAACCCGCGCACATCCGTGTCGATTGCGTTCATGTCCATGAAGCGAAAGTCGACCAGGCTTTCGAACCGCGCCGGATCGCAGATGTTGCGCTTGTTCAGCGCTTCCTTGCTGGCGGCGTGCTGGGCACTGGCGATCCAGCCATGCTCCTGCGCCCGGTCCGGTTCGAGGTCCGTTGCCAGAACGTGGACCCCGCGCGAAGCGAACAGCGCCGCCAACGGCTCTGCCCCCACACCAAAGCCAAGCCCGCGCAAACCCGGAGTGATCATCCCCTCGCGCGCCAGGGCCTGAAGAATGTAGCAGAATTCCCACTGCTTGCGGTGGGCGCGCGGCACCTCGCGGATTTGCTCGCACCAGAAGGCATAGGCTTCCTCGTCGAACTGGCCGTGCGTGCAGGCCTGCGAAACGGGGTGGGTAAGCGATGGCTTTTCCCGCAGCGGCACGACGGGCGCAGGGGCAAAGCGATCGAACAGGAATTTCATCATGCCGTAGGCACCTCCACATGGGGCCAGCCGGGCGGTGGTTTCCACCCGATCAGTTCCTTGAAGTCGGCGTAGGCGACCTCGAAATCGTCGTAGAGTTCGAGCTTTCCCTCGTGCAGCACGGCAAAGCGGGAGCAATGATCGCGCACGTAGGCGGCATCGTGCGAGATGATGATCATCGCGCGATCTCCGCGTTTCTCGAACAGCTCATGGTTGCACTTGTCGTGGAAGCGGGCGTCGCCCACCGAGGCGATCTCGTCGATCAGAAAGCAATCGAACTCGATGATCATCGAAATCGCGAAAGCCAGCCGTGCCCGCATTCCCGATGAATAGGAGCGCACCGGTTCGCGGATATAGGGCCCCAGTTCGGCGAAATCCTCGACGTAGGCGAGGTTGCTGCGGAAATCCTGGCCATAGATGCGGCTGATGAAGCGGACATTGTCCACCCCTGTCAGCATGGGCTGGAACGCCCCGCCGAAGGCGAGCGGCCACGACACTGACATATGCCGCTCGATCAATCCGCTGGTCGGCTTCTCCGCGCCGCTGACCAGCCGGATCATGGTCGACTTGCCGGCCCCGTTGCGGCCAAGCACGCCCAGCCGCTCTCCCTTCTCCAGGTCGAAGCCGATGCCATCGAGCACCAGCTTCTCGCCGAAGCGGGTTGCATAGACCTTGCGGACATCGCGAACCCGGATCATTCCGGCACCACCCGGTTGGCCAGCTTGCGCACCTGCAGCATGGCCAGCGCCGAGAAGACCAGGCACATCGGCACGATATAGCCGAGATCGTAGTGCGCCCGCGCGCGCGCGCCGAAATAGCCTTCGCGAACGATCTCGACGCCATGCACCATCGGGATCCACAGCACTATTTCCTGCGCGGCGCGGGGCAGGGCATCGACCATGAACGCCGAGCCGGACAGCGGGAAGATCAGGTAGGATGCAGGGTGCCAGAACTTGTCGACCAGCTCGCTCTCGTGCGACATCGCGCCCAGCCAGATCGCCAGCGCCGCGCCGAACCAGGCAATCACCAGCCAGCCGCCGATGACCTCAAGCAGGTCTTGCGGTGGTTCGAGCCAGCCGATGGAGATGAACAGCACGCTGAGCACCGAGAACGAGATTGTCGCGCCGCCGAATTCCAGCATCAGCCGGGCAAGGTAGATGTCGAGCACCCGGATGTTGCGATGATAGAGCAGCGACAGGTTGGCCCACAGCGCGCCGATGCAGCGGCCCGGCATGTTGCGCCACAGCAGGACGCTGGAATAACCGGTCAGCGCAAAGGCCACGATCGGCAGATCGCTGCCGTGGACCGATTTGGTCGCCGTCCACAGCGCGGTCACGCCCAGCGTGAAGATCATCGGTTCGACGAAAAGCCACAGGAAGCCGATGTTGTGGCGGCCGAAGCGGGTCAGTACCTCGCGCATGAACAGGGCGCCCAGCACTCGCCGCTGAACGCGCAGGCAATCACCCGGCCCCGGGTTCTCGATGTGGGCGATGGCCATCAGTCGCGGTGCTCCCTGATGCCGGCAAGCAGCGTGGCAAGCACGCCCCAGGCCAGCAGGCCAAGGATGAAGGTGGCGAGGATATTGCGCAGGCGGCGGGGTTCCAGCGGATAGTCCGGCCGGTTCGGCTGGGAAATCCGCTCGACGTAGGAATGCTTCTTGCGCGCCTCGGCCCTGGCTTCCTGCAGCGAGGCCAGCGCCACCGCCAGTTGCTTGTCGGCCACCTCCGAATTGATCTGGAGCTGCTGGTATTGCACGGCCGCCGAGGAGAGCGAATTGCGTCCGCCGGCAAGGCCGGTGGATTGCGCTGCGATGGCCTTCTCAAGGCTCTGCAACTGGGTGCGAACCGCCGGGATTTGCGGGTTCCCGGGCGTATAGGCTTGTAGCTGGGCCAGCCGCGCACGGGCCGCGATCAGTTCGTCCTGCAGCTTGGCGATCATCTGCAGGCTGATCTGGGCTTCCATCTGCGGATCAACGATGCCCCGCGAATTGCGATAGCGCGACAGCGCCACCGCGGCCTCGCGGGCGCGGGCCTTGGCCTCGTCCACTTCGGCTGCGGCCAAAGCGATCGTATCGGCGCGGCTCCGGGTGTTGAGCCGATTGACCAGCGCTTCGGAGTGCTCGAGGATTCTCAGGTTGATGGCCTGCGCCGCGGCTGGCGAAAAGGCCCGCACTGTCAGCCGCGTCACGCCGGTCACGGTATCGGTCTCTATCGCAACCTTGTCGGAGTAATAGTCGAACAGATGCTCTTCGGTGGCGTGCCGCAAGGGGCCGCCAAACCGGTCCAGCCAGGAAATGGCCTCGTTGCCGAATGCCCCGGTCAGCAGGCTCTGGCGCTGCAGATCCTTCACCGCATCGCGCGAGCGGACGTATTCGACGACCGAGGATGTTTCATCCGCGCCCACGCTGCCGGCAAGCCCGCCCATGCCGGCGCTTCCCAATATCGCGCCCAGCGCGGAGGCCTGGCCCTTGCTCCCGCTGCGAACGACGAACCGCGATTCCGAGATGTAGACGTCCGAGGCGAGCGCGCCGAAGTACACCGCGGCCAGCAGCGTGGGCGCCACCACCGTGGCCCAGAAGAGGGGGGACAGCCTGTTCTTGAATTTCAGCACTTTGCAGGCCTGTCGAAGGAGACTCTGGCGATGGGCGGCGTGGGGGCGTTCATTGTTCAGTCGGCCTTTCGAACCACGAGGGCGGCATTGATCCCGCCGAAGGCGAAAGAGTTCGACAGCGCCGCATCGAAGGCATGGGGCAGTGCGTGATCCAACTGGAGGTTGAGCGGGCACTTCGGATCGGGCGCCAGGCAATTCATGTGCGGCGGCACGGTCTGTTCCCGCAGTGCCGCGATGGTGATCAGCAGTTCCAGTGCGCCTGCTGCCCCCAGCGCATGGCCGATGATCGGCTTGCTGGAAGAAAGCGGGATGGTGTCGAGTGCGCGGCTGAAAACGCGGCGCAGGGCTTCGGCCTCGTTGATGTCGTTCAGCACGGTCCCGGTGCCGTGGGCATTGATGTAGCCGACTGCGGCCGGGGGCAGGTTGGCATTGGCCAGAGCCGCCCGAACCGCGCGCGCCGCGCCATCGGCATCGGGCTGGATCATGTCGCGCGCGTCGCTGGATGTGCCATAGCCCGCCAGCCAGGCAAGCGGGCTTGCGCCCCGGGCGCGCATCGCGTCTTCCGCTTCGATAATGCAAATCCCGGCGCCTTCGCCGATCACCATGCCGTTTCGTCCCACGGAAAATGGCCGGCAGATTCCGGGGGTCAATACGCGCAGGTATTCCCATGATCGCATCGTGGCGGGCGTCAGGCATGCCTCCGCCCCGCCGGTCACGGCCCGGTCGACAAGGCCGGCGCGGATCATGGTTGCGGCCATGCCGATCGCCTGGCTGGCCGATGCGCAAGCGCTGGTAATGGTGAATGTCGGTCCGGTAATGCCGTAAGCGATGCTGATGTGCGATGCCGCCGAACTCGGCATCGTGCGGGGGACGGCAAAGGTCTCCAGCTTGCGGTCGCTATAGTAGTTGCGGCAGCCTTCATCCATCGTGCCGATGCCGCCAGCACCGGTGCCGATGATCACGCAGGTGCGCTCGTGGTGCAAGTCGGCCGCTTCCATGCCGGCATTGGCGATCGCCTCGGCGGCGGCATGCAGCGCGAACTGGGCATAGCGGTCACAGGTGCGCAGAGCCGCTTCGTCAAGGTGGGCGGCGGGGTCGTAACCGGCGACCCGGCCCCCGATCAGGATGCGATTGCCCCGCGCATGTTCCAGCTCGATCCGCCCGATGCACGAGTGACCATTCCGGGCGGCATCCCACAACGAAGCCATGTCCGGTCCGGCGGCGCTGATCGCCCCCATGCCCGTGATCGCGATCTTGCGCATCAGGGGCGGGTTCCCTCGGCGCCGGCGCGTTCGTGCATTTCGTTCGCCAGAACCTGGACAAGGTCGCGCAGGTAAACCGCCTCGCTCAGCTCATCGCTCATGGCGATGTAAACCTCGAACGTCTCCTCCAGTTCGAAAAGGATCTCGACCATGTCGAGCGAGGCAATATCCAGAGACTGCATCGTGGTCCCCGGCAGCAGCGCGCCACGGCTGATTTTCGCGCCGCGGGATATCACGTCGAGTATTTCGTCGATCATGCCAGGTTCGGGCAGGGCCGGCCACTCGCCGGGGGGCACGGGATGGACAGGTGCGTTCATGCTGGGATGTTCCCTGCTGGAATGGCGGATGGGCCGGGGGCAGTCGCCCGGCTGTAGATGCGAAAGGTCTTGTTCCGCCGGAACGAGAAGCGTTCGAGGATTCGGGTCATCGCCCGGTTGCTCTCCAGCACCCATCCGGCCTCGACCCATTCCCCGCGAAGGGCAGCCTGTCCGGCGATCAGCTCGTCCACCAGCAGGGCCGCCACGGCCGCACCCGTCACCGTGCCCTGAAGGTGGCGGGCGATGCCCACGATCGTGATCCGGCCGCTCCGGAACCGATGGGTCATGGCGCGCCACAGCAGTTTGAGCCACCCGGCGGGAGTGGGTCTCGGCCCCAGGCCCGCAGTCAGTTCGAACAGGTTCGGGACGAGCAGCATTACCGCCACCGGCTTGCCGTCCAGTTCCACGATCTTGAATCCCTGGGGCGGAACCAGCCATTTCATCAGGTGATTCAGCCCGGCGAGATCAGCCGAGGTCAGCGGAATGAAACCCCAGTTATCGCGCCAGCCATCGTTGTAGGCATCGCACAGGATCTGGATGTCCCGGTCATAGCTCTTGCGTTCGGGATGGCGGATCCGCAGGCCGGGGATGCGTTCGGCCAGGCGCAGCCGGGCGTCTGGCATGGCGGGGGCGGCCCGCGTCAGCTCCAGCCGCCAGTTGTGCAGGTCGTGCAGCTTGGTAAATCCAAGGCGCTCTATCTGGCCGGCCAGATAGGGCGGGTGCCAGGGGCACAAGGTCATCGGCGGCTGATCCGCCCCCTCCACCAGCAGGCCCGGCTCGTCGTTCATGTCCAGCGTGCAGGGCCCGAACATTGCGGTGCAGCCCTGTTCGGCCAGCCACTGCGCGGCCGCCGCGATCAGGGCTTCCACCACCTCGGCATCGTCCACCGCATCGAGGCATCCGAACATGCCCGCGCCTGCCGCGAGGCCAACCGGCGTCGTCGGGGCAACTTGCGCGGAAATCCGCCCGATTGCCAGCCCGTTCCGGCGGGCGATCCAGTAGCGGGCCTGCCCGCGTTTCCAGAACGCGCTTTTTGCCGGATCGAGCAGCCTGGCCCGATCAAGATGCAGCGGCGGTTCGTAGCCAGGGAAGCCGGCATAGATCCGCGGCGGCAATGCGATGAAATCGCGTATGGCCCGGGAAGATGTGGCGATTTCCAGCGTGAGCATTGCAGGGGTGCTTTTGTTTCCGGTTGGCCGGGAAAGGGGTCTCGTTCACGGATGGCGGGCCGGCGGGTCCGCGATGGACAGTTCCCGTCCGGTCCGGATCGCCTGCGCCGCGCCTGTAAGGGCCATCAGCCCGGCCAGTGCGATCATGATCGCGTCGTAGATGGTCAGGGTCACCTCGCCCCATGCGAAAGCCGGCACCGGCAGCATGATCACTGCCAGGGTGCAGGCCACGATCAGCAGGCGGATCTCGGTTGGGCCCACCCCGTTGAAGCTGATGCGGAAGATCCCGGTTGCCTGGCAGATCGTCAGCGAGAGGATTGTCATCAGATAATAGGCGATCAGCACGATCAGGCCGCTGGTCAGGTGAACATGGGGCGAGAGGCCGATGCCGATGCCGATCAGTGCCATGGCCAGGGTGTCGCTCATGTGATCGAGGAAAAAGCCGTACTTTGGCCGTTCCGCCTGCAGGTACCGGGCCAGCGATCCGTCCAGGCTGTCGCCCAGCCAGTTGAGGGCGATCCCGGCAATCGCCAGCCACAGCCAGTCTGCGCCCTGGTGCGAGAGCCCGAAGCCGCAGAACGCCATGGCCGCCCCGATCACGCCCAGCACTGTCAGCATGTCGGATGTCGCCCAGCCGGGCAGGCGTCCGCACAGCCAGTCGATCAGCCTTTGCTCAAGACTTCTGAGGACTGAATCGTTGCGTCGAGTGAGCGTCACTTTGCTGACTCTCTCATATAATTCCCAATAATTAGCGGCTTAACGAGCTGGGTTAGGCGAGTCACACATTCGTTAATTCGCCATAACTTATGTTAGGCTATAGGGATTGCAAGCGATTCAATTAATCTATTATGGA
>CAZVHM010000017.1:28169-30012 GCA_964627175.1 uncultured Novosphingobium sp. | reverse complement strand
CGTTGACCAGGTATTCGGCGGTGACACCGAAGCGGCCCGATGCGACCTGCTTGATCGCCGAGCGCATCGAATCGCCATTGGCCAGCGGCTGGAAGCGGGCCGGATCCTCGCCGCCTTCGCCGGTGTTCGACTTGCCGCCGATCCGGTTCATGGCCAGTGCCAGGGTGGTATGCGCCTCCCATGATATCGAGCCGTAGCTCATCGCGCCGGTGGCGAAGCGCTTGACGATTTCGCTGGCTGGTTCGACTTCGGAAATGTCGATCGGGTGATCGGCCTTCTTCAGTTCCATCAGGCCGCGGATGGTCAGCATCCGTTCCGACTGGTCGTTGATCGACTGGGCGAATTCCCGATACTTTTCCGGCATGTTGCCGCGCACGGCATGTTGCAGGGCGGCGATGTTCTGCGCGGTCCAGGCGTGTTCCTCGCCGCGCAGGCGCAGGCCATACATCCCGCCGACATCGAGCATGTTGCGGTAGATCGGATTGTCGCCATAGGCGGCGGCATGGCGGCGGACCGCTTCTTCCGCCACTTCCTGCAGGCCAACGCCTTCAATCGTGGTGGCGGTGCCGGTGAAGTACTTTTCGGTGAACGCGCTCGACAGGCCGACCGCGTCGAAGATCTGGGCGCCGCAGTAGGACTGGTAGGTCGAGATGCCCATCTTGGACATGACCTTGAGGATGCCCTTGCCGATGGCCTTGATGTAGTTCTTCTGAACTTCATACTCGGTCAGCGGCAGCTGCTTGCGAACGCGGATTTCTTCCAGCGTTTCAAAAGCAACGTAGGGGTTGATCGCTTCGGCGCCATAGCCGGCCAGCACGCAGAAGTGATGCACTTCGCGCGCTTCGCCGGTTTCCACGACCAGCCCGGTCTGCATGCGCAGGCCCTGGCGGACAAGGTGGTGGTGAACTGCGGCGGTGGCCAGCAGGGCCGGCATGGGCACGCGATCCGGGCTCTGGGCGCGGTCCGAGAGGATCAGGATGTTCTTGTCGGCCAGCACGGCATCGGTCGCGGACCAGCACATTTCCTTGATCGCCTGCTCGAGGCCGGCGGCCCCGGTGCTGGCGTCCCAGGTCATGTCGATGGTCTGGGTGCGGAACGCACCGTCAAGCGCGGCTTCGACCGAGCGGATCTTGGCGATGTCGGCGTTGGTCAGGATCGGCTGATCGACCTCGAGCCGCTTGTGGGTGCCGGCTTCCATGCCGAGCAGGTTGGGGCGCGGGCCGATCATCGATACCAGGCTCATCACCAATTCCTCGCGGATCGGGTCGATCGGCGGGTTGGTGACCTGGGCGAAGTTCTGCTTGAAATAATCGTAGAGCAGGCGCGAACGGTTCGACAGCACCGCGATCGGCGTGTCGGTGCCCATTGAGCCGATCGGATCGTCTGCCTTGGCAGCCATCGGCTCGAGGAACTTGTTAACGTCCTCCTGAGTGTAGCCGAAGGCCTGCTGGCGATCGAGCAGACTGGTGGTTTCCACTGGCAGCTGGGCCAGCTCGGGCTCGACGACGTCGAGATCCTTGAGGTTGTACTGGGCAGCGTCCAGCCATTCCTCGTAAGGCTCGGCCGCTGCGAGCTGGGTCTTGATTTCCTCGTCCTCGATGATGCGACCTTCGGCAAAGTCGATCAGCAGCATCTTGCCGGGCTGGAGGCGCCACTTGCGGACGATGTTCTCTTCCTTGATCGGAAGGACACCCGATTCCGAGGCCATGACAACCAGATCATCATCCGTGACAAGGAAGCGCGCCGGGCGCAGGCCGTTGCGATCCAGCGTGGCGCCGATCTGGCGGCCATCGGTGAAGGCCACGGCGGCCGGACCGTCCCACGGTTCCATCAGCGCGGCGTG
>CAZVHM010000017.1:5890-28159 GCA_964627175.1 uncultured Novosphingobium sp. | reverse complement strand
TCAGCATCATCACCGCGTGGGCCAGCGGATACCCGCCCGCCAGCAGCAGTTCGAGCGCGTTGTCGAGGCTGGCCGTGTCCGACTGGCCGTGCGGGATCAGCGGCCACATCTTGTCGAGATCGGGGCCGAGCAGCTCGGACTCCATGGTGCGGCGGCGCGCGTTCATCCAGTTCACGTTGCCGCGAACGGTGTTGATCTCGCCGTTGTGGGCGATGAACCGGAACGGGTGGGCCAGCTTCCAGCTCGGGAAGGTGTTGGTGCTGAAGCGCTGGTGCACGAGGCCGAGCGCCGAGACTGCTTCAGGGTTGCGCAGATCGTCGTAGAACGAGCCAACCTGGGTGGCGAGCAGCAGGCCCTTGTAGACGATGGTGCTGGTCGAGAAGCTGGGCATGTACAGCTCGGTCAGGCCGGGCATGCCATGCTTCTGGGCCATTTCGGCCAGCGGGTTCTGGGTCTGCTTGCGGATCGCCAGGATCTTGCGCTCGAACGCGGCCTGATCGGGGCAGTTCGCACCGCGACCGACGAAGCACTGGCGAATGAGCGGCATCGATTCGAGCACGGTCTTGCCGAGGCCCTCGGTGCTGACCGGCACATCGCGCCAGCCGAGCAGAACCTGGCCTTCCTTGGCGATGAACTTTTCGAAGGTCTGGACGATGAGATCGCGGCTGGCTTCGTCCTGCGGGAGGAAGCACATCGCCACGGCATAATCGCCCGGCTGGGGCAGGGTGACGCCCACGCCATTCGCCCAGGAACGGAACAGACCGTCGGGCAGCTGGATCAGGATGCCCGCGCCGTCACCCAGCAAGGGATCGGCGCCAACCGCCCCACGATGATCGAGATTTTTGAGAATCTCCAGCGCCTGGGAAATGATCGCATGGCTTTTGGCGCCCTTGATGTGGGCTACAAAGCCGACGCCGCACGCGTCGTGTTCGTTACGCGGATCATAGAGGCCCTGGGTCTCAGGAAATCCCATCGATAGTTCCATCCTGTGCAGGTTGCCGGTGCCTTTGAAAGGGGCGGCAAATGTGTTGCGTCGTCAGAGCGCGACTCACCCTGCCGCCAAAAGGCAGCGAGAATCACAATTCGCGCCCATGACGACAGACCGCCCGTTTGGCAACTGCGAACAGGATCTATCAACCTGTCAAAGGATAGGAATTTGCCCTTTCTGTCCGTTTGGGCGAGGCGAGGAAAAGGGTGTTTGGCCCCGTTTTTGGGGCTTGCGGGCAAATGTGGCGATTAGGCCGCACCGCTCATTTTTTGCAGTGCGGCGAGCGCATCGCGCAGGGCGGCTTCGGTTTCGACCGGAGTGGCACCGAACGGGGTGCCGGGCAGGCGGGCCGGGATCGGCGGCGCGGGCACGGCCTGGCCAGGGAACGTGACAACCGGTTCGGCCACATTGCCTGCCGGTTCATCTTCCACCCGCACGAAGGGGGCGAGCGGCGGGACCAGATTGCGGGGCGACGGCTTCATATCGAGGAGCGAACTGAACGGCTCGTCGGCAGCGGTCGGGGCCAGGGGATCGTCGTCCGGCTCGTCGAGCAGGGCGTCCTCGTCGATCTCGTCGTCGGGTTCGGGCAGTGCCCAGCGGGCCGCTTCGGCGGCGATGTCCGGTGGCAATGCGGTGCTTTCCGCCAGGCTGCCGAAGGCAAGCGCGCGCAGCGGATCAGCGGCGGCCGGGCGCTTGGGCGGAAGCAGCGATTCGAGCGTTTCGGCGGCGAGAGCTTCATCCTCGTCATCGCCGTATTCCTCATCGCCAAACCATTCGACGTGGCCAAGGCCGGGCTGGCGCATGGCTGCCGGCATGTCGAACGGGCGACCACCTTCCGGCTCGGGGTTGAGGAGATCATCATCGGCAAATGGCAAGGGGGCCGGTTGCGGGAGGGGCTGGGTAGCGGCGGGTGCTGGCGCAAGCGGCGCCGGCGAAGGGGCTGAGCGCCGTGATTCCAGCGCAAGGGCAAAGCGGTTGGCGAGGTCGGCGACCCCGAGCGTATCGAGCCGCGCGGCGCGCAGGGCCTGTCCGGACCGAGCGGTGAGGGGGGGCGGTTGCACCGCAGGGGCGGAGAGAATTGGCTCGGGCGCGGGGGTGGGCGCCGGGTCGTCGGGCTGGCTGGCTGGCTCGTCGGCCGGGGCGGCGGTGCTGGCCGGGCTGTCAGGCTCGGCAGCGGTGTCGAGATCATCGAGCTCGCCGAGATGAAGGATGGCGGGCGTGTGAGGGGTGAGCGCGGATTCGCTGGTTAGCGCGCGGCGGCGGCCTGGCTGGGCCGGGCGGGCGGCTTCGAGGCGGGCAAGGTCGTCGTTATCGTCGGCTCCGGCGCTTTCGCCGACTTCGGCGCGCGGGTTGCCCGCAAGGTCCGGTTCGGCATCGCTGGCGAGCAGCGGACCGCCGGCTGCAAGGGCCATGCGCCGCGCGAGGACGAACCCGGCCACCGCGCCGGCGATACCGAGTGCAAGGGCGAGGAGCATACGGGCGGTGAAGCCGAGCGGCGGGGCGGCTGCGGGAATCAGGCTATCCAGCCCCAGGCGCAGGACGGCATTTTCCAGCACCGTTACGCGAATCGCCAGGCTGCCGATGCCCAGCAGGGCGGCACACCACAGCGCGGCCAGCGCCGGAAACAGCGGGTGTCGGGTTAGGGGTGCTTTTTCTTTTGATTTCAAAGCCATGCTTTCAGCCCCGAGTCTCGGTCCGGCCATGTGGCTGGAAGGCTGCCGCCATCTGCGCCTGACCGGAACCAAGCGGTTGATCTAGCAGGACTTGGTAAACGGTCAGATAACGACCGACATTGTGCGACCAGTCGTGGTTCTGGCGCACATGGGCGCGGCCGTTTTCGCGCATCGTTGCCCAATCCTGGCGATTACCCAGCAGGGCGGCGAGTGCCCCGGCGCAGGCGGCGGGATCGTCGGGCGCGAACAGCACGCCGGTTTCCCCATCGCGGATCAGTTCACGGTGGCCGCCCACCCCCGAAGCCGCCACCAGCTTGCCCTGGGCCATCGCTTCCAGCGGTTTGAGCGGGGTGACCAGATCGGTCAGGCGGCTGGCCTTGCGCGGATAGGCCATGACATCCATCAGCGCGTAATAACGCTCCACCTCGGCATGAGGCACCCGGCCGGTGAAGTGGATGGCGGCGGCAGCGGGCGAAGCGGCCGCCTGGGCGCGCAGCGCTTCGTCCATCGGCCCGCCGCCCACCAGCAGCAGCCGTGCATCGGGCGCCTGTTCCAGCAGCAGGGGCATAGCCGCGATCAGGACATCGAGCCCTTCGTAATCATAGAAGCTGCCGATGAACCCGATGACCGGGCCTCGGCCCAGCCCCAGTTCGGCTGCCTGCGCGGGATCGGGTGGGGGCGGATCGCCGAACAGGGTAAGGTCCACCCCGTTGGGGGAAAGGGTGATGCGGGCCGGATCGTAGCCGCGTGCGGCCAGATCATCGCGCAGGCCGGCGCAGATCGTGACCACCGCATCGGCGGCCGATACGACCTCGTTTTCCAGCGCGCGGGTGAGGCGATAGCGCAGGCTGCCCTCGCCGCCGTTGCCGTTGCCGACGGCGGCATCTTCCCAGAAGGCGCGGATTTCATAGACCACCGGAATGCCCAGCCGCTTGCCCGCGCGCAGGGCGGCAAGGCCGCACAGGGCCGGGGAATGGGCGTGCAGCACATCCGGCCGCCATGAGCCGGCCAGCGCCACGATCGCATCGGCCAGGCGGCTGACTTCGCGCCATTCGCGATAGCCGGAAGGACCGGACGGCGCGCCGGCCGTGCGGTGGAACACGATGCCGTCGATCTCTTCGCTATCCGGTGCGGCCTGCGTGTTGGCCGGTGTGTGACGCAGCCCGGTGATCGCGCGCACGTCCAGCCCGGCGGCCTGCTGGCTTTTCAGGATGGCGCGGGTGCGGAAGGTATAGCCGCTGTGCAGCGGGAGCGAATGGTCAAGCACGTGGAGGATGCGCGTCATGGCGCGTTCCCTAGGCAGGCAACGCTTAACGGCCAGTCAACCCGGGGCGCGGACTTAACGGCCCGTCAACACGCCCCGCCTATGGGGCGGGCATGGTCGATTATTTCGCGATCGGACTGACTCACCTGCTGATGGCGGTTGCCGCCTGGCGGCTGGTGCTGCGCGACGATCTGGACCGGGACGAACCCGCATCGGGGCAGGCGGACGCGCCGGATGCTTGATCTGGCGCTGGCCGCTTTCGTGCTGGGCCTGCTGGCGCTCGGCCTGCGCCGGCCGTTCATCTGGGTGCTGGCCTATCTTTATATCGACATTCTGGCCCCGCAGAAGATTTCCTGGTTCCTGCTGGCGTCCATCCCGATTTCGCTGATCGCCTTTGCTGCCGCATTTGGCGGCTGGCTAGTGGCCGACAGCAAGGAGGGCAGCCGCTTCACCTGGCGGCAGGGCTTGTTGGTCCTGTTGCTGCTCTATTGCGGAGTGACCACGCGACTGGCCGATTTCCCGATGGAAGCGGCGGCCAAGTGGGACTGGGTATGGAAGGCGCTGGTGTTTGCGATTTTCCTGCCGCTGACCTTGCGGACGCGGTTGCGGATCGAGGCGGCGGCCTTGTTCATGGTGCTTGCCGCCGGGGCCATCGTGATAGCCGGCGGGATCAAGACGATCTTTTCCGGCGGCGGCTATGGCGCGCTGGCGCTGTTCGTTTCCGACAATACCGGCCTTTACGAGGGCAGCACCCTTTCCACCGTGGCGGTGGCGATCATTCCGCTGATCGCCTGGCTGGCGCGCCATGGCACGATTTTCGGGCAGGGCCGGATGGTAACGCTGTTTGCGCTGGCGCTGGGCTTTGCCTGCTGCCTGATTCCGATCGGCACCCAGGCCCGTACCGGGCTGCTTTGCCTTGCTCTGCTGGCAGTCCTCTCGCTCCGCACGGTGAAGCGGCGGGTTCTTTACCTGGCCCTGATGGGGCTGGCCGGTCTGGCGGCGATCCCGTTCCTGCCCGAAAGCTATACCCAGCGGATGAGCACGATCGAGAACCACGCCGCCGACCAGTCTGCCTCTACCCGGCTGGCGGTGTGGCAATGGACGCTGGATTATGTGGCGGAGCATCCATTTGGCGGCGGGTTCGAGGCTTATCGCGGCAACCGGCTGGCGATGACGCTGACCGAGGTTTCTTCGGCCGGCAATCACGTTTCCGTGACCCAGACCCAAGTGGTTGACGCCGGGCGGGCCTATCATTCCGCCTATTTCGAAATGCTGGGCGAACAGGGCTGGCCAGGCCTGTTGCTCTGGTTGGCGATCCATGCGGGCGGGCTGGTGCAGCTGGAACTGCTGCGCAGGCGGCTGCGGCGCAGCGATGCACCGGCCGACCGGGCCGATGCGGCGCTGGCCACGGCCTTGCAGAACGGGCACTGCGTCTATCTGCTCGGTTCGGTGTTCATCGGCATTGCCTACCAGCCGTTCGTTTACATGCTGATCGGTTTGCAGATCGCCCTGGCCAGCCAGGTGGCGCGCCGGAGCGGAATGGCCGTGACGCGCCGCCCGCTGCGCCCGCCCCTGCGCCTGGTGCCGGAGGGGCGGGCCTGATCAGGCTGGACGCGCTGACCGGCGCGCCTGCCGTGCAGCATTGAGCGCTGGTGACGGCGGCTTCAGGCCACCGCGTGGAGCGGTTCGCGGGCGCGGTGGGTGGTGATGAATTCTTCTACCACCGGGGCGATGCGGGTGCGCCACTTGCTGCCGTTGAAGATGCCATAGTGGCCGACATCGGGCGCGAGCAGATAGTGCTTGCGGCTTTCGTCCAGCCCGGTGGCCAGCTTCAGCGCGGCACGGGTCTGACCGATGCCGGAGATATCGTCATTCTCGCCCTCGATCGCGAGGATCGCCGTGTCGGTGATCGCGCCCAGGTCGATCGGCTTGCCGCGGTGGACGAATTCGCCCTTTGGCAGGCTGTGGCGCTGGAACACGTGTTCGATCGTCTGGAGGTAGAACTCGGCGGTCAAGTCGCAGACGCTGCGATATTCCTCGTAGAACCGCTTGCTTGCGTCGGCGCTTTCGCCATCGCCCGTCACCAGGTGCATGAACATCTGGTAGTGGCTCATCATGTGGCTTTGCAGGTTCATCGAAAGGAACCCGGTGAGCTGGAGAAAGCCCGGATAGACCCGGCGCCCGGCGCCCGGATAGCCCAGCGGCACGGTGGCGATCACATTGTGGCGGAACCACGACAGCGGCCGCTGCACGGCCACGTCGTTGACGCTGGTAGGCGCTTCGCGGGTATCGACCGGGCCGCCCATCATGGTGAGCGTGGCCGGGCGGCAGGGGTGGCGCGCCGCGCCCATCACCGCCGTGGCGGCAAAGGCCGGAACCGAAGGCTGGCAAACGGCCAGAACGTGGGTTCCCGGTCCGATATGTTCGAGGAAGCCGATCAGGTAATCGATATAGTCATCCAGATCGAACGTGCCGGCATCGACGGGAACCAGCTTGGCATCGGCCCAATCGGTGATGAACACCTCGCACCCTTCGAGCATGCGCGCCACGGTGCCGCGCAGCAAGGTGGCATAGTGCCCGCTCATCGGGGCGACGATCAGCAGTTTCGGCGCGTTATGCGGCAGCCCGGCATGGGTGAAATGCAGCAGGTTGCCGAACGGACGGCGCAGCACGATCGATTCGGTGACCGGGAACGACTTGCGCCCGACCGTGACCGTCTCGATCCCGAATTCGGGCTTGCCGCGGGGTGCGGCGGCATGAGCAAAGACATCGAGCGCCGAGGCCATCACCGGGCCAAGCCCGTGATAACCGAAGGGCATTGCCGGGTTGCTCAGCAATTCGGCGGTGACCGAGGCCCATGCGCTGGCGCTGGTGAGCAGCGCCCGGTTCAGTTCGTAGGCGTTGTAAAGCACGTGACCCCATCCGTCCTGCGGCGCGCGGAGAGCGCATCATGGGTTAAGGATGGCCGTTGTGCCGATCGATTGCAATGCGCCGTAAGTCTATTTTCGCCGTATCTGCATGCTCCCGCTTTCGCCGGGCGGCCGGTTGCGCTAGGGCCCCGCGCATGGCCGCCGACCCTGCCGACCGCGCGAGTGCCGCGCCCGAGACCGCCGCTTCTTCCCCTGTGGAGCCAAAACCGGCCCGCAGTTTGGGGCCATTGGCCATGGTCTGGCGGCTGGCGGCGAATTATCCCAGGCAGGTGATGATCGCGCTGCTGGCTTTGCTGGCCAGTTCATCGGCTACGATTGCCATCCCGATGCGCTTCAAGGCCATTGTGGACGAAGGCTTCGGCTCCGGCGCGCAGCCGGGCGATGTTTCCGGCGCCTTCCAGATGATGCTGTTGATCGTGGTGATCCTGGGGGCGGCCACGGCAACGCGGTTTTATTTCGTATCGTGGTTGGGCGAACGGGTAGTGGCCGATCTGCGCGAGAAAGTGCAGCGCAACCTTCTCCGCCTGCCGCCCAGCTTCTTCGAAGCGAACAGCCCCAAGGAAATCTCCTCGCGCATGACCTCGGACACGGGGCTGATCGAGGTGGTGGTGGGAACCACCGTTTCCATCGCCCTGCGCAACCTGATCACCGGGTTCGGCGGCACGGCCTATCTGTTCTATCTGGCGCCCAAGCTGACCCTGCAGTTGCTGGTCGCGATCCCGCTGATCGTGCTGCCCATCGTGGTGTTCGGGCGGCGGCTTTCGCGTGCCTCGCGCACAAGCCAGGATACCATCGCGCAAATCGGCGCGGCGGTGACGGAAACGCTGGGGGCGATCCGCATCGTCCAGAGCTTCAACCAGGAAGAGCGCGAAGCCGCCCGTTTTCACGCCACGGTGGACGAGACCTTCCAGGCGGCCCGCCGGCGCATCCGCATCCGCGCGATCATGACCGCGGTGGTGACGATGCTGGTGTTCGGCTCGATCACCGGCCTGCTGTGGCAAGGTGCGATGGGCGTTGCCAGCGGAGAGATCAGCGGCGGCACCATCGCAGCCTTCGTGGTGACCGGCGGGCTGGTGGCCGGTGCGTTTGGCGCGCTGACCGAAGTTTACGGTGATCTGCTGCGCGGTGCGGGTGCCGCCAGCCGGCTCAACGAACTGCTGAACGAAAAGCCCGCGATCCAGACCCCGGCGCGGCCCATTGCCCTGCCGGTGCCGCCGCGCGGCCAGATCGCGTTCGACAAGGTGACCTTCCGCTATCCCACCCGCCCCGATCAGCCCGCGCTGAGCGAGGTGACGCTCAAGGTCGATCCGGGCGAAACGGTGGCCATCGTCGGCCCGTCGGGGGCCGGCAAATCAACCATCTTCCAGCTCGCTCAGCGCTTTTACGATCCCCAGGCCGGCACCGTGCGGCTCGACGGGGTGGCGCTGCCTTCGGCCGATCCGGCGGAAATCCGCAGCCGCATCGCCCTGGTTCCGCAAGAGGCGGTGCTGTTTGCCGCTTCGGCGCGCGACAACCTGCGCTATGGCAACTGGAACGCCAGCGACGAGCAGATCTGGGAAGCGGCCCGCGCCGCCAATGCCGAACGGTTCCTGCGCGATCTGCCGGAAGGGCTGGATACACACCTGGGCGAAAACGGTTCGCGCCTGTCGGGCGGTCAGCGCCAGCGCGTGGCGATCGCCCGGGCCCTGCTGTGCGATGCGCCGATCCTGCTGCTGGACGAGGCGACGAGCGCACTGGATTCGGAAAGCGAACGACTGGTGCAGGACGCGTTGGACCGGCTGATGGCGTGCAAGACCACGCTGGTCATCGCGCATCGCCTGGCCACGGTGCGGCAGGCAGACCGGATCGTGGTGATGGATCAGGGCCGTATTGTGGAACAGGGCACGCACGATGAACTGGCGGGCCTGGGCGGGCTTTATGCGCGCCTTGCCTCGCTGCAGTTCGACGAGCGGATTAGTGCCGAAGCGGGCTGACGGAAATTTCCGGTTAAGCCAGGCCGGCTAGACAAGCGGCCTCTTGCCGTGGAAGTGTCTTGCCGATGACGATGAAAAGCCTGTTCGCCGCCGGAGCCGCCTTGCTGGCGCTGGCCCAGCCCGCTTTTGCCGCCAATGAGGAATGGGGCCGTTCCGGCATCCAGATCCGCTGGGTCGATCGCGCGGCCCGGCCGGGCGACGATTTCTTTCGCCATGTGAACGGCAAGTGGTTGGATAGCCACGAGATCCCGGCCGATCGCACCAGTTATGGCTCGTTCCAGGTGCTGCGCGAGCAATCCGAGGTCCGCCTGCGCGCCATTCTGGATGAACTGGTGGCGAAAAGGCCTTCGCCGGGCACGCAGGAAGGCCGGATCGTGGCCGCTTACAGCGCCTTCATGGACGAAGCGGCGATCGAGCGCGCCGGCCTGGCCCCAGCGCGGCCCTATCTGGACCGGATCGCGGCGGTGAAGACTGCCGGCGATCTTTATACCCTGTTTGCCGCGCCGGGTTTCCCCAGCCCGATCAACGGTTCGGTCGATCCCGATCCCAAGCAGAGCGAGACCTATTCGCTTGGCCTCTGGCTGGGCGGGCTGGGGCTGCCGGACCGGGATTATTATCTGTCGGACAACCCGCGCTATCCGGCTATCCGAGGGCAGTACAAGGCCTTGCTGGTCAGTCTGCTGACCGAAGCCGGCTATGCCGATGCCCCGGCGATGGCCGAGGCGGTCTATCGTCTGGAAGAAGGCATGGCCCGCGCGATGTGGGACCGCGAGATCCTGCGCAACGACGATCTGGTCTATCACAAGCTGACCATGGCCGAAGTGGCCGCCCTGCCGCACGGTCAGGCGTTGGCCGGGTTCATCCGCGCGATGGGGCCGGGCGCAGCTGCCGCAAGTGCCGTGCGGCTGGCCGAGTTGCCGCTGACCGCAGATCAGCTGGCTGCCGCCCGGATCGGTCCGGACGATGCGAAAGCCAAGATCGGCGGCGGTTTTCCCGCCATGCTGGAATGGATCGCCGCGCAGCCGGTGGAAGTGTGGAAGGCTTGGATGACGGCGCGCTTCCTGGCCGATCACGCGCCCTATCTGCCCCGCCGGATCGATGAGGCGCACTTTGCCTTTTACGGCAAGCAGCTGGGCGGCCAGCCCGAACAGCGCCCGCGCTGGAAGCGGGCGCTTTCGGTTGTCGAGGGGCAACTGGGCGAACAGCTCGGCCGCATTTACGCCGAACGCTGGTTTCCGGCCGAAAGCCGCGCCGGAATGGCCGAACTGGTGGCCAACCTGCGCAAGGCGATGGCGGCGAACCTGGCCACGCTGAACTGGATGGGGCCGCGAACCCGTGCCGAAGCCGAAGCCAAGCTGGCCGCCTTCACGCCGAAGATCGGCGCCCCGGATCGCTACAAGGACTATGCCGGCCTTGCCATTACTGCCACCGATCTGCTGGCCAATGCGATGGCGGCGGGTGAGTGGCAGGCGGCGTTTGCCGATGGACGGATCGGCCGGCCGGTGGACCGGTCCGAATGGTTCATGTTCCCGCAGACGGTGAATGCCTATTACAACCCGGCGATGAACGAGATCGTGTTCCCCGCCGCGATCCTGCAGCCGCCGTTCTTCAACCCCAAGGCCGATCCGGCCGCCAACTATGGCGCGATCGGCGCGGTGATTGGCCACGAAATGGGCCACGGCTTCGACGATCAGGGCGCGAAATACGATGGCGACGGCAATCTGCGCGATTGGTGGACCGCCGAGGACAAGGCCCGCTTCGTGGCGCTGACCGACCGGCTGGTGGCGCAATTCAATGCTCACTGCCCGTTCGACAGCGGCCAGACCTGCATCAACGGCCAGTTGACCCTGGGCGAGAATATCGGCGATCTGGGCGGGCTTTCGCTGGCCTATCGGGCCTATCAGCTTTCCCTCGGCGGCAAGCCGGCCCCGGTGATCGACGGGCTGACTGGCGACCAGCGTTTCTTCATGGCCTATGCGCAGGTCTGGCGGTCCAAATACCGCGAGGAAACCGCGCGCCAGCTGCTGCTGGTCGATCCACATAGCCCGGCGCGCTATCGCGCCAACGGCATCGTGCGCAATTTCGACGAATGGTATCGCGCCTTTGGCGTGAAGCCGGGCGACAAGCTGTGGCTGCCCCCGGAAGAGCGGCTGCGGATCTGGTGAACAGCCGGCGCGCGTCGCGGCTTGCGCTTGGCCGTGCGGAGCGGCATGACCGCGCGCCATGACCCTGACGCTCACCGCGATCCTCCTCGGCATTGTCGAGGGCCTGACCGAGTTCCTGCCGGTTTCCTCCACCGGGCACCTGATCCTGGCGACCGAGCTGTTCGGCTTCGACGCGGATACCTGGAAGGTGTTCAACGTGGTCATCCAGCTCGGGGCGATCCTGGCCGTGGTGGTGCAATACTGGCGCACGTTCTGGGCCGTGGGCTGGGGGGTGCTGCGGCTGGAGGCGATGAGTCTCAGGTTCCTGCGCAACCTGTTGCTGGCCTTCCTGCCTTCGGCCGTCATCGGCCTGGCGATGAAGGATTACATCGATATCCTGCTGGGCAGCCCGATGGTGGTCTGCGTGGCGCTGGTGCTGGGGGGCGTGGCGATCCTGCTGATCGAACGCAATGTCAAACCGGGCGAGCCGACCGGGATCGGTCAGTTGCCCGCCCGCCAGGCGCTGGGCGTGGGGCTGGTGCAATGCGTTTCGATGATCCCCGGCGTCAGCCGTTCGGGCGCCACGATCATGGGCGCCCTGGCGATGGGGATCGAGCGGCGCACCGCGGCCGAGTTCAGTTTCTTCCTGGCCGTTCCGACCATGCTGGGCGCCACCGCGCTGGAGCTTTACGATAATGGCGATGCGCTGATGAACGGACTCGGTCCGGTCGGCTGGTACGAGATCGCGATCGGGTTCGTGGTGTCGTTCGTGGTCGCGCTGGCGGTGATCAAGGGCTTCGTCGCCTATGTCAGCCGCCACGGGTTCAAGCCCTTTGCCTGGTACCGGATCGTGGCCGGGCTGGCCGCCGGGGCCTTCCTGCTGCTGCGCTGACCAGTTCGGTGGCGCAGGGGGCGTTGCCCTCCCTTTGTCGCGGCTTCGGGAACCGGCTCCCGACTCAGCGAGTTTCCTGTGCAGACAGCTTCAAAGCTGCAAGCAGCACAAGGAACTGCGTCATGGGTCTGATTATCCTCATCATAGTGGGCGGCATTCTCGGCTGGCTTGCCAGCATCGTGATGCGCACCGATGCCCAGCAGGGTGTTTTCCTCAACGTGGTCGTCGGTATTGTTGGCGCCCTGCTTGCCGGGTTCATCCTCAACCCGCTTGTCGGTGGCGGCAATATCATGTCGGGCGATTTCAGCGCCAGTTCGCTGCTTGTGTCGTTCATCGGCGCGGTTGTGTTGCTGACGATCGTCAACCTGATTCGCCGGGGTGCTGTGCGCTGAGCAGGGGCGCAGGTCGTTCGCGAATCGGCTGATGCCGATTCGCTTGGCGCCTTAGCCAATCCTGTTTTCAGCGTGGTTCGAGAGTCTGGCGACAGCAACATCGGCGCGCTGGAGGATCAGGCCGGCACGATGGAGAGGAAGCCGAGCTTTTGGGGCTTTCGGCTCATGGCGGGCCGGCGGGGAGCGCATGCCCCGCCGGCCCGTTTCGTCATCCGGGTGGCGCTTATTCAAGCCCAGGTTGCTTGACTTTGCCGCGTTTAGCCCCCAAGGGCCGCTCCTTGCCGGGCGGTGCCGAAAGGTGCCGTTCGATTCCGTTTTACTGCTTGCTCTTAGGAAAGCGTCGCCATGGCGAAGCCCGCAACCGTCAAGATCCGGCTGGTCTCCAGCGCCGATACCGGCTTCTTCTATGTCACGAAGAAGAATCCCCGCAACACGACCGAGAAGATGAGCTTCCGCAAGTACGACCCGGTCGTGCGCAAGCACGTCGAGTTCAAGGAAGCCAAGATCAAGTAATCACTGGCCCGCCCCTCCATGCAGAGCCGGGCGGGTTCAGTGGGTGTTCAAGGCTCGTCCCGCAGGGAAAGAGGCATGAACCACTTGATCAGGAAAATCCGCATTCTTTCAAGCGCCGCGGTATCCGCGGCGCTTGTCGTGTCTGGCTCGGTCGTTCTGGGCCTTGCCCCGACCGCGGCTGCCGCGCAGGCAGCCGGCGATCTCGATCGCGCGGTTGAGGCGTTGCGCGGCATTTCCACGCTGCAGGCCGATTTCCTGCAGACCGACCGGGCCGGCCGTAGCGTTTCTGGCAAGCTGACGCTGAAGCGCCCCGGCAAGATCCGCTTCGAATACCAGAAGGGTGTGCCGATGCTGATCGTGGGCGACGGGCGGGCGCTGACCATGATCGATTACGAGGTACGCCAGGTCCAGCGCTGGCCGATCGGCAACAGCCCGCTGGGCGCTCTGCTGGATCCGCGCCGCGACGTGAAGCGATTCGGCACGCTGCAGCCCTCGTCGGACCCGAATACCGTGGCGATCGAGGTGCGGGACCGGTCGCATCCCGAATATGGCGTGATCACCCTCATTTTCCGGCGCAAGGCCGGGGCGCCGGGCGGGCTGGAACTGGTCAGCTGGGTTTCGCTGGATTCGCAGAACCAGCGCACGACGATTCGCCTCGCCAACCAGCGCTACGGCACGGCAATCCCGGATGCTGCGTTCAGGTTCGTCGATCCGCGTCCCACCGGCCGTCGATGAAGCGGGGCGGTTCGTCGGCGTACTGCCTTATCCTGACGACAAACCGCGACATTTCCGCAGGTTCCGTTCACTTGGGAGCAATGCGCCGGGCGCTATAAGGTTCCTCGACAAGTCGGGACGAGCTGGGTTTCCCCCCTGTTGCCCATGCCTCCATCAAAGCTGGCTTGTCACAGCGTGACGAACGCACAACGAAGCCCTGGTGTCACTGCCCCCGACGCCAGGGCTTTTGTGTGGCTGCGGTCTTAGCCGTCCTGTCCTTCCGAGCCGCTTGCCGCTGCCGGCCTTGGCACCTAAAGCCCGGTCATGGTTTCGATTGCCACCTGGAATATCAATTCCGTCCGCCTCCGCGCCGATCAGGTCGTGCGTTTCCTCGAACAGGAAGCGCCCGATGTGCTGTGCCTGCAGGAGATCAAGTGCGCCGAACACCTGTTCCCGCACGATGTGTTCGAGGCGGCGGGTTATGTGCACCGGGCGGTGCATGGGCAGAAGGGCTATCACGGGGTCGCCACGGTCAGCCGGATTCCCTTGCGTGAGGTCGGCCGGCACGATTGGCAGGATAATGGCGAAGCGCGGCACGTGGGGGTGGAACTGCTCGGTCCGGGGCAGGGTGTCGTGCTGGAAAACGTCTATATCCCGGCCGGCGGTGACGTAGCGGACCGCGAGGTGAACCCCAAGTTTGGCCAGAAGCTGGATTTCCTCGAACGCATGACCCGCTGGGCCGAGCGGGTTGACCGGCCCACCCTGATCGTGGGCGATTTCAATATCGCGCCGCTGGAATGCGACGTTTACGATCACAAGGCGCTGCTCAAGGTGGTCAGCCACACCCCGGTCGAAGTGGAAACGCTGGGCCGCTTTGCCGATGCCCATGGCTGGGTGGATCTGGGCCGCAAGCACATCCCGGCGCCGGAACGCAATTATTCGTGGTGGTCCTATCGCTCCTATTGGCGGCAGAAGGACCAGGGGCGGCGGCTGGATCACATGTGGGCTTCGCCCGAACTGGCGGCGCAATCGACCGGGCATCGTTTCGTCGAGGAAACCCGGCGCTGGGATCAGCCTTCGGACCATGTGCCGCTGGTGACGGAGTTTTCGCTGTGAGCAGCGCAACCCGCCGGGTGGCGCTTGCGCTGGATGCGCTGCGGCACGGCTGGCCGGTCACGGTCGATGGCGCGCTCCATCTGCTGCCGGCGGAAACCGGCTTTGGCCCGGATGTGGCGGCCAGCCGCATGCTGATTTCGGCGGCGCGCGCCGTCACGCTCAAGCTGGCCAATCAGCGCGAGGCCGCTGTGCCGGAAGCCCCGGTGCTGATCCGCGGGGCGGAGCCGTTCGATCTGGCGGAGGCGCGGGTGCTGGCCGATCCCGCGCTCGATTTGCGCTTTCCCCTCAAGGGGCCGTTCGCTGCCGAGCCGCTGCCCGCGCCCGAAGCGGCGCGCACGGCGATGGAGCTGGCCCGGCTGGCCGGCATCCTGCCCGCGTTCATGGTGCTGCCCGAAGCCCCGGCCGAAGCGAGCGTGGTTGCCAGCACCGATCTGGCCGAATGGAAGGCGCCCGAACACCTGCTGATCGCCAGCCGCGCCCGCCTGCCGGTGGAAGCGGCCGAGGATGCCGAGATCGTGGCCTTCCGTGCGGCCGATGATCTGCGCGAACATGTGGCGCTGGTGATCGGCCGCCAGAACGGCGATCGCGCACCGCTGGTGCGGCTCCATTCCGAATGCCTGACCGGGGATATCCTCGGCAGTCTCAAGTGCGATTGTGGGCCGCAGCTTCACGCTGCGCTGAAGGCGATGGCCGCGGAAGCGCAGAGCGGCGGCTGGGGCGTGCTGCTCTATCTGCGTCAGGAAGGGCGCGGCATCGGCCTGATCAACAAGCTGCGCGCCTATCGTCTGCAGGATCTGGGGTTCGATACGGTGGATGCGAACAACCGGCTCGGCCTGCCGACCGAGGCGCGCGATTTTCCGGTGGCGGCGCGGATGTTGCAACTCCTGGGGGTTTCCGCGATCCGGCTGATGACCAACAACCCGGCCAAGGTAGCTGCGCTGGAGGCCGTGGGCGTGACCGTGACCGAGCGGGTGCCCCACCAGCTTCCGGCCAACCCACACAACGAACGCTATCTGGCCACCAAGCGCGACCGCACCGGTCATCTGCTGGAAGGCGATTGATCGCTTAGCGTTTTTCGAATCGCACCAGCCCGGCGCCCAGTGCGTTCTGGCCAATCCGCAGCGCATCGCCCGACCAATCGGCCACGAAGGCGCTGCGCCGGGACAGGTCGGGGACGAATCGCGCGTCGTTTCCTTCGATCGCCAGCCCGGCAGACGAATGGTTGCGCCCTTCGGCGGCGATGGCGATGAAGGCCGAATGGTTTTCCTTGTGGCGGCCCTGGACCATCCAGTTCCCGGCGATCCGCCCGGTGGCGCCATTGGCCAGATCGACCATGTAGTTGGTGTAGCGTCCGGCGGAATCATCGAAGCTGGAATCGAGCAGCTCGATTTGCCCGGCGCGGCTTTTCAGATAATGCCCGCCGCGCCCCTGCTCGAACCGGCTGCGGGTTATGGACAGCGCGCCATAATCGCCAATGTAGATCGAATGGGCGCAGCCGCCCGAATAGGCGCAAGTGCCCAGCCGCGTGAAGGTGGACTTGTCGATGGTGATCGAGGCGGTGCGGTCATTCCCGGCGAGGATGCCCTGCTGGCTGTCACGGAACCAGGCCTGGCTTACGGCGAGGTTGCCGCGTTCCAGCCGAATGCCGGAACCATTGCCGTCGCTGCTGGCCTGATCGGCAAAAACCACCCCTTCCACCCGGGCGGAGCGGCCGCGCAGCACTAGCGCGGCCTTGTCTTCGCAGGCCATGCCCGCCAACACTGCCTTGCCCGGCTCCGCCGCCACATAGGTCACGTCGCCCGCCGTTTGCACCGCGCAATCGCGCCAGGTTCCGGGGGCGATGCGGATCGTGCCCATGCCCGTGCCGATTGCATCGACCGCTTCCTGCAGCCGGGCGAAGCTGCGCCCGCTTTCCGCCACGGCATAGGGCGCGTCTGCCTGGGCAAGCAGCGGGGCCACGGTGGCGGCGAACGAGGCGGCAAGGGCGCACGGGAAGAGGCGGGCAGTTTTCATGCTGCCACGCTAACGCCGTGCGGCTTAAGGATGGGCAAATATTGGCCTCCCTTCCCTTTAGGGCGAACAGGAGGACTTGATTCCAGACTGCTTTGGTCTTATTAATCTTGATGCGGACCGGGCCCCTCTGGCGCGGCGCTCTGCCGGATCATCATCTGCCCTCCAGTTGCTGATCCGGGCCCGGCCTTCATGGCGGGTGCGCTGCGTGATGTCGGACCGCATCGGGTGTTGCCGATGCCGGGTCCGGGTTCTTTGCCCCCCTTCCGACCTGGAGTCACACGGCATCGGCTCACCCGATCGAAGCAATCTGTTTCGACGAGGAGCATCATCATGTCAGATCGTGTTTTCCGCCTGCTTGAGCGCCACCAGAAGCTGGATGCGCTGCTGCGCCGCGAACAGGCCCGGCGCTGGGTCGATCCTGCCGCCATTGTCCGGCTCAAGAAGTTGAAGCTGGCGATCAAGGATCGCCTTGCCCGTTTCACCCGCCGTTCGGCGGCGCAGGGCTGAGGCCCGGAACGCCGGCGCAGGCGGACGGACCACCTGCGCCGGCACCCTTGCAAACAGGGGAAACACCATGGAATTCCTGATTGCCGACTGGCTGGGTACGCCTGCCTGGTTCTGGCTGGCCTTCATTGGCATCGTGCTGATGCTGACCGCGTTCGACCTTGGCCTGCTTCACCGTGAGGATCGCGTGATGGGCATCGGCGAATCGCTGAAGCTGTCCGCCTTCTATATCGCCATCGCCATGGCATTCGGCGCGTGGGTCTGGGCCGAAAAAGGCGCGGACCTCGGCATGAAGTACTATACCGGGTACTTCATCGAAAAGGCGCTTTCGATCGACAACATCTTCGTCATAAGCCTGATCTTCACGTTCTTTGCGATCCCGCCGAAGTTCCAGTACCGGGCCCTGCTGTGGGGCATCGTCGGCGTCATCGTGCTGCGCGGCGCCATGATCGCCGCCGGCGCCGCGCTGGTCAACGAAGCGTACTGGGTGCTGTATATCTTCGCGGCCTTCCTGGTGTTCACCGGCGTGAAGATGTTCTTCGCCGGGGATGCGCCGCCGGACATTTCCCGCAATGTGCTGGTCCGCTGGATTTCCAACCACATGCCGGTGACGAAGGAACCGGTCTGCGACCGGTTCTTCGTGAAGGTGCGGGACGAACGCACCGGCCGCATGGTGCGGGCGGCAACGCCGCTGCTGCTGGCGCTGGTGGTCATCAACCTGGCCGACCTGGTGTTCGCGATCGACAGCGTGCCGGCGATCTTTGCCATCACCACCGACACCTTCATCGTCTATACGTCAAACATCATGGCCATTCTGGGTCTGCGGGCGCTGTACTTCGCCCTTTCCGCGATGATCGATCGCTTCCACTACCTGAAGTACGCGTTGGCCGCGGTGCTGGTGTTCATCGGCAGCAAGATCTTCGTGTCGGACTTCCTGCTGGCCGGTGCGAAGTTCCCGCCGGTGGCGAGCCTGGCGGTCACCTTTGGCCTGATCGCGGCAGGGATCGTCTGGTCCTTGTGGAAGACCCGCGGCGAAGCAGGCGCCGAGCGCGGCATCAGTACTGGCGGATAACCGCGAGAAAGGCCTCGCCATAGGCGTCCAGCTTGCGCGAACCGACGCCGCCGATCCGGCCCAGCGCATTCAGCGTGGCGGGCCGGTCGGCGGCCATTTCGCGCAGGACCGAATCGTGGAACACGACGTAGGGCGGCACACCCGCCGCTTGCGCGAGTTCGCGGCGCAAGGATCGCAGCGCGTCGAACAGGGGATCGCCCACCGGGTTTGCCCCGGCCCCGGATGCGCCGCGCTTGCGGGTGCGTTCCTTTTTCGGGGGGATGACGACGCTGACCTCGCCCTCGCCCTTGAGGATCGCCCGCGCCTCGCCCCCCAGCATCAAGCCGCCGTGTTCGGTGGGGAGCAGCGCGCCCCGGGCCTGCAGCGCGCGGGCAAGTGGGCGGATCAGCGGGGCTTCCTCTGCGCTGACGATGCCGAACACCGAGAGCTGGTCATGCCCGCGGACCAGCACGCGCTCGTCGCTCTGGCCGAGGAGGACTTTTTCGATGTGGCCGAGGCCATAGGACTGCCCGGTGCGATAGACCGCCGAGAGCAGCTTGCGCGCGACTTCGGTGCCGTCGGCCACGCCGGGCGGTTCAAGGCAGTTGTCGCAATTGCCGCAGGTGGCGGGCGGGCTTTCCCCGAAGTGGCGCAGCAGGATGGCGCGGCGGCAGTCCGCCGTTTCGACCAGCGCGGCCAGCGCGTCGAGCCGGGCGCGCTCGCCGGGCAGGCGGCTTTCGTCGACTTCGGCCAGACGCTGGCGGGCGCGGGCGAAATCGTCTGCCCCCCACAGCATCAGCGCCACCGACGGGTCGCCGTCGCGCCCGGCGCGGCCGGTTTCCTGGTAATAGGCCTCGATCGATTTCGGCAGCCCGGCATGGGCGACGAAGCGCACGTCCGGCTTGTCGATCCCCATGCCGAAGGCGATGGTCGCCACCATCACCATGTCCTCGCTGGCGACGAAGGCTGCCTGGTTGGCGGCGCGGACCTCGGTGGGTAGCCCCGCGTGATAGGGCAGGACCGGGCGCCCGGTGGCGGCGCCCAGCGTGTCGCACAAACGTTCGACTTGATCGCGGCGCTGCGCATAGATGATGCCCGGACCGGGATTGTCCGCGATCAGCCGTTGCAGCTGTCGCGCCGCCTGATCGCGCGGGGTGATCCGATAGCGGATGTTGGGCCGGTCGAACCCGGTCATGATCAGCCCTTCATCGGGGATGCCGAGCTGGGCGAGGATGTCGGCGCGGGTGTGAGCGTCGGCGGTGGCGGTCAGTGCGAGTCGCGGTATGGTTGGAAAGTTGTCCAACAACTGTGGGCGCAGGAGCCGATATTCGGGAACGAAATTAGGCCCCCATTCTGACACGCAGTGTGCCTCGTCGATGGCGAATAGGCAGACCCGTGCGTTAGAAAGAAGTTCGCTGAAATGGGGCTGCACTGCTCGCTGCGGCGCAACGTAAAGTAAGTCCAGCTCGCCGGCACGAAAGCGGCGGATGGTTTCTTCGCGGTTATCGTCTGCGCTGGTCAGCGTGGCGGCGCGGATGCCGTTCGCCTCGGCGCTGCGCAGCTGGTCGTGCATCAGCGCGATCAGCGGGGAGACGACGACGCAGGTGCCCGGGAGCAGCGTGGCCGGCAGCTGATAGGTCAGCGACTTGCCCGCCCCCGTCGGCATGACCGCAAGGGTCGAGCGCCCGGCCATGACCCGGCGCACGACCTGTTCCTGCACCCCGCGAAAGGCGTTGAAGCCGAAGGTCGCGTGCAGCGCTTCGGCAAGGTCGGCAGGCAGATCGCGCTGCGGTGGGGCACGAAATGGCGGCGGCACGTCGGGGCCGAAATCGTCCGGAACCCAGCGGTCGTACTCATCGTCGCCGGGATAGTCGCTGAAGGGCTGGCCGCTGCTCATCGTGCCGCCGCCTATGGCAGATTGGCCCCGCGTCGCAAACCGGGCAGCAGACCTGCGCGGTGGATCAGTCCAGATTCGGCCTGAGCCAGCGTTCCGCCGTGGCCAGGTCCACCCCGCGCCGGGCCGCATAGTCTTCCAGCTGGTCGCGGCCGATGGTGGCGACGCCGAAATACTGGCTGTCCGGATGGGCGAAGTAGAAGCCCGAAACGGCACTGGTCGGCAGCATCGCCTGCGATTCGGTGAGGGTGATGCCGGCGTTGTCCTGTGCCTTGAGCAGGTCGAACAGGATCGGCTTCAGGCTGTGGTCGGGGCAGGCCGGATAGCCAGGGGCCGGGCGGATGCCGCGATATTGTTCGCGAATCAGCGCCTCGTTGGTCAGCTGTTCCCCTTCGGCATAGCCCCACAGTGTTGTGCGGACGTGCTGGTGCAGCCGTTCGGCGAATGCTTCGGCAAAGCGGTCGGCCAGCGCTTTCAGCAGGATGTCGTTGTAATCGTCGTGGGCGGCCTTGAACCGTGCCAGATGCGGATCGATCCCGTGGATGCCGACCGCGAAACCGCCCAGCCAGTCGCCCGCCGGGTCGATGAAGTCGGTCAGGCAGAAGTTCGCGCGGCCCCGGCTCTTGCGGAACTGCTGACGCAGGAAGGGCAGGCGGGTGCCGTTGTCCAGCACGACATCGTCGCCTTCGGCATGGCAGGGCCAGAATGCGGCGACGCCCTTGGCGGTCAGCCACTTTTCCTCGACGATGCGGGCGAGCATGGCCTTGGCATCTTCGTAGAGCGCGGTGGCGCTTTCCCCGACGACTTCGTCCTTCAGGATCGACGGATAGGTCCCGGCCAGTTCCCACGCGCGGAAGAACGGGGTCCAGTCGAAGGTTTCGACCAGATCGGCCAGATCCCAGTCGGCAAAGACGTGGAGGCCGGGCTGCACCGGGGCGGGGGCCTTTTGCGCGAAGTCGGCGGGGAAGGCGTTCTCGCGCGCTTCGGCCAGCGGCAGGAGATTGCTGCCGCCCTTGCCGGCGCGGGCTTCGCGCACGGCTTCATAGTCGTTGGCGGTGGTCTTGATGAAGCCTTCGGCCTGCGTGTCGGACAAGAGCTGGCTGGCGACGCCAACCGCGCGGCTGGCGTCGAGCACGTGGATCACTGGGCCATCATAGGCCGGATCGATCCTGAGCGCGGTGTGGACCTTGGAGGTGGTCGCCCCGCCGATCAACAGCGGGATGGTGAGGCCCGCGCGCTGCATTTCCTCGGCCACGGTGACCATTTCGTCCAGTGACGGGGTGATCAGGCCGGACAGGCCGATGATGTCCGCGTCTTCCTGTTGCGCCGTCTCGATGATCTTAGCCCACGGCACCATCACGCCAAGGTCGATCACTTCGTAGCCGTTGCACTGGAGTACGACGCCGACGATGTTCTTGCCGATGTCGTGAACGTCGCCCTTGACGGTGGCCATGATGATCCGGCCCTTGGCCTTGGCGCCAGCTTCCTTCTCCGCCTCGATGAAGGGGATGAGGTGGGCGACCGCCTTCTTCATCACGCGGGCAGATTTCACCACTTGCGGCAGGAACATCTTGCCGCTGCCGAACAGGTCACCGACCACGTTCATGCCGCTCATCAGCGGGCCTTCGATCACCTCGATCGGGCGGGCGTGTTGCAGGCGGGCTTCCTCGGTATCTTCCACCACATAGGCGTCGATGCCCTTGACCAGCGCGTGTTCCAGCCGCTTGACCACGTCCCAGCCGCGCCATTCCTCGGCGGCCTTTTCAGCGACGGCATCCTTGCCCTTGAAGCTTTCGGCCAGCGCGATCAGGCGTTCGGTGGCGCCTTCGTCCTTGTTGAGGATCACGTCCTCGCAGGCCTGGCGCAGCGCGGGGTCGATGGTGTCGTAAACGTCGAGTTGGCCGGCGTTGACGATCGCCATGTCGAGCCCGGCGGGGATCGCATAATAGAGGAAGACCGAGTGCATCGCCCGGCGCACCGGCTCGTTGCCGCGGAAGCTGAACGACAGGTTCGACAGCCCGCCCGAGAAGTGGACGTGCGGGCAGGCGGCGCGGATTTCCTTCACCGCCTCGATGAAGTCGACCGCATAGTTGTTGTGTTCCTCGATCCCGGTGGCAACCGCGAACACGTTGGGGTCGAAGATGATGTCTTCCGGCGGAAAACCGATGCCGGTCAACAGCTTGTAGGCGCGAGTGCAGATTTCCACCT
>CAZVHM010000017.1:0-5880 GCA_964627175.1 uncultured Novosphingobium sp. | reverse complement strand
TCTTTCGTGTCGGCCTGGCCTTTTTCGTCAAAGGCCATGACGACCACGGCGGCGCCATAATCCATGCACTTGCGCGCCTGGGCCAGGAACGGTTCCTCGCCTTCCTTCATCGAGATGGAGTTGACGATCGGCTTGCCCGACACGCACTTCAGTCCGGCCTCGATCACTTCCCACTTCGAGCTGTCGATCATCACCGGCACGCGGGCGATGTCGGGCTCGGCGGCCAGCAGCTTGAGGAACGTGGTCATGGCGTGGACCGCGTCGAGCAGGCCCTCGTCCATGTTGACGTCGACCACCTGGGCGCCGTTTTCCACCTGCTGGCGCGCCACTTCCACGGCCTTGGCATAGTCGCCCGCCAGGATCAGCTTCTTGAACGCGGCCGAGCCGGTAACGTTGGTCCGCTCGCCAACGTTGACGAAGCGGGAGGAGGAGAGAGTCGTCATGTCGATCAGGCAGCCATCGTGAAGGGTTCAAGGCCCGCAAGGCGGGTGATCGGGGCCAGCGTCGGCACCGGCCGCGGCGGCAGGCCGGCCACGGCACGGGCCATGGCGGCGATGTGCGCCGGGGACGATCCGCAGCACCCGCCCAGGATGTTTACCTGCCGTGCCGCGGCCCATTCGTGGACCAGCCCTGCGGTCGTTTCCGGCAGTTCGTCATAGGCGCCCAGTTCATTGGGCAGGCCGGCATTGGGATAGACCATGATCAGGGTGTCGGCGAGTTCGCTCAGCGTCTTTACATGGGGGCGCAGCTGGGTGGCGCCGAACGAGCAGTTCAGGCCGATAGTCACCGGCTTGGCATGGCGCACCGCGTGCCAGAAGGCCTCCACCGTGTGGCCGGAAAGGTTGCGGCCCGAAAGGTCGGTCAGCGTCATGGACAGCATGATCGGCACTTCGCGGCCAATCTCGCGCTCCAGTTGCTTGACCGCCATGATCCCGGCCTTGGCGTTCAGCGTATCGAACACGGTTTCGATCAGGATGAAGTCCGCGCCGCCTTCGACCAGCGCGGCGGCTTGTTCCTTGTAGACATCGACCAGAAAATCCCAGTCGATCTCGCGGAAGCCGGGGTCGTTCACGTCGGGCGAAAGGGAAAGGGTTTTGTTGGTCGGTCCGATCGCGCCGGCCACGAAGCGGGGGCGGCCATCCTTTGCCTGATATTCATCGGCAATGCGCCGCGCCAGTCGGGCGCTTTCCAGATTGATCTCGCGCACCAGATGCTCGGCGGCATAATCGGCCTGGCTGATCCGGTTGGCGGAAAAGGTGTTGGTTTCGGCGATGTCCGCACCGGCTTCGAAATAGGCGCGGTGGATCGATTCCGGCACTTCCGGCTTGGTCAGCGCCAGGATGTCGTTGTTGCCCTTCTGGTCGCGGGCGAGGCCGAGTGTTCCGGCATAGTCGGCTTCCGACAGCTTCCAGCGCTGGATCTCGGTACCGAAGGCGCCGTCGGTGATGAGAATGCGCTCGGCCGCCTCGGCCAGCAGGGTTTCGCGCGGGGTCATTGTCCGGTTTCCTTGGGGCGCAGGCCGAGCAGGTGGCAGATCGCGTAGGTCTGGTCGGCGCGGTTCAGGGTATAGAAGTGGAAGTCGCGGATGCCGCCCTGGTAGAGCCGGCGGCACAGGTCCGCGGCGACGGCGGCGGCGATGTGCGAGCGCGGCCCGGGCAGGTTGTCCAGACCTTCGAACAGTTTGACCATCCAGCCGGGAATCTCGGTGTTGCCGCTCATCCGCCGGATCGCGGCGAAGTTGGTCACCGGCATGATCCCGGGCAGGATAGGGGCGGTGATCCCGGCGGCCAGCGCCTTGTCGAGGAAGCGGAAATAGGCGTCGGTCGAATAGAAGAACTGGGTAATCGCCCGGTCCGCCCCGGCATCGAGCTTGCGCTTCAGATTATCGAGATCGGCCTCGGCGCTGGCGGCTTCGGGGTGGACCTCCGGATAGGCGGCGACCGAGATTTCGAAGGGGTGGAGCGCCTTCAGGCCCGCGACCAGTTCGGCCGCGCCGGCATAGCCCTGCGGATGCGGCTGGAAGCGGCTCCCGGCCTCGGGCGGCGGATCGCCGCGCAGGGCGACGATGTGGCGCACGCCCGCTTCCCAGTAGCGGTCGGCGACCTCGGCAATCTCGTCCTTGCTGGCGGCAACGCAGGTCAGGTGCGCCGCCGGGGTCAGGGTGGTCTCGCTGGCGATCCGCGCCACGGTGGCATGGGTGCGCTCGCGCGTGGAGCCGCCCGCGCCATAGGTCACCGAAACGAAGCTGGGGCCGAGCGGTGCCAGTTCCATCACCGCGTTCCACAGCTGCTCTTCCATCTTCTCCGTCTTGGGCGGGAAGAATTCGAAGCTGACCCGGAAGTCCCCGGGAATGGTGGTGAACAGCGGCCGGTCCTCGACCCCGCGCAGGATGGATGCGGAATTCATGCGGAAAGGTCCTTTGCGGTCGCGGGGGTCGGGGCGGGCGTCGGGTGCGGTGCGCGGGTGCCGATCCAGATCTTGACGGTCAGCGGCTTGCCGGGGAGCGCCACCGGCGCGGCGGCGGCGAAGCCGGCCTCGCTCAGCAGGGCGAGCATCTGCTCGTCGGAAAAGCCGAGGCGGGCGTGGGCGTGGAGCGTGCGCAGTTCCTCGCGGTCATGCGCAGCGAAATCGACCACCGCGACCTTTCCTCCGGGGAGCGTGACCCGCGCGGCCTCGGCCAGCACGGCGGCGGGCTCCTGCGCATAGTGCAGCACCTGGTGGAACAGCACGGTATCGAAGGCCGCGTCATCAAACGGCAGGGCGGTGAAATCGCCCTGGACCAGCTCGACCTGCCCGGCGGGGAGGTTCTGGAGCCGGGCCCGGGCGATGCGGAGCATCTCCGGGCTCTTGTCGAAGGCGGTGACGTGCCGGGCGCGCGGCGCGAACAGTTCCGCCATGCGGCCTGTGCCGGTGCCTATGTCCAGCAGCGCGCCGAGCGACCCCCTGCCCAGCGCTTTCGCCAGCGCGGCCTCGACCGGTTCGTCCGCGCTGTGCATGACGCGCAGCGTATCCCATTCGGCGGCGTGACGGGCGAAATAAGCCTCGGCGCTGGCCTGCCGGGCAGCGCGGATCGCGGCGAGGTGGCGGCGGTCCTCGGCGCAGCGGGCGGCGAAGGCCGCATCGTCGCTTTCCGCCACGGCCAGCAGGCGCGCGGCGGCGCTGCCCATCGGCGGGGCGCGGTTTTCGGCAACGGCGCTGCGCAGGAACACCCAGCTGCCCTCCTTGCGCCGCTCGGCCAGGCCCGCGTCGCACAGGATGCGGACATGGCGCGAAACGCGTGGCTGGCTCTGGCCCAGAACCTGGGCTAGTTCGCCCACGGCCAGCTCCATCGCGTCCAGCAGGCGCATGATCCTCAGCCGGGTAGGATCGGCGAGGGCGCGCAGAGTCGGTTCGATCCGCATGGGGGTTCATATAAAGAAATCTTTATATCCCGCAACCACCCTTTTGCGAGGGCCTTGCAGTTGGGGCAATCGCCGCAATTGGCGGTTGGCAGACGGGGGGCGGGCGGCTAGCGTCAGGGCTTGGGGCCGCAGTTCAGTACCGCTCAAGGAAGGATTCCGGATGAAGAAACTCGCCACCATCGCCTTTGCCGCCACTGCCGCGCTTGCGCTGGCCGCCTGCGGCAGCTCTGAAAGCGCGAAGGAAGAGGCTGAGGCCGACAATGTCGAGATGCCGGCCGAGGAAGCGGTGCAGGATGTCGACGCGGCTGCCACCCCGGTTGCCGATGCCTCTGCCAGCGAGGCTTCCAGCGCGGCTCCGTCCGACGCTGCGAGCGCCGCGCCCAAGCAGTAACGCGCCCGCCCGGTCCGGAAATGCGGGCGGTTCCTCGTTCGGGGAGCCGCCCGCTTTGCGTCCGGCGCCCGCCTGGGCTAGGGTGCCCTGATGCGCGCACCGATCCTCGCCCTGGCCCTCCTGTCCCTCTCCGCTTGCGGCAAGGCTGACAACGAACCCGGGCCCGGCGGCGTCACCGCGGGCGAGGCGAAGGCGCTCGACGAGGCGGCGCAGATGATCGAGGATGACCGCCTGCCGCCCGAGGCGCTGCCCACGCTTTCGCCGCCGCCTGCACCGGCGACCAAGCCCTGATATTCAGTCCAGCCGGACCTTGCCGCGCCCGGCCTTGACCGCACCGCGCTTCTTCTTGCCTTCCAGCCGCGCGGTCTTGCCGATGCGGTTGAGGCGGCTTTTCGCGCGCACCTCCGGCAGCGCGAAGGCTTCGCGGATCAGTTCCGCCAGCCGTTCGCGCGCGTCCTGGCGGTTGGCCTCCTGGGTGCGGAAACGCTGGGCGGTGAGCAGCAGTTCGCCCTTGGCCGTCATCCGGCTGCCGGCGAGCTGGCGCAGGCGCTGGAAGACTGGCACGGGCAGGCGCAGGGCATAGACATCGAGCCGCAGTTGCACCGCGGTGGCCACCTTGTTGACGTTCTGACCGCCTGGGCCAGAGGCGGTGATGAAACTTTCGCTGACCAGCGTCAGCGCGCGGGCGATGATGTCATCCGCCGCTGACATGGTCCGTGAACCCCAGCGCGGCGAAATCGGCAGGCATCGGCGCGCGCGCTTCGATCGGCGGCTTGCCTTCGCGGTGCACGGTCAGGGCCAGCGCGTGGAGCATGGTCCGGGCTGCGCCCCTGCCGTCGCCATAGACCGGATCGCCGAGCAGCGCGTGGCCAAGGCCCGCCAGCGCGTGGACGCGGATCTGGTGAGTGCGGCCGGTTTCGGGGCGGAATTCGACCAGCGTCAGGCCGCCGCGCTCCTCCAGCTTGCGCCAGTGGGTCACGGCGGGCTTGCCCTTCTTCGCGGGAATCATTCGCCAGCCCTTTTCGGCGCTGGAGATCTTGGCGAGCGACAGCTCGATGGTGCCTTCGTCCCCGGCCAGCGTTCCGGCCACCACACCAAGGTAGACCTTGTCCACGCCGCGCGCCTCGAAAGCGGCGTTGAAACGCTTGAGCGCCTTTGGATTGCGCGCCAGCAGCAGGCAGCCGGAGGTATCTGTATCGATCCGGTGGACCGGCACGGGAACCCGCTGGAAGCCAAGCTTCAGCTCTTCCAGATGGTTCTCGAGGCTGCGCCCGCCCGCGCGCGGGCGCTCGATCGGCAGGCCGGCGGGCTTGTCGATCACTAGTGCCTCGCCGTCCTCGTAAAGGATCGGAATCTCGCTCATGCCAGTGCTCCCGCGATCCGCCGCAATGCCTCGTCCAGCTTCGCATCGTCGGCAGCGAAGCTGATCCGGAAGCCATGCCTGCCGCCAAAGGCCGAGGCTGCGACCACCGCCACGCCGTGCTCCAGCAGGTGGAGGCACAGGCCCTCGTCATCGCCGAAACGCTCCATCAGCGGCGCGGCATCGACCATGCAATAGAACGCGCCGTCCGGCACCGGCGTCGACAGCCCGGGCACGGCATTGATCGCCGCCACCACCCGGTCGCGCCGCACGCGGAACTTCTCGCGCCAGTCGGCCAGGAACTCCTGCGGTCCGGCGAAGGCCGCCACGGCCGCCGCCTGGCTGATCGAGGCGGCATTGCCCGAAGAGTGCGACTGCAGCTTACCCATCGCCTTCACCAGCCATTCCGGCCCGGCGGCGACGCCGATGCGGAAGCCGGTCATGGCATGGCTTTTCGACACGCCCGAGATGGTGAGCACGCGGCTCGCCAGCTCGGGGCATTCGACGCTGATCGTCGCGTGCGCGCCCGGGGTGTAGCGCAGCGGGGCATAGATGTCGTCCGACATGACCAGCACCTGCGGATGGCGGGCCAGAACCGCGCCCAGCGCCCGCAGTTCCTCCGCCGGGTAGGTCGCGCCGGTTGGATTGCCGGGGCTGTTGAGCAGCAGCCAGCGGGTGCGCGGGGTGATCGCCGCCTCCAGTTGCGCCACCGTGATGCGAAAGTCGCC
>CAZVHM010000016.1:26606-30869 GCA_964627175.1 uncultured Novosphingobium sp. | reverse complement strand
TCGCCAAGGTGCTGACCGCCGCGCGCCACCCCGATGCCGACAAGCTGCAAGTGCTCACCGTCGATACCGGCGAGGGTGCCCCGCTGCAGGTCGTTTGCGGCGCGCCCAATGCGCGGGCGGGTCTGGTTGGTGTTCTGGGCCTGCCCGGCGCGGTCGTTCCCGCCAATGGCATGGTGCTGAAGGTTGCCGCCGTGCGCGGGGTCGAATCCAACGGCATGATGTGTTCCACCCGCGAGCTGGAACTGGGCGAAGATCACGACGGAATCATCGAGCTGCCCGCCGATGCCCCGATCGGCACGCCTTTTGCCGAATATCACGGCGCCGATCCGGTGTTCGATGTGGCGATCACGCCCAATCGGCCCGATTGCATGGGCGTTTACGGCATTGCCCGCGATCTTGCTGCAGCCGGGCTTGGCACCTTGCGCCCGCTTGATGCTGCCCCCGTGACCGGCGTTTTCCCTTGCCCGACCGAGATCCGCACCGACGATCCAGCCGGTTGCCCGGCTTTCCATGGCCGGGTGATCCGCGGGGTGAAGAACGGCCCTTCGCCGCAGTGGTTGCAGGATCGGCTGAAGAGCGCGGGCCAGCGGCCGATTTCGGCGCTGGTCGACCTGACCAACTACCTGATGCTCGGTTTCGGCCGCCCGGCCCACGCCTATGATCTGGCCAAGCTGAGCGGTGCGGTCGTGGCGCGCAAGGCGCGGGCCGGCGAAACGGTCGTGGCGCTCAACGGCAAGGAATATGCCCTCGATCCGGCGATGACCGTGATCGCCGACGATGCCGGGGTTCACGACATTGCCGGGATCATGGGCGGCGAACATTCCGGCTGCACCGAGGCAACGACCGATGTGCTGCTGGAGATCGCCTATTTCGATCCCGAAGCGATCGCCGCGACCGGACGCCAGCTGAACCTTTCCTCCGATGCCCGCAGCCGGTTCGAACGCGGGGTGGACCCGTTGTTCCTCGATGCCGGGCTCGAACTGCTCACCCGGCTGATTGTCGAAACTTGCGGGGGTGAACCGTCCGAAGTGGTGCGCGCAGGCTCTGCGCCGGCCGCAACGGCGGTGGTGGCCTATGATCCGGGGCTGGCCGAAACGCTGGGCGGAGTGGCCATTCCGGCCGGTGAGCAGCGCCGCATCCTCGAAGCGCTCGGCTTTGCCGTAACGGCAGACTGGACCGTTACCGCGCCTGGCTGGCGGCCGGATGTGGCTGGTGCGCCCGATATCGTGGAAGAAGTGGTTCGCATCTGGGGGCTGGATAATATCGCTTCCGTGCCACTGCCGCGCGCCGATGGCGTGGCCCGGCCTACCGCTACTGCCGTGCAGAAGCTGGAGCGCCGCTTGCGCCGTGCCGCTGCCGCGCGCGGGCTGAACGAGGCGGTTACCTGGTCGTTCCTGCCGGTGCCGGAGGCTGAAGCCTTTGCATCAGGGCCGCTGTGGGCGCTGGAAAACCCGATTAGCGAGGACATGAAGGCCATGCGCCCCTCGCTTTTGCCGGGGCTGCTTTCCGCTGCGCGGCGCAATCTGGCCCGCGGAGCCAATTCCTTGCGCCTGTTCGAGATTGGCCGGCGCTATTTGCGGGGCGAAAGCGGCGCGAGCGACGAGCGGCTTTCGCTCGCTGTTGTGCTGGCGGGAGACAAGACCGCGCGCGGCTGGGCCACCGGCAAGGCCGTGGCGTTCGATGCCTTCGATGCCAAGGCCGAAGCGCTGGCTCTGTTGGCCGAAGCCGGTGCGCCGGTGGATAATCTGCAGGTGATGGGTGAAGCCGGGCCGCAGTTCCATCCTGGCCAGTCGGCCACGCTGCGGCTGGGGCCGAAAACGGTGCTGGCGCGCTTCGGGATGATCCATCCGGCAACCGCCCGGGCCTTCGATCTGGAAGGGCCGGTGGCCGTGGTCGAACTGTTCCTCGATGCCATTCCGGGCAAGCGCGGCGCAGCTGCTTTCGCCCGCGCGGCCTATGCGCCGCCGGCGCTGCAGGCGGTCACGCGCGATTTCGCGTTCCTTGTTCCGGCAGCCGTGCCGGCGGGCGATCTGGTGCGGGTAATCAAGGGGGCGGACAAGGCCAATATCGTGGCCGCCCGCCTGTTCGATGATTTCCGGGGCGCCGGGGTGCCCGAAGGGCAGCGTTCGCTGGCGATCGAGGTGACGCTGCAGCCGACCCAGAAGAGCTATGCCGAAGCTGATCTGAAGGCGATTGCCGACAAGGTGACTGCCGCTGCGGCCAAGTTGGGCGCGCAATTGCGCGGCTGACGATCGCCGGGTTGCGGGGGCGGCGGCGCTGCAGTGCGCGCCGTTCCCGTAAAACACATCGCAGCTTGTGCATGGACGCGCGCGCTCTGCCGGGCTAACCGCGCGGGCCATGAGCAAGAGCAATTCCCGGCGCACGTTCGCGATCATCTCCCACCCCGACGCGGGCAAGACCACGCTGACCGAAAAGCTGCTGCTGCAGGGCGGCGCGATCCACCTGGCCGGCGAGGTCAAGGCGCGGGGCCAGGCGCGCCGCGCCCGGTCGGACTGGATGAAGATCGAACAGCAGCGCGGGATTTCCGTGACCAGCTCGGTCATGACCTTCCAGAAGGGCGATATTACCTTCAACCTGCTCGACACCCCGGGCCACGAAGACTTTTCCGAAGATACCTATCGCACGCTCACCGCGGTCGATTCGGCCATCATGGTGATCGATGCGGCCAAGGGCATCGAGCCGCAGACCCGCAAGCTGTTCGAGGTTTGCCGGATGCGTTCGGTGCCGATCATCACCTTCATCAACAAGGTGGACAGGGAAGGCCGCAGCCCGTTTGAAACGCTCGATGAAGTGGCCGATGCGCTGGCGCTCGATGTCGTGCCGATGAGCTGGCCGGTGGGCATGGGCGGCACCTTCAAGGGCGTGCTCGACTTTGCCACGGGTCTGGTCAGCATTCCGGAAGGAGACAGCCGCGAGTTTCTTGGCCGCAAGGAAAAGCTCGAACTGTCGGAAGATGTGACCGACGAGATCGAGCTGGCGCAGGGTGGCTATCCGGAGTTCAGCCTAGAGGCCTATCGTCATGGCGATATGACCCCGGCCTATTTCGGTTCGGCGCTCAAGAACTTTGGCGTGGCCGAACTGATTGACGCGATTGCCAAATTTTCCCCGCCGCCGCGCCCGCAATCTTCCGATCAGGGCGAAATCAGCCCGGATCGCCCGGATGTGACCGGCTTTATCTTCAAGGTCCAGGCCAACATGGACCCCCAGCACCGTGACCGGATCGCCTTCATGCGGATGGTTTCGGGCACGTTCCGCCGCGGCATGAAGCTGACCCCTTCGGGCCTTGGCAAGCCGATCGCGGTCCACTCCCCGATCCTGTTCTTCGCTCAGGACCGCGAGATCGCCGATACCGCCGAAGCCGGCGATATCATCGGGATTCCCAATCACGGTACGCTGCGGGTGGGGGATACCCTGTCGGAAAAGAATGACGTGCGGTTTACCGGCCTGCCCAACTTTGCGCCGGAAATCCTCCGCCGTGTGGTGCTCAAGGATCCGACCAAGACCAAGCAGTTGCGCAAGGCGCTGGACGATCTTTCCGAAGAGGGCGTGATTCAGGTGTTTTACCCGGAGATCGGTGCGCAGTGGATCGTCGGGGTGGTTGGCCAACTGCAGCTGGATGTGCTGATTTCGCGGCTGGAAGCGGAATACAAGGTGGAAGCGGTGCTGGAAGCCTCGCCGTTCGACACCGCGCGTTGGCTCAAGGGATCGGATGCGGCATTGAAATCGTTCGCGGATTTCAACAAGTCCAACCTGGCGAAGGACCGCGATGGAGACCTGGTGTTCATGGCCCGCACTGCCTGGGACGTGAGCTATCAGCAGGAGCGCAATCCCGAACTGACCTTCAGCGCCACGAAGGAGCGCTGAAGGCGGGCGCACCGCTGCTGCAATGCTACCGCAACGGGATTACAACCGCTTCATGGAACTGACGGTCGCCAGTTACAACATTCACAAGGCGATTGGCCTGGATCGCCGCCGCGATCCGGACCGGATTCTTTCGGTGCTGCGCGAGATCGATGCCGATGTGATTGCCTTGCAGGAAGCCGACCGCCGGTTTGGCGACCGGGCAAGCGTGCTGCCCCTGCCTTCGATTGACGATCACACCCCGTGGAAGGCGGTGCCGCTCAACCAGCGGCCGGATTCGATCGGCTGGCACGGCAATGCCCTGTTAGTGCGGCGCGATATCGAGGTGCGCGAGGCGGCAGTGGTGCCGCTGCCGACGCTGGAGCCGCGCGGCGCGGTGCG
>CAZVHM010000016.1:23418-26506 GCA_964627175.1 uncultured Novosphingobium sp. | reverse complement strand
CCCGTGGCGATGCTGGACCGGATCGTGGTTTCGGCTGGATGCGGGGTGGTGGAAAGCGGGGTGCATCACAGCGCGCTGGCTGCTGCCGCATCAGACCACCTGCCGGTATTTGCCCGTATTCAACTGCCTAAAAAATAGGCAGATTGCTCATGATTCGGGCGGCCCGACCGAAACATCGGCGGCGCCTGCTGGCAAAGTGTGGCGGATGGCGGGCAATGCGGCAGTTGGCACGGCCCTTGCTGACCCTTAAACCGCCGGCATCGGGACCGGTAGGCTCAAGGGGGCACGGATGAAATTCATCATCGCCATCATCAAGCCGTTCAAGCTCGACGAGGTTCGGGATGCTCTTGGCGCCATTGGCGTTGCGGGCATGACCGTTTCTGAAGTCAAAGGGTTCGGGCGACAGAAAGGCCAGACGGAAATCTACCGCGGGGCCGAATATTCAACCAACATGCTGCCCAAGGTGAAGATCGAGATCGCGGCGGCAGACAGCCTGGCGCCGCAGATCGTCGAGACCATCCAGCAAGTTGCCAGCACCGAGGCGATCGGTGACGGCAAGATCTTCGTGCTGGACCTTGCCGAGGCGGTTCGCATCCGCACCGGCGAGGCCGGTGACAACGCGCTATGAGCGACAGGAGGGAAACCACCATGATCCGCAAGATTGCTTACGGCGCAGGAGGCATCGGAGCATGGCTCCTGTCTGCCACCACCGCCCTCGCGCAGCAGGCAACGGAGGTCGCCACCGAGGCGGCCAACGCCGTGGCCAACACGGCCGTTGCTGCCACTGAAACCGCTACCGCTGCGGCCACGACGACCCTGATCAAGGCGCCGACCGCCGAACAGATGGCTACGATGGTCGACAAGGGCGACGGCGCCTGGATGCTCATTGCGGCCGCACTTGTGCTGATGATGAGCATTCCGGGCCTTGCCCTCTTCTATGGCGGCCTGGTCCGCAGCAAGAACATGCTCAGCGTGCTGATGCAGGTTTTCATGATCGTTTCGGTCGCTGGCCTTGTCTGGGCCTGCTGGGGCTATTCTATGGCCTTCACCAGCGGGTCGACTCCGTTCGTTGGCGGCTTTTCCAAGGCCTTCCTGATCGGTGTCTCGTCGAGCACTTATGGCGCAACGTTCTCCAATAACGTGTACCTGCCGGAAATGGTCTTCGTGGTCTTCCAGATGACCTTCGCGATGATCACCCCGGCGCTGATCGTGGGCGCCTTTGCGGAACGCGTGAAGTTCACCCCGCTGATGGTCTTCGTGGTGCTGTGGCTCACGGTAGTCTATTTCCCCGTTGCCCACATGGTCTGGTACTGGGCTGGCCCGGATTTCCTGGCCGACGCGCCGACCGACCACGGCTATCTGTGGGGCATGGGCGCGCTGGATTTTGCCGGCGGCACCGTGGTGCATATCAACGCGGGCATCGCCGGTCTGGTCGGCTGCCTGATGATCGGCAAGCGCCTTGGCTTTGGCCGGGAAGCCACGCCGCCGCACTCGCTGACCATGACCATGATCGGCGCCTCGCTGCTGTGGGTGGGCTGGTTCGGTTTCAACGCCGGCTCCAACCTTGAAGTGAACGGCGTTACCGGGGTGGCGTTCATCAACACCATGCTGGCAACTTGCGCCGCCGCCGTGAGCTGGGCGATCGTGGAGCAGATCCACCACGGCAAGCCTTCGATGCTGGGCGCTGCCACCGGGGCCGTGGCTGGCCTGGTGGCGATCACCCCGGCTTCCGGTTTCGGCGCGCCGATGACCTCGATCGCGGTGGGCCTGCTGGTTTCGCCGGTGTGCTACTTCTTCGTCAGCGTGGTGAAGAACAAGCTGAAGTATGACGATACGCTGGACGTCTTTGGCGTGCACTGCGTGGGCGGCATCTTCGGGGCCATCGCCACTGGCATCGTGGCCGACCCGGCGCTGGGCGGCCAGGGCTGGATCGACTACACCGTGTTCCCAGCCGTTCCCGGCGAATACGATATGGCTGCCCAGGTGGTGACCCAGATCAAGGCCGTGCTGGTTACCATCCTGTGGTCGGGCGTGGGTTCGGCGGTGCTGTTCTTCATCGTCGACAAGATCTTCGGCCTGCGTCCGAGCGAAGAATCCGAGCGCGAGGGCCTGGACATCACGGAGCACGGCGAACGCGCCTACAACATGTGAGTGCATCGCCTGGCGGGGGCGGGGGGTCCCTCTCTCCTCCCCCTCCGGCTCCGCCAGAGCGGCGCAGCACAGAGACCCGGAGCCAGCCGCTCCGGGTCTTTTGTCATGGTTCCGGTGGAGCGGCGCGCAAGCCCTTGGTCACCGGGACGGGCGATGGGGGCGGTCAGTCCGCAGCGTTGGGTGGGTAAAGGCCTTAGCGGGCGCGCGCGGCCAGCATGTCTACCAGCGCGCGGACCGGGGCCAGATCGTAGCCGGCCTGGGCGGCAGCGGCGGCCAGTTCGTCTGGATTGGTCCCGGAGCTGGCTTCGGCCAGGGCCCACAGCAGCGTGGACCGGGTGCCGGAGCGGCAATAGGCGAGAATCGGTCCGCTGGCGCCCTGCAGCGCTTCGGCCATCGCCTTGACCTGAGGTTCGCTGAAGCCGCTGTGGGTGACGGGGATGGCGATATAGCCGATCCCCGCGGCGCGGGCCGCGGCCTCGATCTCCGGGCCGGGCACCTGATCGGGCGCTTCGCCTTCCGGTCGGTTGTTGACGATCAGCGACACGCCCATTGCGCGGGCAAGCTCGACATCGGGCAAGCCGATCTGCGGACTGGCGTAGACACCTTCGACTAGCTTGCGGAACATCGGGGACTACTCCTGCGAGGCGAGCGCGCGGGCGCGCTCGCGGCGGTTGCGGCCAATGATGTTGAGCGCTTCGACCCCAGCCGAGAAGCCCATGGCGGCATAGACATAGCCCTTGGGGATGTGGACGCCGAACCCGTCGGCAATGAGAACGAGGCCGATCATCACCAGGAAGGCCAGGGCCAGCATCACCAGCGTCGGGTTCTTTTCGATGAAGTTGGACAGGGGATCGGCGGCCACCAGCATCACGCCGACGGTGATCACCACGGCGGTGATCATGATCGGGATATCGTCGGTCATGCCCACGGCGGTGAG
>CAZVHM010000016.1:0-23318 GCA_964627175.1 uncultured Novosphingobium sp. | reverse complement strand
TCACCACGGCGGTGATCATGATCGGGATATCGTCGGTCATGCCCACGGCGGTGAGGATCGAATCGACCGAGAACACGATGTCGAGCGCGATGATCTGGGCAATGGCCGCGGCAAAGCCGAGCGCTGCCTTGCCCTTGTCGGGGTCCAGCAGTTCGCCGCTTTCCCCTTCGGGATCCATGCTGTGGTGGATTTCCTTGGTGGCCTTCCACAACAGGAACAGGCCACCCGCGATCAGGATCAGATCGCGCCCGGAAAACGCGGTTTCAAAGCTTGGCACACCGTTGAAGCCCGGCTCGCCAGTAATGCCAAGGTCGATCACCGAGGCTTGCAGGGTAACCAGCCAGCCGATCAGCATCAGCAGGCAGATGCGCATGATCAGGGCCAGGGCAAGACCGATTCGCCGCGCTTTCTGCTGCTGTTCGGGGGGCAGTTTGTTCGACAGGATCGCGATGAACACGAGGTTGTCGATCCCCAGCACGATTTCGAGCGCGATGAGAGTGATGAGCGCGGCCCAGGCGGCGGGGTCGGCAAGCAAGGTGAGCAATTCCATGCGCGCTCCCTGCCAACAGGCAAGCCGCGTGGCAAGCATAGCGCGCCGAAAGGGCGGCCCCGGAGGGTGAAAAAATGCGCTGGCGCGGGGCGACGATGCATAAATGTGACTACTGCAAGTGGATTTTCGCTGCCTGATCCGAATCTTGTCGCTCTTGTCTGCAAATTGGGGTATGCCAAATGCTGCAGAGGAAAGGGCTACCCGATGGTGTGGCTGCTTGCCCTGTCGCCCGGCGGGTTTCGTCCGTGCCGCCCGGGCAATTCCTGATGGGGCGAAGCGAAGGTAAGTTCGGGTTTATGGGTTTCGATAGAGGACGTCGCGGCCGGGGTCGCGACAAGCGGGACGGTTTCGGCGAAGAAAGTTTCGATCCTTTCTACGGCGGTGGTGATCGTGGCGGTTTCGGCGGCGGCGATCGCGGCGGCTTCGGCGGCGGTGACCGTGGCGGCTTCGGCGGAGGTCGTGGCGGCTTCGGCGGCGGCGATCGCGGCGGCTTCGGTGGCGGTGCTCCGCGTGGCGGCGGCGGCGGCTTCGGCGGCCCGCGCGGCGGCGGCGGTGGCGGCGGAATGCCCGCTCAGGTCGTAGGCCAGGGCAAGGGCGTCGTGAAGTTCTTCAACGCCCAAAAGGGTTTCGGCTTTATCCAGCGCGAAGACGGTGGCGAGGATGTGTTTGTTCACATCAGCTCGGTCGAGCGTGCGGGCCTTGAAGCCCTTGCCGAAGGCCAGCAGCTGGAATTCACCCTCGTCGATCGTGGCGGCAAGATTTCGGCCAGCGATCTGGTGATCATGGGCGATGTGATTCCCGTCGAAAAGCGCGAGGCTGCGCCGCAGCGTGAGCTGACCGGCGAAAAGGCGACCGGCACGGTGAAGTTCTTCAATGCGATGAAGGGCTTCGGTTTCATCACCCGTGACGACGGTCAGCCCGACGCATTCGTTCACATCAGCGCTGTCGAGCGTTCTGGCCTGCGGAGCCTCAATGAGGGCGACCGGCTTGAGTTCGACATCGAGGTCGATCGACGAGGCAAGTACTCGGCGGTCAACCTGGTGCCGCGTCAGGATTGATCCGGCCTGCCGGCCTTTCGGGAAATTGACCGAGAAGCAGGCACAACATAACGCGCGCAAGTGGCGGCCTGTATGGGCCGCCACTTGTCGTTTACGATTGCCAGTTTCCCCGCCCGTGGTTCCGGGCGGCATTTCGGATTTCGAGGAACGTTGCCATGTCGATCTCTCCGCTCATGCCTGTCTACCCGCGGTGCAGCTTCCGGCCCGTGCGCGGCGATCATTGTCACCTGATCGGGGAGGACGGCCGTCGCTATCTCGACTTTGCGGCTGGCATCGCGGTCAACATCCTGGGCCATTCGCACCAGGGACTGATCGGCGCCATCCAGCGCCAGGCAGCGACGCTGATGCATGTCTCCAATCTCTATGGCAGCCCACAGCAGGAACATCTGGCGCAGCGGCTAGTGGACATGACCTTTGCTGACACGGTGTTCTTCACCAATTCGGGCGCCGAGGCGGTGGAGTGCGCCATCAAGACTGCGCGCGCCTATCACCAGCACGTGGGCAACCTCGAAAAGTATGAACTGATCACCTTCCGCAACGCCTTCCACGGGCGGACGATGGCCACCGTCAGCGCATCGGATCAGGAGAAGATGCACAAGGGCTTCCTGCCGCTGCTGCCGGGCTTTAAATATGTCGACTTCGACGACCTGGAGGGCGTGAAGGCGGCGATGGGCCCGAACACTGCGGGTTTCATGGTCGAGCCTATTCAGGGCGAGGGTGGGATCAGGCCGGCGAGCGATACCTTCATGCGCGGCCTGCGCGAACTGGCCGATGAGCATGACCTGATGCTTATCCTCGATGAGGTGCAATGCGGCTATGCACGTTCCGGCACGTTCTATGCCTATGAGCAATACGGAATCGAGCCGGACATCCTGGCGACGGCGAAGGGCATTGGTGGCGGCTTCCCGCTGGGCGCCTGCCTGGCCACCGAAAAGGCGGCTCGCGGCATGGGCTTTGCCACCCACGGATCGACCTATGGTGGCAATCCGCTGGCCATGGCAGCGGGCGAAGCTGTGCTGGACGCAGTGGGCAACGACGAGTTCCTGGCCCGGGTCCGCGACATTTCGGACAAGCTGCGTTCGCGGCTGGAGCAGTTCATCGGCAACTATCCCGAACTGTTCGAGCTGGTGCGCGGGCGTGGCCTGATGCTGGGCGTGAAGATGTGTGTGGAGCCGCGTGCGTTCGTGGCGCACCTGCGCGACAATCATCAGTTGTTGACGGTTTCAGCCGGCGACAAGACCTTGCGGCTGGTGCCGCCGCTGGTGATCGACGAGACCCACATCGACGAGTTCATGGATAAGCTGTCGGCCGCGGCGGCCAGCTTCAAGGTGGAGGATGCGGCTTGATGGTCCGGCATTTCCTCAACCTGGCCGATGCGGGGGGCGATGCGGTTGCCGCCATGCTGGCTGACGCGCTGGACCGAAAGGCCGCGCGGCGCACATTGCCCAAAGGCCAGCCAGATGCCGATGCACCGCTGGCCGGCCGGGTGCTGGCGATGATTTTCGAGAAGAACTCGACCCGCACGCGCGTGTCGTTCGACATGGCCATGCGCCAGCTGGGCGGCAGCGCGATCGTGATGGATGCCGGGGGAATGCAGCTGGGCCGGGGCGAAACGATCGCCGATACCGCCCGTGTGCTCAGCCGGATGGTCGATGCGGTGATGATCCGCACCGACGACCATGCCAAGATCGAGGAGCTGGCGGCCTATTCGACCGTGCCGGTGATCAACGGGCTGACAGACCTTTCCCATCCCTGTCAGATCATGGCCGATTTGCTTACCATCCTTGAAGACGGCAAATCCCTGCCCGGACTTGAAGTGGCATGGCTGGGCGATGGCAACAACGTGCTTAATTCCATCATCGAAGCGGCCGGGTTACTGAAGTTCGATGTGCGCCTGGGGGTGCCCGAGGGTTATGAATCCGATGCCGGGTTCATCGCCAAGGCCCAGGCATGCGGCGCCCGCGTGTCCGTGCATCGCGATCCGCGCAGCGCCGTGGCGGGCGCGGATGTCGTCGTCACCGATACGTGGATCTCGATGGGCCAGGCGCATGCGGAAGAAAAGCTGGCAGCCATGACGCCCTATCAGGTCAACGAGGCGTTGATGGCGCACGCAAAGCCTGATGCCGCATTCCTGCACTGCCTTCCTGCCCATCGCGGCGAAGAAGTGACGGACGCGGTGATCGACAGTGCGCGTTCATTGGTGTGGGACGAGGCTGAAAACCGCGTCCACGCCCAGAAGAGCGTGTTGCGCTGGGCGTTCGGGCAGATATGACCGAGCCGGGCGTTCAGGCAACCGAAGGCGCCGGCACCGGGTTTGACCGGGTGCTGACCTTCACCGTACCACATCGCGACGTGCGCGGCCGTTTGGTTCGTTTGGGGCCGGTGCTCGACACCATTCTTTCAGCACACGATTATCCGGCGGCGATACGCCACGTTCTGGCTGAAGCGCTGGTTATCACCGCACTGATGGGCTCGCTGCTCAAGGACGAGCAAGGACAGATGACCATGCAGGCGCAGACCGGTGGCGGGGCGGTCGATCTGCTGGTGTGCGATTACCGGGGCGGTGAAGTGCGCGGCTATGTGCGCCACGACGAGGCCAAGCTGGCTGCGCTGGGTGCCAACCCCACGCTATTTGCGCTGTTCGGGGAAGGGTATCTCGCCATCACCTTTGACCTGGCTACCACGGGCGAGCGGTATCAGGGTATCGTGCCGCTGGAAGGTGATTCGCTGGCCCATGCATGCGAGCGGTATTTCGCGCAGTCCGAGCAGGTGCCGACCCTGATCCGAGTTGGCGTGCGCGCCGGAGCGCAGGGCTGCGTGGCAGGAGGGGTGTTGCTTCAGCACCTTCCCGATGGGGAAGAAGGGCGCGAGCGGCTCCACGCGCAACTCGACCATCCCGATTGGGAGCATGTTTCGATGATGGCCGGATCTGTCCGGCATCATGAACTAGTCGATCCGGCTTTGTCGCTCGAACAGCTGATCTGGCGCCTGTTTCATGAAGAGCAGGAAATACGGGTTCTGGCCGGAGCCGATCTCAAGCGTGGCTGCCGGTGTACGGTAGAATATTACCGTTCGGTTCTTGCCGGTTTCCCCGAGACTGAGCGGGTCGAGATGCGCGACGAGAGCGGCGACATCCTGGTAGACTGCGCTTTCTGCTCGAGGCAGTTTCGCATCGACGTGTGACGGGCCGGAAAATGCAGCCAACCTGGTTCTTGCAGTGGGGGCCTGGCCTGAGCGGCCGGTCTCGGGCTTGGGCATTGCTGCTGGCGCTGACCGGGACCATTGTCGGCGTCGTTCAGGGCGCGGGTGCACGGACAGACGGTTTGCCGGCCTTGCAGGCTCTGAACAGCGGGCGGTGGGAATTGCGTGGACGCGACGGTTCGGTGCAGCGCATCTGCCTTGGCGACAAGATGCGGTTGGTTCAGTTGCGCCATCATGGTTCGGCCTGCAATCAGGTGGTGATCGACAGCAGCGTGGACGCTCTAACTGTGCAATACACATGTCGTGGGCGCGGCTATGGCCGCACTCATATTCGTCGCGAGAGTGAGCGCCTGTTTCAGCTTGAAACTCAGGGGATCGCGGAAGGCTTGCCTTTCGAATTCGATGCCGAGGGCCGCTGGGTGGGCGAGTGCTCATCCTGACGGTTGCCAGTCCGAACGCGCAGGCTTACCGCAAACAGCATGATCACCGCACCAATCAACCGGCCGCAGGATGCCGTAGTCCTCTTGTCGGGAGGGCTCGATTCGATGGTGGTTGCTGCGCTTGCGGTGGAGCGCGGCTATCGGCTCAACGCGCTTACGATCGATTACAACCAGCGCCATCGCCGCGAGATTGAGGCTGCCCGTGCGATTGCCAGCCATCTTGGCGCGACAAGGCATGTCATTTTGCCACTTGATTTACGCCAGTTTGGCGGTTCGGCGCTGACCGATGACATTGCTGTGCCAAAGGATGGCGGCGGCGAGGGCATCCCTGTAACCTATGTGCCAGCCCGCAATCTGGTGTTTCTTTCGCTCACGCTGGCCTGGGCCGAAGCGATTGGTGCGCGTGACATTTTCATCGGAGTCAACGCGCTCGATTATTCCGGCTATCCCGATTGCCGACCCGAGTTTATCTCAGCGTTCGAGGGCGTGGCCACTCTGGCCACGAAAGCTGGGGCGGAAGGGGCGCCTTTTTCGATCCACGCGCCGCTTCAATTCATGGGCAAGGACGACATTGCGCGTGAAGCGTTTCGCCTTGGCCTGGATCCGGCGATGAGTTGGTCCTGCTACGACCCGCAGCCCGATGGTACGGCATGTGGCCTGTGCGACAGTTGCCGGTTGCGCAGGGGCGGATTTGCTAAAGCCGGCCTGGTAGACAACACGGTTTACGCCGCAGTGGGTTGAACCGCGTCAGTTCTTGCGCAGCACCCCGCAGGCGATGCGGGCGCCGCTGTTTCCGCTCGGATCGGTGCGATAATCATCGGCGGAGGCATGGATCACCAGCGCGGTGCCATCTGCGTCGAAAAGGTGGCGATCCAGTTCGGCGCGGGTTCCTCTCAGGTCGATCGAGACCCGTACAGGGCCGCTTTCTGGCGCTGTGATATTTGGCAGATCACCCAGATGGGGGCCTTTGGCGCTCAACTCGCCGTGTTCATGCATCCCCGGATTGAGGTGCGTTCCAGCAGAGGTAAAATTCGGACCTTCGCACAGCCCTGTCGTGTGAAGGTGTGCGCCGTGCGGCCCCGCAGGCAATCCGGTCAACACGCCCTCCAGCCGATAGCCGGTACCGGAGGGAGCCAGAACAAGAGAACCTACCGGAGTCCCGGCAGACGAGATGGCGTTCAACGAAGCAGCTGCGGGCGGCGGAGCTGTGGTCGTGCTACAACCCGAGGCAGCCGTAGCAAGAGCAATCAGTGACATCCGGACTCGCATGAAACTGCTTCCCTAAGCTTCTCTATTTATCACCTAACAGAAAGGGGCCGGATTGCTCCAGCCCCTTTCTCTTGGGGTATGCAGGATCTTTTAGTTGCCCGAACCCGGACCGTAGGTGATTTCCACCCGGCGGTTCTGGAGTTCGCGAACGCCGTCGGCGGTCGGAACGCGGGGGTTCGTTTCACCGAAGGCCTGGGCAGTGATCGCGCCGGCGGGGACGCCACGGCCGGTCAGGAAAGCCTGAACGGCGTCGTTACGACGGGCCGAGAGCGCGACGTTGTACTTGGGCGTGCCCGAACGGTCGGCATAGCCGGCCAGCATGATCGGCACGTTGGCGCAGTTGCCATAGGCGGCAACGGCGCTGTCGAGCAATGTTGCGGCTTCCGCTGTGATGTCCGACTTATCCCAGTCGAAGAACACGATGTACGGGCCCTTGTTGCAGACCGGAGCCGGCGGCGGGGGAGGGGGGGGCGGAGGAGGTGGCGGGGGCGGCGGAGCCGGAGCCGCTTCTACCGGGGCCGGTGCGCCGCCGAAGTTGTAGGTCAGCGTGCCAAGCAGCGAGTGCGAGCGCATCCGGCTGCTCACCGCGCGACCGGTATTGTCAGTCGTCAGATCCACGTTGCCTGCATTGAAGAAGCGGTACTTGATGCCCGCGTCCCAATTGCTGTTGATCGGTGCCCGAACGCCAGCCAAGGCCTGCCAGGCGAAGCCCGTATCGGAATCGCGGATCGTTCCGTTAGCGAGGGCGCCACCCGGAGCGGACAGCGCCGCCTTGACGCGCGAAATGCCGGCGCCGCCACCCACAAAGCCCTGAAGGCCGTCATCCGGTCCGAAATCGAGCAGGCCATTCAGCATGAAGCTGAGCGCGTCGACATTGCCGACTGAAGCTCGGCCCAGATTAGTACCGTTAACAACGTATGCGTCGGCATTGGCCCGACGGTAACTTGCTTCCGTTTCAATGCGGAAAGGGCCGAAATCGTGGCCTACCAAGCCGCCGAAATCATATCCGGTTTTCGTGTCGAGGGTGTTGGGAGATGACACGCCCTGGATGTTGAAGGCCATGTCTTCAACAATCATGACGCCGCCCTCAACCTGGACGTACCAAGCCTTTTCGCGAGCCAGAGCCGGCGCCGCGAGGGCTGATGACGCTACCGCCAAGCCCAAGACCAGTTTGCGCATGATACGTTCCCCTATTTTCGATTAACCCCACCGAGTAAGGTATTGTCTATCTAGTTAAAATTGTTGGTGCAAGCCACTCGCCGTAATCTGTTGCAGAAAAGCCGCGCAATTGGGCGACGCGAATAGAAGCTCAAACAGGCAGGCGCTTATCAGTTGCTCGAAACTGGGCACGATCGACAAAATTTCTCGGTCATTCCGGGAAAACACCGGATTCCCGGAGGGCTGCAACCAGGCTTGCCAAGGCATTGCGCGCCTCGGTGTCGACCACGGTTCCGCCTGTGATAGCGATCGGCGCGGACGGCGCTTTCCATGCACCGCCTGATCGTCGCAGATCCTGGCCAGTCGCGCTGTTGAGTATGCGCATCCCATCACGCGGTTGCGCGTAGAGCCACTGCCCACCCTGACGGAGCGCAATTTGGCCGGCGCGCCCGGACCAATCACCGGTAGCTGCCGAACCGATCAGCCATGTTTGTCCATCAATAGGGTTGGACGGTGGCGTATCCGTCTGACTCACCACGGCGCAGTGCGTCAGTCCGTCAAGCAGGCAGAGCGCTTCGTTGACGAATGCTTCTTTCTGCGCCTGACCGGCAAATAGCAGGGGCAAGCCCAGCCGAGGGCTTACGCTATCGAAGGTTACAGGGTCACTCATGGGGATCCTTTCCGCTGTTAGCCGAGATGCAGGACCAGAAGTGGCTCGGAAACTGAATAACTCCCTCGTTGGCGCACGCTCACGGGCGTCCCTGGATAGGTTGCAATCAGATCCGTAGCGGTCGCTGCTGGTATTTCAAAGGAGGGCGTCGACACTGTCCAGAGGGCGATGGGCTGATCAGGCGTGCCGACGATGACATCGTACTGTTCCGTTTCTTCGTGCAGCGGTGCTTCCACGGCATCGAGCCATGCCCATGCGCCCCGCGCCCGGCGCGTCCATTCCAGCCTGATCGCGCCACTTGGCAGCGACACCGCGCGAGGCCTGATGGGAAACAGTGGGCGCTGCGTGAGGCCGCGACAGAGGATCGCAGAATAGACGGGATCCTGATCCGTCACCCCGACGGCGGATATCGACGCGAGGCTGTTTTGCCCGACGAGCGTTCCGTCGATCATGGTCGGGGAGCCATCCAGCAATACGAAGGCTTCTCCGGCAGCGTGCCTACCGATTGCGCTTTCCGTGCCGCCTCGCCCGCGTAACAGGCCTTCGATGCGCCATTGCCCGGCACCGAGCGGGGTGGCGGTGGTGAACTGTATGATTTCCTCACCAAGCAGGGCGCGGTTGGCCCCCAGCGCCAATTGGCGCGGGGTGGCGTTCTGCAGCGTGAAACCAGCGTCGGCCAATTGAATTACCACGCTGCTCGCGCGGTCAAACAGGTGCGGGCTGGCCGGCGGTGCAGTCACCAGCGCTTCGCCCATGATCGCCCGCGACCGGCCGGAAGTGCCAACTGGCTGAAGCTGGCCATCGCCAGGGTCAAGGAACAGCGCTGCTCCGCCCCAGCCGCTCGATTCCGAACTTGCCGCTGCCATGATGTAGGGTACGTCGCCAGGCCCGGTGCCGTCCCAGGGCGCCTCGAACGCGACCAGCCGCGTCGTGCCCAGCGGCGTGTCGGCAGGCGGGAGAAGGCGGCCAGGATCACCTCCCGGCGCGGAGGCAACGGTTCGCGGGGGGGAGCGCCACAAGGTCAGTTCGATTCCGCTTGTTCGCCATTCCCAATCCTGAACTCGCCACAGGCCTGCCTCGCCGGGAATCCTCACCAGGGCGCCGGGGCGAATTTCCGGGTCGATTTCTGCAGTGCGCCAGGAAACGCTCTGACGGCCCCATCTTGCCAGGCTGGTTGCGAACTCGACGAGGGTGCGAGCGGTCCCTGCCGATGTGGCTACGGGCAGTTCGATCGTGTTGGGCTGGCCGGCTGAAGGACGCCCGAGAACGCGTTGCAGGCCGGGCTGATAATCGCGATCGACATCGTAATATCTCATAAGTTCCGGCGGATTCGCCGGCGGTGGAATGCGCTTGCGGGCCACGCCTTCCTGCGGGGAGAAGCCATCGTCCGGCATCGTCGTTGTCGGGTCGCGCAAGGTGACCGGCAGGGTTTCCGTCCCCCGGTCAAGCGTCAACCGGTCGCCGCTGACATCGCAATCCAGCGGCACGACCGGACTGATCTGGTTGAGCAGCTCAGCCAGGGGCCCGTCGCATGAAAGGCCGGAAAAGCCATCGAGCGGCACGTCGCAAGAAATGTCATCAATGACGCCGCTGGTGATGTCGGCAAGGTTCAGCGCGGTTTCGCTGCTGAATACCTCGAACGTCAACGCTGGAATGCGATTGCCGAAGTCTGCCAGTTGAAGGTTCTCGAAAACCGCATAAGCGGTGCCGCGATAGGCCGGGCATAATCCTGAACCTTCCGCTGCAATCAGCAGCGGATCGGGGGTCTGGTCGCCGTTTCCAGGGTAAAACCGCAGGTTTCCTGCCGTCTTCAGATCCCCTGACGCGCCGCGAAGCAGGTTGCCATCGGCCCAGATGCGACCAATGCGGTCGAGCTTGCGCGAGCCAAGCGCTACCGCGAACGATGCGCTGTAAGAATAGGTGGTGACAGAGGGCTTGCCCTTGCCGCCGCCCTGTGTCTCCCGCTGCTCGACCAGATCGGTTGCCCAGATGATCGTGCCGGCCACCCGCATTCTGCCGAAATGGCGCGGCAAGGGGCTGCCATAGCTGGAGGTGGTGACCGAAAGCTCCTTGAGCCTGTGGCCCTCGCGTGAGCCTGAGCCGATGATCGCTGAATCGATCTGGCGTCCAATCAGGGCGCCCAATGCGCCACCCAGCGGTCCGCCGATGGCTGTGCCGATCGCGGAAAATACCAAAGTTGCCATGAACTCTTGCCCTCAAGCCTGTGCTGTCATGCGCCAGCGTTGAACAAGGATGCCGTCCGGCGGGCCGGGGCGAAGCACAACGCGGCCAAGGCCGGCGTGGGCTTCGATGAACCACTCCCTGCGCGTGGCCGCGATGAGGAGATGAAGCTGCGCCGGTCCCGGCCGAACGAAGACGACATCGCCCGGCATCGTTTCTCCCGAAGCCTCGGCAAAGCCGTGATCGCGGGCAAGCCGTGGCATGTCGTTCCACTGTCCGGTGCGCAGTCGGTAGCCGTTTGGAAAATCTCCCGGGCGGCCAATTTTGCGAAGGCTGGCAGCCAGAAGGCCGATGCAATCGAGCCCTGTCGCCGCGTCGCGCCCGTGCAGGCGAAAACGGCAGCCGATCATCCGCTCGGCCGCTTCGGCAAGATCTTGACCATTCATCACGAGCTTGCCGGATAGCGGGCGATCATGTCGTTCCCGGGAAGGTAGGGTTCGCCTCTGAAATTAGCGGCATTGCCAAAGCGGCTGGAACACGCGCCAATAGTGCGGTCGCAGCCCTCCCGCAGCACGATCCGGCGCCCCGGTTCAGCATCGTCCATCGGCGCGGAAAGGATGAGCCACTCGCCTTGTACGCTTGCGATCCCCGCATGGGCGCCTGCGTTTGGACCGTCCTGCCAACGCAGTTCGCCACCATTGAGCAACGCAAGATCGACGGAGGTTTCGACCAGGACCGAGTTGCTGTCGGGATCGGCCGAAACGACGCGTGCCGGGTGGCTGAACATCAGGCCTGAAAGATTGCAGCCCGGCCCGCAGAACTCGGCCCTGCAGGTGGGGCTGGTGCGTGGAACAGGATCGCGTTGCAGTTCCGCCTTGCGTGACACGAGCGCGGCCGAGAACTTGCCGCTTTCTTCCGTGACCGTACCGATTGCCCCGCGATAGAGCACGAAGTTGTCCGATGGAGCGGTCCAATCGACCAGACCGATCAGGATCCGCGCTTCATCAAAGCGGCCTGCGGTAAGATCCCTGGCGTCGATGCAGTCATGAGCCAGCGCGCCTTCTACTTCGGCGCTGTCGGGGTCAAGGTCGGCCGAACGGCGGATTGCCGATGGCAGCATGCCGGGTGCCGCGCGGTGCAGCACGCCGTCAAACCACAGGTCGGCGTCGTGGGTGGTGAAGCCAAGCGTCACGCCGTCTCGCCGCAGGATGCGCCAGAACGTGGCAACAGTCTCCAGCTCTTCCGAGAACCATATCCTGCTCATGTGGCCTCGCGGATTTCGACGACCGGCACGCTCGGCGCCTCGCCAGCGCCGAAGCTGGCGCCAGACAGTTGCAACTGATCCTCCGCGAACCGCACAGGCACATCGAAAAGGAAGCCGGCGCGGACTTCGGCCCCGGCCGCTGGCGCGGCGGAAAACGTCAGGATGCCGCGTTCGTCAACGGCCCAGCCAGTTGTCCTCACCGCGCCGCCAACGCTTACCTTGATCGAACCTGCCAGCGGCCTGGTGATCCGGCGAACCTGCCCGTCGGCATTGTCTCCATAGCGTTTCACCAATGCGAAGCTGGCTGTAACGCCGTCGCCGGTGCCAAGCAGTTGATCGAATGCGGTCGGAGTGCCAGTCATAGCGTTCGAACTGTGGTCGGTGGGATCTCGCAGGCGAAAGCCGCGCGCCGGCCCGCGCCGCGCCCGATAGAATGATAGCAGTGTGCCAAGCTCGGTTTCCGAGCGCACGCCTGGCCCTATGTCAAAACGCAGCCGGGCATCTGCCCACAGACTGTTGCGCCGCTCGAACCCAGATGCGGTCACCGCGATGCTGGTCGAAAATTCCGGTGCCACAGAAGTATTGCTGCTCAACGCCAACGGATAAAGAACGTCATCGAATGCCTGCATCTCGTCTTCCTCTGCGGCGATAGATGGCAGCCGGACAAAGCCGTCACGGCAGATTTGCGGCAGGGCCCAGACGAAGATCTCGTGACATTCGCGGGCAACCGCCTCGTCTATTCCTGCGTCGATCAGGCGCCAGAGTGGTCCCTGGTCCGGCAGCAAGGTGAACCCGGCCAGATAGTCCTGCGCCTCTGGTGCATAGCCAAGCCGGGTGTTCACTTCGGCGTAGGCCGCGCGTCGGCGGGCCGCCTGCCCGCTCGTCAACCAGTCATAATCTTCCACCTGCAGGCGATCGAACGCCGGTGCAGCCCAGCCCGTCGGCAGGTTGGCCCGTCGTGCCTCGGGCAAATCCGGATCCAGCACGGTCGGCAGAAAGGCCAGCAGCAGGATTTCGGCCGCCGCCGGCTGCACCGCATCGCGCACGGCATCGGCCAGCGCTGCGGTGGATGCCGCCAGCAGCGCCCCGGCCGAATCAAGCAGCGTTCTCTGGGCTGCGGTCAGAGGTGCTGCCAAATCTGCGATCACGGGCGGGTTCCCGCCGAATGCGGCCTTGGCCGCGTCATCGTAAAGATGGATGCGGCGTTGGGCATCGATCCACCACCATGGCTCACCGATCTGGAAGCGGACCGGCACATCGGCCTCGCGCATCAGGGTGGCAAAATCCGCTCCGGCTGCCTGAAGCCATGCCATCGCGTCATCGTTTGCCGGTGAAAGCAGCGCCGATGGCGGCGACCACCCGGTTCGTCCCGGCGTCCCATCGGCAGCGCGTTGCTGCCAGTCATCGGGGCAATGCTGCGCCAGAACTTCATAGGAGAGTGAAAGTATGGGCGAGAAATCGCGCGCCTTGGCTTCCTCCAGGAAGTTGGCGTGCCATGCCCGCGCCGGGGTGCACACGGGGGCCGAACCTTCCTCAACCAGATATGCCGATCCGGCCGGCAGCAGGCGGAAGAAGTGGCTCATCCCCACGTAATGCAACAGGCTGCCGCGATATCCGAGCTGGTCGAGATTGCGCAGCAGCCGGATCGGTGTCTGGTTGCAGCAGTCATCATATGCGGTGGCGCAGGCGAGTCCGTGGGGCGGCACGATCACATCGCCGATCTCCAGCATTGCGCGTTCGCCGTCGCAGCGGATTTCACTCAGCTCCGCCCAGCCTTCAACCGGGCTGGCCAGCGCTGCCGTTCCCCCCGGAACGAAACCCGGCGGAACGAGCGAGATGAACATCCGGTCGATCGCCGCCGGGTAGACCGGATCGGCCTCGTCCGGGTGAATGAAGCCACCCGCCAGGGCGGAAAACGGCAAGGAGATCCTGGCGTCCGTGGGTGAGCCACTCACGGCATAGTTCCAAAGCCGGACATACCAGGTGCGCGCTGCCCCGCTGCTGTCGCGCCCCTCTACGGTCAGCGTCGGGCCATGCACTTCGTGCAGCGCCACTACCCCGCCCGAGCGCCAGCGAAAGTCTAGCCGGGTGCGGGAATAATCCGTGTCGGTGCGATAGGCGAGCAGCGGGTGATCGAACCGGTCCACGCTGTCCCAGATCAGCCCGGCCAGATCGCCGGTCCGCATGAAGAGCAAGTCCACGCGAAGGTTGTCCGCGCCGGTAGCTATGATCGAAGCCATCATCGGCCGCGGAAAGTTGACCGTCCAGAACCTGGGGTCGAACCGCTGGATCCAGTCGCTATGCTGCCCGTCACGGGCGGAAGTCAGCCAGAAAGCCATGTTGTTGTCCTCAGTATTCGCGCAAGGCTCGCCGCACCGCGCTCGCCACCTGGCGGCTGGATCGTTGCAGTGCCTGCGGGCTGTTTCCGCCTGCCGGTCCGTTTACGGTGATGGCCACGCGCACATCGCGGGCCGGGCTTGCCGCCCCGCCATTGGCCTCGATGCGGCCGGCGCTGGTCGGCACGAACAGCTCCGGGCCGCGCTCGCCCACAACATAGCCCCGGCCGGGCGAAACAGGCCCGCCTGTAGCGCGGCCGGGAAGTCCCAGAACGGCGCCCAGCAGGCTCGTGCCCAGGCCCAGCAGCCCGCCACTGGGACTGCCGCCGCCCGTGCCGCCAAGTGCGCCCTTGAGCGCCTGGGCCGCGATCGAATCGATCACGTTCAGCGCGGTTCGGCGCAAGTCCTCGAAGCCCAGGCTGCCCCGGCGCACCGCTCCGATCAGCCCGCGTTCCAGCACGTCGCCGGCACGGGAAAACCCGTCGACCAGCGTGCCATCGAACGTGCCCCGCATCGTGGCGATGTCTTGGGCAAACCCTTGCGTGCTGGCGCGAACGTCCACCAGCAGCGTTTCGACCGTGTCAGTCATGCTCTTGCTCCATCAGCCGGGTAAGATCGGCGCGGCTCACGCCTTCGCTGGCGCCAGAGCTTGCCGGGGAAAGAATGGCGGCGAGTTCGGCCGGAGTGGCCGCCCAGAATTCATCGGGGCGCCAGCCCAGCGCTCGCCCGGCAAGGCCGGCCAGCTTGCCGGCTGCAGAAGCGAACCGTTCGGTCATCCCGCGCCTTGCAGGATCTGGGTCAGAAGAACCCGCAAGGGGCGGGCGCAGGCGGCAAGGCCGGCGTGCATCACCGCTTCGCCGGTCGCTTCGCGGCTGATCCGGTCGCGGTCGGCCAGGCAGTGCCAGAACAGGCCGGCCATCTCGCTCAGCCGCAGTTCCCCGGCGCTGGCGCGTTCCACCAGCGCCAGCAGGGGGCCCAGTTCCTCTTCCGCCGCCACGAGGGCTGTGAATGTCGGCCGCAGCAGGCGCGGGATGCCGTCCACCACCAGCACTGCCTCGCCCCGTTCGGGATTGGCGGTCACCGGGCTGGGTCGGTCATTCATGCCGGCACCACCGCGCCAGAGCTTTCCAGCGCCAGCGTGTAATTGCGCTCACCATTGAAATCGCCGGAATAATCCAGCCGTTGGATCAGGAACTTGCCGCGCATCTTCGCGCCGTCCTCGAAGCTCAGCTCGTAATCCGCGATCGTTCCGGCAAGGGCATGATCGCGTATCTGGTTTTCCGCCACGCTGCCCAGGAAAATGCCGGCCGCGCTCACGGAAACTTGCCGGATGCCGGCGCCGGAAAGCAGCTCGCGCCAGCCGCCGCTGCCCTTGTGAGTTACCACCACAGTATCGCCGGTGATGGAAAGCTGGGTCGTGCGCAGGCCGGCCACGGTCTGGTACGTCGGCGTTGCAGCGCCGTCGGAAATCTTCAGCAGGAAAGCGGCACCTTTCTGGGCAGCCATAGCGGTTCTCCGTAGATGAGAAGGGGGCGGGAAAGCCGCGCTCAGGCGGCCAGAACGCGAAAGCGATATTCGAACAGGATCGAGCGGACGTTGCCGGCCCGCTGTTCGCTGCGCGCGCGCAGGAACTGGGCCGTGATCACATCGAAGCCCGACTGGGTGCGGGGCAGGGTGGCGATGCGCGCTTCGATTGCCGCCACCAGGGCTACGGCTGTGTCGGGCCTGTTGCCGCGGCAGTGCAACTCCAGCGCGATCCGCACTTCGCGGCCGGTGCGATCCTTCATGCTCCAGTCGGCGCTGGCGCTCGTGGCGATGGCCAGCCACGGCAGGGCCGGGCGCGCCGGCGCTTCCTCGGTCACCGAATTGAGCTGCTCGGCCAGCGCCGGGTCGCTTGCCAGCCAGTCGACCAGAGCAGCCCGCAGGGCGATTTCCATCAGGGCGATCCTTTCGTGAATGTCGGCCAGAGCAGGTCTGCCCGCCGCCAGCCGCGCTGCGGGGCGGCCGCGGCCAGGGCCAGTGCGGCGGCATGGATCTGGCCAAGCGCGGCGGCCTTGCGCAGCAGCCCCGCCTCGACCGCGGTAAAATCCGTGGTGGCGGAAACGGCGCTCACAGCAGCCGTGGTCCGCGCCACGGCCGCCACAGCGCCGCCACGGCGGCAGGCGGCACCGGCCCCTTGTCACCCGTCTCGCGCTGGCGGTACTGGTGGGCGGCAAGCCTCACGATGCCATGCCGCAGGCCATCGGGCAGGGCTTGCCATTCGGTGGCCAGGCCCGCGCTGAAGCGGATTGCAACCCGGCTGGCCAGGCCGGGTTCCAGCATCCGCACCCAGCCGGTCGCATCCGCTCGGAAGTCGATGGCAAAGGCGCTTGCGGTCAGGGCAAAACGTGGACCCTGTGCCGGTATGCCTTCCACCGAGGTGATGGCCAGCACCGGGCGGACATCCAGTTTCTGCCACTCACTGCTGACGGCGATGATCTCCTCACACTCCGCCACAAGCGGCATCGAGCCGGTAAATGCCTCGCAGGTCTCCAGTGCGGCCCGCAGCTGGGTGGTGAGGGTGGCATCCTCGCCGGTAGTGCTGATGCCCAGCCAATCCTTCAGCTCTGCCAGCGCGGCCGGCCCAAGGGTCGCAGCCGCGATGATTGCCCGCTTCATGGCGGTCTCCTGTCTGTATCTCGAAAAGGGAATGAAGCGCCCGCGCCAGCGGAAGGGGTAAACCGCCCGGCGCGGGCGAAGTCGGGCGGGCACCACCGCGGGTGGGCCGGCCCGGCATCATGATGTCGATCAGGTCGAGATCTTGAGCAGCTTGATCGCTTCGCTATCCAGCACCTGGCCGCCCACGCGCTTGGTGGCGTAGAAGTTCACGAACGGCTTGTTGGTATAGGGGTCGCGCAGAATCCGCGTCGTGCCGCGCTCGGCGATCAGATAGCCGTTGCGGAAGTTGCCGAAGGCGATCGGGAAGCTGCCGGCGGCAACATCGGGCATGTCCTCGGCCTCGATCACCGGATAGCCCAGCAGGCGCGCCGGGGCGCCTTCCAGCAGGCCCGGCTGCCACAGGAAGCTGCCATCGGCTGCCTTGAGCTTGCGCACGGTCGCCAGCGTGGCGGTGTTCATCACGAACACCGCGCCCTGCCGGTGTCCGGCCTTCAGCGAATGAACCAGGTCGATCAGGCGCAGCTCCGGCGCAGTGTCAAAGCCGGTGGCGTTGCCCGAAGCGATGAACTGCAGCGTGCCGAAAGCGCGGGTGGCGTCGCCGACATTGCTGGTCGGCGCCTGCAGGAAGCCCTTGGGCTGGTTCGTGCCCGAACCATTGACGAAAGCGGCTGCTTCGGCGCGGGCGAACTCGCCGCCGATCTCGCTGGCCAGCCATGCTTCAACGTCGAACATCGCATCGTCCAGCATCGCCTGGCTGGCCGAAGGGTTGGCATAGAGCTCGCCCGAGGGCGGAGCGATTTCGGCAAACTTGGGCGAGTTCGTTTCCGGGCGGGCGCCGGTTTCGCTGACCCAGCCAGAAGCGCTGCCCGAAGTCATGATCAGCTTGCGATAGCCGGCCGAACCTACCTGCACGACCTGTGCGATCTGGCGGATCGGGCTGATCTTCTTCAGCACGGCGGCGATCTTCTCGTCGATCTCGCGCGGCACGGCATAGCCGCCGTCAACCGCGACGGCACCCGAGAGCGACTTCAGTTCCGCCTCGCGGCCCTGGCGCAGGAAACCGTCGACGAAGCTCTTGACCTCGTGCCCGTGGGTCGCGCTGGCCAGGGCCGGGCGGCCGCCGATGCGGTGGGCGCGGTCCAGCCGTGATTTCACTTCCTCAACATCCGAACGCAGCGCTTCCAGCGCACCGTCGGCCGCGTCCTGGCGGGCAACGATGTCGAACGAAGCGTCAAGCGCTTCGGCGGGGGTGTCGTTTTCCATGGGGCAGTTCACCTTTCACACAACTTGGGGGCCGCACCACGGGCGGCCGGTCTGGGGGAGGGAAGAAGAAGTCAGGAAATCAGGTGAACCCGCGCCGCATCCTGCATCGGGTGCGTCACCAGGCTCACTTCGAAAAGATCGATGTCGGTCAGTTCGCGTCCGTCGCGGTCGCGGCGAAAGCCGCGGGCGGTGTAGCCAAACGAAAGCCCGGTCACTGCGCCGCGTTTCAGGGCCGCTGCGGCGCCGCCTTCGGGGTTGTCGATCGCTGCCACCACGCGCAGTCCGCGCTGGTCCTCGGCCACCGTTTCCACCCAGCCGATCCGCTGGTCGGGGCGATGTTGCCAGTAAAGCGGCAGGGGTGCTTCGCGCTGTTCCAGGGTTCGGGCAAAGGCGCCGGGGCGGATCACATCGCGCCCGCTATCGCGCTTGTCGAACAGCGCGGCATAGCCGGCAAAGCGCAAGGGGCGCTCGCCCTCGCTCACCGCAGCAGCCCGGATTGGCCAAGCCGCACGGCAATGCCGACCAGTAGCAGCGCCATCGCGCCCGTCGCCACCCAGCCGACCACCGCACGCCAGGCATCGCGCTTGGCATCGCGCCAGGCGGCCAGCAACTGGCGCAGCTCGGAAAGGTCTTCGTGCGCCTCGGCGTCATTCAGGCCCATGCGGGTGAGCACGCGCTCGGCCCCCACTTCGCTTGCTTCCTCGACAATGGCGCGCAGCGTCACAAGATCTGCGCCCCCGCTTGCCGCCTGGGCGATCAACCCGGCGAGCATATCCTGTCTGTTCATTATTTGTTCTCCAAGCCATTCTGGATGGGAGCAAGGCCCAGCATGGCGCGCTTTTCATCGGCGCTCAGGAAATCGGCGGCGGTCACCTGCGCCCACAGGCGCTCGCGGTCCTCGGCCAGCGCCGGAACGCGGTCGAGGTCGATGGCAAGCTTTGCCTCCGGGAACCAGGTCACCAAGCCTTCCTGCAGCGCCGCCAGCAGCTTGTTGGCCAGCGGCAGCAAGGTCAGCCGCCACAGCGCGCGATTGGCCTCGCGGTAATTGGCATAAGTGGAATCGCCCGGCAGACCGAGCAGCATCGGCGGCACGCCAAAGGCCAGCGCAATGTCGCGCGCGGCAGCAGCCTTCAGCGCGGCAAAGTCCATGTCGGCCGGGCTCAGGCTCAGTGATTGCCATTTCAGCCCGCCTTCCAGCACCATCGGCCGGCCAGCGTTGCTGTCGCCCGAAAATGCCTGGGCCAGCTCGGCCTTCAGCCGGTCGAATTGGTCGGGCGTCAACGATCCGTGGTCGCCGCTATCGTAAACCAGCGCGCCGGAAGGCCGCGCCGCATTGTCCAGCAGCGAACGGTTCCAGTTGCTAGCGGCGTTGTGCAGGGCCACCGCCTGGTCCGCAGCGGAAAGGCAGCCTACGCCATAATGGTCGTCTGCCGGGTGAAAGCCCTTGATGTGAATGATGTTGGGCGATGCGTCCTCGTCCAGCACCGGAATGGTGATCGCCTGCTCACCCACGCGGTATGCATAGGCATCGGGCCAGCCATTCGCCGCCACGATGGCGCTTACCCGCTCGGGGCGCAGCGCAAACAGCTCGACCGGCTGGCCGCGCCCGTCCTTGATCACCTGGACATAGCCGTTGCCATGCAGCAGCAGATGGCTGGCCAGGGTTTCCAGCAGCGATTGCCCGGCGCTCGTCGCGCTCACCAGCGCCGCCAGTTCGGCGCCGCTGCTGGCGGTCAGCGGTGCCTGGCCGATGCCTTCCGCCACCAGCCGCACGGCGCGCTGGGCCACGGGATTGTCCAGATAGGCGCGGCGCACCGCACCCTGGTATTCAAAGGGGGCGCGGGTCGTGCCGGCATCGGCAAAGATCCACGGCGAAGTATAAGTGCGCGCCAGCGGCACGCGCGGGGCCGTGCCCTTGAAGGCGGCGGCCAGGCTCTGGAGGAACGACATCGGCTATGGCCTTTCACAAGATTCGTGGGAGCTCAGGTGCCCTGAACCCAGATGCGGGGGCCTGATCGGGACGACAGGCACAGTTCGGTCAGCGCCCAGACCAGGGCATCGGCGCGGTCGGGCGATCGGCCGGGGCCTTCATAGGAACCCCCGGCCATCAGCCCGCACAGCTCGTCTTCCAGCCGGGCAAACACCCCGGCATGGCGCACCCGGCCCGTTTCGTAGAGGGCGGCCACCGGCTCGGCCCTTGCGGTCTTGCCGGTGCTGGCGTGCACCAGCTTCAGCGGCAGGCTGATGTCGGCGGCACGCAAGACGCTGGCCACCATCTGCCCGCCCTGGTTGGCTTCGGCCACCACCCGGTCGGCCCGCCATGCCGAGGCGGCTTCTGCCGCCGCGCGGGCCCAGCGTTCCGGGCTGGCCTTCTCGACTGAGGCATCGGCCATCACCCGCGCCACGCCATCCTCGCCCAGCGCGCAAACGATGATCCCGCAGGCATCCCCGCTGGCCGAAGCCGGCGGGTCCACGCCAATCACGGTGCGCACCGCCGGCGATGAAGCGGCTGCTTCCCGGCGCTGCTCCAGCAGGCTTCGGCTCCACAGCGCACCTTCCCGGTCAAGGATCAGCTCGCCGTCCAGCTCTTGCCGGCCCAGCACGCTTTCGCCAAACGCGCCGCGCATCATCTGCAGGAACCGCGGCGGCAGGTTGGCGGCATTGTCGAACGTGCTGCCGCGGGTCACGGCCAGGCCGTCCGGTTCCGCCAGCAGACGGCGCAGCAGCGGCATGTCGCGCGGGGTGGTCGTAGCCACCACGCGCGGGTCCGTGCCCAGGCGAAGGCCCATCAGCAGGTTGTCCCATGTCGCCATCGCCCGGCCGCCGGCATTGTCCCACTTGGCCAGCTCGTCGCACCAGGCATGGCTGTGCTGCGGCCCGCGCAGCGCTTCCGGCTCCAGCGCGGAATAAAGCGTTGCCTGTGCGCCATTGGGCCAGGTCAGCCGGCGCAACGTGCTCTCGAACCTGGGGCGGCGGTGCGGCGGCGCAATCCGGCGTAGGCCGCTATCCCCATCCACCAGAATGGCGCGGGCTTCGGTCAGGTTCGCGGCTATCAGCGCAATGCGCGCCTGCGGATCGGCTTCGGCCACTTGCCGCACCCATTCGGCGCCGGCGCGCGTCTTGCCAAAGCCGCGCCCGGCCATGATCAGCCAGGTGCGCCACTCGCCCGGTGGAGCCAATTGCGCGCGCCGCGCCCAGATCGGCCAGTGCCAGCGCCATTCGCGCCGCTCTTCCGGCTTCATGCCGCCGATCAGTTCGGCCCATTCGTTCTCGTTTGCTGCCAACAGGATTTCCAGCGGGTCTGCGTCATTGCCGCCGGCCTCACTTGCCATGCGCCGCCTCTTCCGCCGCGCGCCGCGCCAGAACCTGCTCACGCAGCACGGCCAGCTTGGCGTCCAGCGAGGCGCGCACTTCCTCTGCGGTCACATTGTCTTGCCGCGCCATGTATTGGGCGCGGGTATCGCGGTGGGCCAGCAGCAGGCGCAGGGCGGTGGCGTTATCGTATTTGATCGCGGGGATGTCGCGGGCCTCGCCGTTGCGCAGACGGCACAGCAGTTCCATTTCGAGGTGATCGTATCCCTCGCACAGAGCCGCCAGCCAGGCTTCGCCAAAGCCGCGATCCTCGCGCTTGGTCTTGTAAACCCAGCTCAGGCTGATGTCGGCGCACTCGGCAGAGGCGGTTACGTTGGAAGTCTCGGCAAGGCAGGCGAGGAATTTCTCGCGCCAGTTCTTGGGCGCGCCAAAGCGGCGCCGGCGCTCAGGCGCGCCGTCAGGCAAAGGATTCATGCGCAGGGGTCCGATCCGGGTGAAGAGAGGAGTCGGGCGAAATCAGGATCTTCGCCACAAGGGCGGCGACTCGCTTCATCGCGATGTTCCGTTTATGTACCGAAACAGCGTTACGATGTCAAGTGAAAAGAACCAATGTGGTTCGCGCGCTGCGTGCTTGCCGGTTCGTGGCCTGCGCTCTATTCCGCGCACACCACAACCCTAAGGACCGTCGATGCTGCGTCGCCTTTACGAATGGACCATGGAAAAGGCGGCCCACCGCCATGCGGAAGGCTGGCTGGCGCTGTTCTGCTTCATCGAAGCCAGCTTCTTCCCGATCCCCCCGCATCCCCTGCTCGGGCTGATGTGCCTGGCCGAGCCGAAAAAAGCGGTCCGCTTTGCCGCAGTTGCCACCATTTCCTCGGTTCTGGGCGGGATGCTGGGTTATGGCATCGGTTATTTCGTCTATGAAACCGTGGGCGTGCAGCTGCTTCAGACTCTCGGCCTGGAAAAGAGCTTCCCGGTCGCGGCATGCTATTTGCGCGAGGTCGGATTCTGGCTGTTCGTCGCCAAGGGCGCCACGCCGATCCCGTTCAAGCTGCTCACCATCACCGCCGGCTTCATCGCCATGCCGGTGGTCACCTTCATTATTGCCAGCCTCGTTAGCCGGGCGATCAGCTTCATGATCGTGGGCGTGCTTTTCCGTCTGTTCGGCGCGCCGATCAAGGCATTCATCGACAGGTATCTGGGCCTCGTCGTCGCCGGCTTCATCCTGCTGGTCCTTGCCGGTTTCGCCGCCGTCACCCTGATCGAGGGAGGAGACAAGGCTGCCGCCTCGAAATGTGAAGCGGCTACGATGATCTAGCGCGCGGCGCTTTGGTGCGCATCCAGGCGGCGGCGGGCTTCGGCCAGTGCCGCCTGCGCCACAGGGGTCATTCGGGCAAAACCTGCGGCGTTGGGATGCAGCGGATCTTCCGCGTATTCGGGTCGCAGCGATCCATCCGCCGCGGCCAGCGGGGTCCAGTAATCCGCCACGATCAGGCCCTCGGCACGGCCAAATTGCGCCAGCCAGGCGTTCAGTGCGCGGATTTTCGGCACGGTCGTGGCCCGGTCATCGGCGCCGTCGCCATTGGCAGGCGGGATCAGGCCCAGGATCACGATTGCCCCCTCAGCCTTCGCCAGCTCAACCATCGCCTTGATGTTGTTGCGATAATCATCCGGCCGGCTGGGGCCGCGCTTGCCGGTCACATCGTTCACACCCACCATCAGGTGAATGATGCGCGGCCCCAGCGCCACGGCATCCGGCATGAAACGCACGAGAACCTGCGCACTGTTCTGCCCGGCCACCCCCCGGTTCAACACCGGCCCGCCGAACAGCGCCGGGGTATCGAAGCCCCAGTATTGCGTAATGGAATCGCCGATGAACACTGCTTCGGGCCGCTGCCCCTGGGCCAGCAGCGCGGCATTTTCAGCCTGGTAAACGCACAGGTCCGCCCAGTCGCGCA
>CAZVHM010000015.1:27923-30965 GCA_964627175.1 uncultured Novosphingobium sp. | reverse complement strand
ACCGTCGTACTGGTAAATCCGGTACCGAGGGTTCGAATCCCTCCGTCTCCGCCAATTCCCGTTGAAATCATTAAGTTTTTTTGAGAAATTGGCGACCTACTCGCCAAGCAATTCGCCGTCGCGAAATGCGTTTGGATGAGACAGGATCGTGCGGATTGCGTCAGCCGCCTTAACTTCCGGGCAACTGGCGCGGCTACGACCGGATGGCTGAAACCACCCTCAAACATCTGCTGCGCTGAAATCAGACGGCAGGCGCCGGTTTTCCTGTGCCCGCCGCTCATGCGCCACACCGGCCAGGCGCGATCAGAACGCAGTGAAGCGGGCTTGAAATTCCGCTGCAATCTCCGCGAGTACGGATACCGCCAGCAAGTGGGGATCGCGCAGGCGCGGCACCAGCCCGATCGGAGCCTTCAGCCGTGCCATCGCCGCATCGGGACAGCCCGCCGCACGCAAGGCCTCGGTCCGCCGCTGGTGCGCCCGCACGCTGCCTAGCGCGCCGACATAGAACGCCGGTCCCGCCAGCGCGTCGAGCAGGATGCGCTGCTCCCATTCGTGATCGTGGAACATTAGCGCGATGGCCGTGCCGGGATCGGCCGCCAAGTCGACGGTTGACGACAACCCGGCAATTCCCCGCGCTGCAACCCCGTTGCATGCCGCTTGCACAAGCGTTGCATCATCGGGCGAAACGAGCTCCACGGCCATGTCTGCCGCCACCGCCAAACGGGCCAGCAATACCGCTTCATGGCCCGAGCCAACCACCACCAGCCGGATCTTGGGACGGACCGCGAAGCGCCAGTCCCCCGCCGCGGCGCCACCCTCGCCCACCTGCCAGAGAAACCGGCCATCGCGCCACAGCACGATCGCGCCGCTGGCCCGATCCTGATCGGCCAGTGCGCCCAGCGCCGCATGGTGAGCGGGCGATACCGGAACCACCAGCAGATCGATCCGCCCGCCACACGGCAGGACCACATCGATCCGCCCGCTGCCGCGCCCATAAGCCACGGGAACAACTTCATTATCGGCAATCGCCGCGCGTGCGATGGTCACCAGATCGGATTCCACGCAGCCGTTGGAAACGAAGCCAGCCGCATCGCCGGCCACATCCACCGCCATGCGCAGCCCCGGCGCACGCACGCTGCCGCCTTCAACTGCGGTGACGAAGATCAGCGCCACCCCTTCCCCCGCCTGGGCGCGCTGTGCCGCAAAGGCAGCGATATCGCGCGGGTGGCTGGCCATGCTATTGCGCTCCATCAGCAGGCAGATAGCCGGGGCAGGACGCGCGAACAATGGATCATGCACAGGAGGAGTGGAACGGCATCGGGCTTGTGCTGCTGGCGGCGGGCCGATCCAGCCGTTTTGGCGCAGACAAGCTATCCGCGCCGCTGGCTGAAAAACCGCTGATCCGCCACGCCGCCGAGACACTGGCCAGCCTGCCGCTGGCACGGCGCGTGGCTGTGTTGGGAGCGGACGCACCGGGGCTGGCCGACATCGGCTTTGCCGAAGTCCGCCTGCCCGGCGCCGAGCAGCCGCAATCCGCCTCGCTGGCCGCCGGAATAGGCACGCTGGGCTGCCAAGGGCTGCGCGGGATCATGGTTGCGCTGGCTGATATGCCACTGGTGACGCCCGACCACCTTGCAGCCCTGGCCGCCGCGTTCAACGGATCGCAAGCGGTGTGCAGCCTTGCCGGGGCAGTGCGTTCCCCACCGGCGATCTTCCCGGCCAGCCAGCATGACCTGCTGCTGGCCCAGCACGGCGACCGGGGCGCCCGCGCCCTGCTGGCCGATGCCGTGACGGTGCCCGCCCCGCCATCAACGCTGATCGACATTGATACTCCCGCCGACCTGACTCACGCCGAAGCAGTGATCGCCGCGCGCTGAACTTTTCCACATGAGTTCCCCGCCGAGGGACGAACCGTGTGCCGCAACCGCCGAGCCGAAACCCGGCAGGGTTCGCAAATCCGGCCCCGGCTGCAACAAGCCGTGCCCATGACGGGACGGGTTTTTGGCGTTTTCTGCGCATTCATGGCGATGCTTTCGCTGCCTTCGGCAGCGCAGGCCCGGCTGCAGTGCGTGGAATTTGCCCGCGGCAATTCCGAGGTGCAGCTTTCCGGCAATGCCCGCGAATGGTGGGACAATGCCGCCGGTGCCTATTCCCGCGGCGAAGCCCCGCGCCCCGGTGCGGTGCTGGCGTTTCGCGGCACTCGGGCGATGCCGATGGGCCATGTGGCGGTAGTCAGCAAGGTGATCGACGAACGCCGCGTCCTGATCAACCACGCCAACTGGTCACGCCCCGGCATGATCGAACGCGAGGTGATGGCCGTGGACGTTTCGCCTGCCGGCGACTGGAGCGAAGTGCGCGTGTGGCACGCACCTTCCAAGGCGTTGGGCCTGCGCAGTTCCCCCACCTTCGGGTTCATCTACCCGTCGCGCCTGGCTGGCGCGGCAGCGCCAACCAGCCGCACGGCCGGCTGACCAGCCGCCCTCGCTATACCGCCATCCGCAGATCGCGAACGCGATCGGTGGCCAACAGCGAAATCACCTGCTGCGATGTCAGGGCCCGCCAGTAGAGGTGGCCCTGGATGAACTGGCAACCAGCCGCTTCAACCAGTTGCTGCTGAATGCGCGTTTCCACCCCTTCGGCCACCACCTTCATCCGCAGGGTGCGGCCCAGCGAAACGATCGCCCGGAGGATCGACTGGGCATCGATGTCGTTTTCGATGCCCTGCACGAACGAACCGTCGATCTTGATCCGGTCGAACTGGAACGAGCGCAGGTAGGCCAGCGACGAATAGCCGGTGCCGAAATCATCCAGCGCAATGCGAAAGCCCATGTCCTGCAATTCATTCAGCAAGGCCATGATCCGATCGGAGCGGTCCAGCAGCACGCCCTCGGTGATTTCGAAAGTAAACCGCGTGGGATCGACCTTCGCATCCCGGATCAGAGCCTTCAGGTTGGCCATGAAATCGCGGGCAACCAGCTGAAGCGGCGAGAGGTTGACCGATATTTCCGCCACCCCGAAATCGTGGCTATCGGCAAAGACCCG
>CAZVHM010000015.1:24061-27823 GCA_964627175.1 uncultured Novosphingobium sp. | reverse complement strand
TAGCGGGCGCGCCCCCGCTGCTTGGCCCGGAACAGCGCGATATCGGCGTTGCGCAGCAACACCTTGGCATCCTGCGCCTGTTCGGGGGCCCACGAAATCCCGCACGAGGCGGACACCGCGACCGAATGGCCGAACACCTTGAACGGTTCGGCAAAGGCCGCCATCACAGACTGCCCCAACGCATCGGCACATTCGCGGCCCGTGGCACCGCGCCTCAGCAGCACGAATTCATCACTGGCCAGCCGGCCAAGGACATCCCCCGGCCCCATCCATTCACGCAGCCGCGCAATCACCTGGACCAGCAGGTCATCACCCACATGATGGCCCACGGTTTCGTTGATCGCCTTGAAATGATCGAGATCGATGTAGGCCAGGTGGATCTGCTGTTCGGGCCGTTCTCCATCACCGGCAACTTGGGCCAGCATGGCCGACAAACGCTGCATCACATGGGTGCGATTGGGCAGGCCCAGAATCGGATCGTGCAGCGCGTGGTGCTGGGCCTGTGCCTCGCTGGCGGCCAGCTCACGGGCGACCTTGATCGCCCCGCGCACCATGAACCAGCCAAGCCCCAACACCGCCACGAAGAAACCGAGATAGGCGGTGAGCAGCGGCAAGGTGCGATCGCGGACCAGCGGACCGATCTGATTGGCCCGCCACGAAAGCCAGCCGAGCGGGCGGCCAGCGCGGTCGGAGAGAGCCAGTTGGTTATGTGCCGCTTCATCCGGCGGCGCGCGCGTGAAACGCAGGCCCGACAGCATGAGAGCAGACCCGAACGACTGCAGCATCGCCTGATCCAGCCGCCGCACCGATACCACATGATTGGGCCGCAGGCGCAGCAGGCTGAAATCCCCGTCAGGAATGATCGAAACCACCGTCATGATCGCCGGCTGACCTGCCAGATCGACGAGACCCGAAACAGTGCGTGATAGTGGCCGGCCCTGCGCATCGTAAGGCCAGCTGATATCAGCCAGTCGCATCCAGCCGGCTGCCTCTGGCTCCGACTGGGCGAGGCTGGTGGCAGCAAGCTCGGCCAACGCGGCCCGGACAGCGCCCGCCACCGGGGCGAAGCTGGCCGCAGGGGCCGGGCGGCCTTCGCTCCACGCGCGAACCAGCGTGCCATCGGGACGGACAAGATAAAGGCTGTCCACCTCGGTGCGGGCAGTGAGAAACTGGCCAAGATAAACGTCTGCCCAGGCCGAATCGAACGGAAAGCCCTGCCCTCCGGCGGCGCGGGTGGCATCATCCCATGTCAATTGCACGCTTTCGGCCGCAACGAACGACCGCATTGCCCCTTCGAGGTGATTGGCCACCAGCCGGCGCTCGTTGGCGCGGGTCGCCTCGTCGGCCACGTTGGTGGCGTGAAGGAAGCCCCCGACTAGCGCAGCCGTGAACGTCAGCAGCGCGACGAGGCTCGCGAGCATGATCCGGCTCATGCCGGCTTCCGCGCGTATCCACCTGCGGATAAGCGCCGCAAGCCTGCCAGGAATAGCCATTTGGCGCCTATGCGAGGCAAGTGGCGAAAAACAGGTTAACCGCCATTCTTACATTTTGCGTAAGAAGCGCAGGCTTTCCGCGCGGGGCGGTTTAATAATCCTTGCTGACCTTGATATCGACGCCTTCGCGCCCGGCCGTTGAAATCGTTGCCAGGATGGAAAGCCAGCGGGTGACCCTGTATTCCAGCAGGGTGGCGCTGTAGCCGCGCCCATCGGTCACAATTTCGGTGTAGAGCCGGCGGCCGATATACTTGCCCACCGCCACTGAAGTGGCCCGTCCGGCAGCAGCATCGGCGCCAACGATCCGCAGCCGGTCAAGCCCGATAGCGCTGCGCAGCCGGTTGATCGGATCCAGCCCGCCGCCGCCGCGCAAGCTGGCCAGCGCAGCGCCGATCTGCACCGCTTCCGGTGCCGAGATCTGGGTGATCGAGCTGCCGAACAGCAGGCGCGAAAGCAGCTCCTCCTCCGGTAACGATGGCACGGAAGAAAAGGTCACCGTGGGCTTGGCGCCGGTTCCGGTAACGGTGACGGTCGCGGTCAACCCGGTCAGCTCGGCAGTGGCGGCAATATCCAGCCGCGGATCGGGCGGGCTGTTGCCATCAAAGGTGATAAGGCCGCGCGTCATTTCAAAGCGCTTGCCGGCAAAATCATATCCGCCGCGAACCAGTTCGGCCCGGCCGAAGATCGCCGGCGCGGCAGTGGTGCCGCGAACCCGCATATCCGCGCCCCATTCGCTGTCCAGGCCAAGACCGCGCACTTCGACATGCCCGCTGGCGGCGGCATCGACCAGGTAGCGCCACGGCGCGGCAGGTGCCCGCGCCGGGGCCACATCCGCGCGCTGGTTGAGCTCGCGCGTGTTCACGTTCGGCAGTTCGGTGGCGGCGGAAGCACGGCCAAGGTTCCACCGTGCCGAATCCAGCGTGAGCCGGCCGGCAATAGTGCCGCCCACCCCATCGGAGACGATCCGCATGGGCCCGGTGACAGTGGCGGCCATGTCATCGCGCGAGATCAGTTCGGCCCCGCGCGCGGCAAGGCGGAGATCAATCCCCGGCCCGCGCCCGGCGCCAAGGCCCGACAGATCGATCACGCCACTGCCGCTAACTTGCCCGCCATTGCGCGCGCGCCCGCTGAACGACGACAGCTGGAGCCGCGAACCGGCGAACGAACCGCGCGCCGTGATATTCTGCAGGTCGGTACCGGTGAGCGAGGATTGCAGCCGCAACTGCGACGAAGCGAGCGAACCACGGATCTGCGGATCGGCCAGGGTGCCGGTGATATCCGCCGCGATGTCGACAGGCCCAGTGAGATCGAAGGTTTCCAGCGCCACGAGGCGCCACAAGGCATCGGCCGGCCCGGCATAGCGCAACTGGGTGAACAACTGGCCAGCGGAAAGGCGATCCCATATGCCGCCCTCGGCCGGCAGGCCATCGACCTTGCCCTGCAACCGGCCAAGGACCGTTGCGCCATCGCGGATCACGGCGCGTGCTTCGAGCGCGGCCGGGGTGAGCCGCGCGACCAGCGACAGATCGACCGGGCGCGAGGTGAGGACGAGGCCGGAACGCGACAGCCCCTTGAATTCAAGCCGCGCATCGGCGCTGGGCGCGCTGTTCGCAGCGGTGCGCCAGGTCACTTCGCCCGATGCCTTGCCGCCAAGGCCAAGATCGCCAGTTAGCACATCGACCAGCGCGAGAGGCATATCAGCCATGCGCAAGGAAACACGGCTTTCGGCCCCAATCGTTCCTTCCGCGATCAGGCGGCCCCCATCGTAATCGAACTGGCTGGGGGTCAGCACCAAGCCATTGGCTGAACCGGTCAGGACAGCGCGGCGCGGCATGGTGATCGGCCGCCCGGCAAAATCGCCCCCCGCCAACAGCGCATAGCGATCCGGCTCTACGTCGGCGAGCAGGTTGAGATTGAAGCGACTGCCGCGCCGGCCGGCCACCGAAGCGGTGATCCGGCCCGCCCCGTCAGTCAGCGCAGCATCGGCGGCAAGGCGGCCGATGAACAGCCGACCTTGCTGGATCCCTTCGGCATAAACCTTGCCTGATACGGTGGTGTGGCCATCGGATATGGTGCCCGCTGCGTCGATCCGGGCCATGCCGATGGCAATGGGCGTGGTTCCGCCGAAGCTGGCGTTTTCCGCCGTAAGGGCAACATCGAAGCCCTGACCTGCGCCGCGCGGAGCAAGCGCAATGGTGCCATCAAGCCCGCCACCGGACAGCGCAAGGGCGCCGTCCACGCCATTGCCGGCAAAGCGGAGCGTGCCGCT
>CAZVHM010000015.1:0-23961 GCA_964627175.1 uncultured Novosphingobium sp. | reverse complement strand
CGGACAGCGCAAGGGCGCCGTCCACGCCATTGCCGGCAAAGCGGAGCGTGCCGCTAATGGCGGTCTTCCAGACCTCCATCTTCTCCACCTCCACGCGGGTTGGCCCGCCCGGCGGAGCATAGAGACCAAGCGTGCCGGCGAATGGGCCAAGCGTGGACTGCCCTGCTGTTTCGATCCGGAAACCCTGCGGGATCGGCGCCAGCGCCACCCGGACATCGCGCAGGCCCGCCGGCGGAAACGGGCGGGCAAAGACCAGCGCGGCGCGGGGGCCATCGGATGCGAAGCTGGCATCGACGGTGAAGGCCCCGAACCGCACATGCCGACCGCTTCCGGCAACCGTGGCAGGGCCGTTCGGCTGCAGGCGGCCATCCAGCGCCAGCGACAGCTGGCTACCGTTGACCGTGACCCGGCGCAGCACCAGCGGCGCCTTGCCGCCCACGGCCACATCGCCGGCAAAGCGGATACCGGTTCCTGCAAGGGTGGTGAGCGTGGGATTGGTTGCCCGCGTGATGCGGCCCCGAACGCCGGCGGCAAGGTTCCACGGCCGGGCGCCAAAATCCACCGCCAACTTGAGATCGGCATCCGCCAGGCCCAGATCAGCCAGCACCAGATCGCGCGCGGCGACCGGGCCGGTGAGGCGATATTGCCCGGTGCGGGTATTGCCATCCAACGTGAGGGCCGCACCAAGCCCCGGCGCGGCGATCACCAGATCATCGGAATGCACCCGATTCCCGGCAAGAACGATCGTTCCCTTGGCGCTGCCTTTGACAAGGCGCGGATCCAGCGTGGAATTACCGGTGACAACACGGGTGGCGACAAGATCGAGCGGGAAAGTCCAACGCTCCCCGGCGCGAACGATGCGCCCTTGCTGCACCGGGTTTTCGAGGCGGAAACTGCCGCTGACAAAGCGCTGCGCGGCAAGCCGGTGCGCGATACTCAGCTCACGGAACGGCCCGTTGACGGTGGCGGAGAGAAGCGCACCTTCGAGGCGCAGATCAGAACCGAACAGCGCCGGATCACGCACGGCGGCAGTCAGCTTGAGCGCACGGAACGCATTGCCCGCCAGATCGACATCGCCGCTGGCGCTGATCGCGGCGCCTTCTCCCCGCGCCATGAACCTGCCGGAGAGGACAGAGCGGGCCAGTGTCCCTTCGCCCTGCAACTGCACGGATTTGCCAGTGGCCCGCGCGGCCAGGCCGCTGACGAAACCGGCGGGGCGCACCACACCGGCCACCGAATAGCGCCCGGCACGATTGCCAATCGCCAGATCGGCCACAGTGCCCGCCGGCCGGGTGACCAGCACCTTGCCGCGCCAATCGGCATAGCGGCCCGCACCCGTGACGCGGGCGGCGATGCCTTCCTTTGCCCCCAGCAGGGTGGCGAGGAACCCGCCCCTGGGCGCGTTGTAATCCAGCGCCAGATCGAACCGGTCCGCCTTTGGCTCGCTATCGAGCTTGCCGGTCAGGCGATCCTGCCCGCCCAAGCGCCCATCGGTGAACAGGACCGCACGGCCCTTGCGGATATCGGCCTTGGCGACAAGATCGATGCGGCGCTGTTCGCCCAGCATCCCCTTGGCCACGGTAAGCCGTTCAAATTCGAACCGATCCACCCGGATATCGAAATCCGGCAGGATCGGAGCGTCCGGATCGCCCGGATTTAGCCGTGGCCCGCGATAAAGCGTACCGCGGCGCAGGACCAGCTTGCGAACATCCAGCCCAGAGGTGAACCAGTGCAACGGCCGCCAGTTCAGCTCCACCACGGGGACCCTCATGAACAGGCCGCTGGGATCGGAAAAGCGCACATCGCGCAGTACCGCTTCACCGAACAGCGATCCTTCAAACCGGCCTACTTGCACCCTGAGGCCCGAGGCAGGGGCATAACGGGCAATGCGATCCACCACGAACCGGTGGCCGATCGGGCTTTCCAGCACGGCAAGGCCGATGCCAAGGATGCCGACCACCGCCAGCATCAGCGCCAGCAACCAGCGCCGCCAGCCGGAAAGCAGCCATGGCCGCGCAGGCGCGGCAGATACGGCGCGATCGTCTTCCGGAAGAGCGGCGGCCTCGGTCATCAGAAGGCCTGCCCCAGCGCCACGCTGACGGTTATGCGGCTGTCACCCGGCCGCCGATTGAGCGGAGTGCCGACATCGAGCCGAAGCGGCCCGAACCCGGTCTTGTAACGCAGGCCAAGGCCCGCGCCATAACGCAGGCCATCCAGCGTTGGCGCGATCGATTCCGCCACCGTGCCTGCATCAATGAACGGGACCAGCTGGAGCGCACCGTCGAACATGCCGGTATCGATGCGCGCTTCGGCGCTGAATTCGACCAAGCTGCGCCCGCCCGACGGAGCGCCCGCCGAATCGCGCGGGCCGATCGCTTGATAGCCATAGCCCCGCACCGAACCGCCACCACCGGCATAGGAGCGCCGCGACGGCGCGATGTTGGCCAGTGTCGTGCCCGGAATGGAGCCGACGCGGGTGCGCGCCGCCAGCACCACGCCCTTGCCGACCGACTGGTAGCCTGACAGGTCGAACTGGAAGCGGGCATACTGCACGGTCGGCCCGTCTTGTTGCTTGGAAATCTCTGGCGAAACGGACAGCGCCGTGCGCCAGCCCCGTGTGGGGTCGAGCAGGTTGTCTGATTGATCGATCGCCCCGCGCAGCGGCAGCGCGACGATGAAGTAGGTGTTGCGGGGCACGAACTGCCCGGCCACCGAACTTTCCCGTTCGCCCGTAACCAAGGCTTCAAGGCCAACCGACCAGGTCCACGGCTTCTGGAAAAATAGCGTGGTCAATTTTTCGAACGTGGCGGCAAACGCCACCGTGCGCGCGTTGAAGGCATCGCGATCTACCGTGTTGCCATAGAGATCGAGGGTGAGAACCTGATCGCGCCCGATGAAATTGTTCCAGCGAACCGTGGTGCCGACCAGTTGCTCCTTGGTGCCGGCAATGCCGCGCACCCGCAGCATGCCTTCGGGCGGGAAGAAGTTGCGATGTTCCCAACTCCCCTCCAGCCGGAAGCCATCGCCACTTTCATAACCGGCAAGGCCCGCCACCGTCCGCAAGGGGCCCGGAGTGAGCGCGACATCAAGTGCAACTTCGCCGGTTTGCCCCGGCGCTGGCGGGGCAATCGTTTCGCGCGGAGTGACTGTCACCGCTGAAACCAGCCCGGTGGCAAGGATCGCGCGCTTGAGATCTTCCTCGTCGCTGCGCTGGTAAATATCCCCGCGGCGGAAACGGGCGATATCATCGAGATGCCGGGAAGACAGGAAGGCAGGGTTCTGGCTGATCACCGCACCGAAACGATATTTGCCGCCTGGCTGGGTGGTGATGGTGAGATCGCCCTCGTTCCGCTTGTGATCGACCAGCAAATCCGGCGTGCCCACTTTGGCGAAGGCATAGCCCCCTTCCCCCAGCGCGGTGTCCAGCCGGTTACGCCCCTCAACAATGCGGTCATTGTCCAGATAGTCGCCCACATTGATCCCGACCTTATCGACCAGAGCCGGAGCATCAGGCCCGGCAGCGGCCAGGTTACCGAGATCGACCTTACCGACGCGGTAGCGATTGCCGGGCAGGATATCGAACCGGACGGCAACATCGCCAGGCGCCGCAGGCTTGGCCGGATCGACGTTGCCCACCGTCTGGGTGACGGAGGCATCGTGATAGCCATAGATCCGCAAGAGCTGCTCGATCAGGTCCTTGTCGGCGCGCGCGCGCGCCGCGACCTTGGCCAGTTCATCAGGATCGGCCCCCAGCTTCTGCAACGCGGAAAGCGAGCGAAAGCGGGAAAGGAACTCGTCCCGCTCGGGGAAGGTGGCAAGGTCTTGCGGGAAAACCAGCACCAGATTGCCAGAGACGCGCACCTCTTCCCCCTGCCGGGCCAGTTCGGAAGGAAGCGGGGAAGCGGCGGCGGCGGCGGCGACGGCCTGCACGGCGTCCGGCTCGGCCGGGAGCGCGGCTAGGGCCGGCATGTCAAACTGCTGTTCCGGCCAGGGCACAGAAAAACCGGGCAGTTCGGCCAATGGCGAAGCGGGATCAATCGCAGGGGCGGCATCTGCGCCATCGACCGGGACCGAATCGGTTCCGCCCTGCCTGGCCCAACCTTCCGGATCGGCCAATGCTGTATCCGGGATCAAATCCCTGAGATCAGGCTCTGTCTGCTGGGCCTGGGCCGAAAGCGGCGCAAGGATCAGTGCCAGTGCCAGCCAGGAGGCAGACCGCCGCGCCGCCATCGGGCGCGGTTCAGGCGAAGGCGCGATCGCCGCTGGCGCTATCGAGGCCAAGACCGGAAATGCATTCCCCCTCCGGTGCGACCCGGGGCATGCCATCCTTGCCCGACGTGCAGTCGCCATCACCGACCCGGCGGGCAGCGGCAGCAGAGTGGATGAGATGGTCCTGCATGGCATCGGAAAAGCGTTCCCAGCCGTTGCGGCCAAGTTTTTCAAGGGGGCGGTAACGAATCTTGTACTGCATCCGCTCCGATCCATCGACCCAGTAGCCAAGATAGACAAATGGCAAGCTGGCCCGGGCGGCCCGGCGAATGTGATCGAGGATGATGTAATTGCCAAGCCCCGTTCGCGCCTCATGAGCGGGATCGTAGAAGCTGTAAACCATCGACAGTCCATCGCCCTGAAGATCGGTCAGGCAAGCGCCAACCAGACGCCCCGGCGTAATCCCGTCTCCCGGCTCCCTGTATTCGATGACAAAGCTCGTGACCGGGGTATGCTCGACCATTTCGGCGAAATCGCTCTCGTCCATCTGGGCCATGCCGCCGCCGGGGTGGCGCGCGCCGAGATAGCGTTGCAACAGTTCGAACTGTTCGGCGGTAGCCCAAGGCCGGCATTCTGTGGCGATCAGATCGCTATTGCGCTTAAGGTTCCGGCGTTGCGTGGAAGAGGGGCGGAATTCCCCGGCCACCACGCGCACCGAAACGCAAGCCGCGCAATCAACGCACGAGGGGCGATAGGCCACGGTCTGACTGCGACGGAAGCCGATCCGGCTGAGCGCGTCGTTGAGCGCATCGGCCTGGCCACCCTTCAGCTCGGTGAACACCTTGCGCTCTGTCCGCCCGGCAAGATAGGGACAAGGCGCCGGGCTGGTCACGAAGAAACGGGGAAAACGAACCGGTGCCGTCACTGGGGCCTGCTTCCTTTATCCGCCGCATGATTGGCAGCCCCGAACCACCGGGAACCCGCTGCCAAGGAATATGCATGCTCGGGATCGACGAAGGAAGAGGCTTAACCATAAATTAGCCATTCGGCCCCGCGATCCAGCGCCGATTTGGTGTCAGCGTGGCAAGGCTGCGCCGGAATGGATCAGTTCACATCCACCTGGCTGACATCGTAGCCCTTGGCTCGCAGCCCCGCCACCAGCGCTTCCAGTTGTTCGCGGTCGCGCGCCTCGCATTCGATGTCGGTGATCAGGCCCTTCGCCGGCAAATGGGTGAAGATCCGCTGGTGCCAGATTTCAATGATATTGATGTTGTGGGCGTTAAACTCTTCCATCACCTTGAACAGGGCGCCAGGGCGATCCTGCAGGGTCAGGCGCAGACGCGCAAGGCGTCCGGAACGGGCCAGATCGCGCAGCAGGACATTGGCCAGCAGGCGCGTATCGATGTTGCCGCCCGACAGGACAATCCCGACCTTGCGCCCGGCGAACACATCGCGGTTGGCCAGAACCGCCGCCAGCCCGGCAGCGCCAGCGCCTTCCACCACCGTCTTTTCGATCTGCAGCAACAGCGCCAGCGCGCTTTCCATTTCCGATTCGGACACCAGCAGGAAATCGTCCAGCAGCCCGGCCAGTGCGCGGCTGGTGAAGCGGCCCGGCTCGAACACGGCGATGCCTTCAGCCAGCGTATCGCCGCCGATGGGGTGGTGGGTGCCCTTGAGGAGATTGTACATCGAAGGGAACAGCGCCGCTTCCACGCCATAGAGCCGGATATCCGGCTTCAGCCCGCGGGCCGCCGTGCCCATGCCGGTGGCCAGCCCGCCGCCGCCCACCGGGATCACCAGTGTATCCAGCTCTGGCGCATCTTGCAGCATTTCGAGGGCTACCGTACCCTGCCCGGCGGCTACTGCCGGTTCATCGAACGGGTGAACGAAGGCCAGGCCCAGCTGCTGTTCCAGCCGGCGGGCATGGGCATAGGCTTCGTCGTAGGTTTCGCCTTCCAGCACGACCTGCCCGCCGACCGATTCGGTTTGCATGACCTTAATCGTTGGGGTGGTGCGCGGCATGACAATGGTGACCGGCACGCCAAGCGCGGTGCCGTGATAGGAAAGGCCCTGCGCGTGGTTGCCGGCGGAAGCTGCGATCACGCCCCGGCGGCGCTGCTCTTCGGTCAGCAACAGCAGGGCGTTCAGCGCGCCGCGTTCCTTGTAAGCGGCGGTGAACTGCTGGTTTTCGAACTTGATCCAGATGTCGCAGCCCGCAATCGCGCTCAGCGTCTTGCTGTGCAGCGTGGGCGTGTGGACAACCTTGCCCGCAATTCGCCCCGCCGCCGCACGAACATCGGCGAGGTTGAGGAGGGGCAACTCGGTTGCGGGCTGGCCCTCTGCGGTCTGGGTTGCGGAATTCTGCATGATCCGCGCGCACTAGGCCAAAATGGCCCTGTTGAAAACCGCTATTGCCCCGGATCGGGCGCTTTCCCGCGCGCGGCAACGGCCATGAGGGCGGTAATGGCCAGCACGGCGAGCGTGTCCACCACCCAGTCTGCCGGATCGGCATCGCGGTTGAGCGCCGGGATCGCCTGGACCAGCTCGATCAATCCGCCCAGCAACGACAGGCCCAGCACCACCCGCAGCCGCGGCGCGGACGGCCAGCCAAGCCACGCCAGCGCGGTCAGCACCACGAAGGCCAGAATGTGGTTGAACTTGTCTCCCAGGTTGTCCGTCGGCAGGCTTGGCGGCTGCGGCAGGATGGCCAGGATGGTGGCCCCGGCCAGCGCGCACCAGAACAGGGCACGGGCCACAACGCGGAATCGGGGATGGATCATGTGCGGTGGATAGTCCCTCGCGCGGGTGAAACAAGTTACCTCCTGCTTCCCTTGGCCGCGATTGCGGCTAAACAGCAAGGCATGACTGACGTTCGCAATGTGAGCTGCATCGGGCTTGGCGTGATGGGGGGGCCGATCGCACGGCACCTCGGCAAGGCGGGCCACCGACTGACGATCTACAACCGTTCGGCCCAGCGGCTGGATGCCTGGCTGGAAGCGAACCCCGGCCTGGCCGCGCGCGTGGCCAATACCCCGGCAGACGCGGCGGAGGGCGCCGATGTGGTGCTGACCTGCGTTGGCAACGACGATGACCTGGCCGATGTGGTGCTGGGCCCATCGGGCGTGTTCACGCGGCTGAAGCGCGGCGGCCTGTTCATCGATCACACCACCGCATCAGCGCGGATCGCCCGGCAGATCGCGGTAGAGGCGCGGGACAAGGAAATCCTGTGCATCGACGCGCCGATGACCGGCAGCCAGATCGGCGCTGAAAACGGCACGTTGACCCTGATGTGCGGCGGCCGGCCCGATGCGATGCGGGCGGCCGAAGCGATCTTTGCCGCCTATACCCGGCGCGTGGTTCACATCGGCAAGCCCGGCTATGGCCAGCTGGCCAAGATGGTCAACCAGATCTGCATTGCCGGGGTCGTTTCGGGCCTGTCGGAGGCGATGCGCTTTGCCCAGGCCAGCCACCTCGACATCGAGCGGGTCTATGACGCGATCTCCGGCGGCGCGGCGCAGTCGTGGCAGATGGACAACCGCTGGAAGACCATGGCCGAGGGCGAATTCGATTTCGGCTTCGCGGTAGACTGGATGCGCAAGGATCTGGGCCTGGCGATGGATGAAGGCCGCACGCTGGGCGTGTCGCTGCCGATCACCGCGCTGGTCAACCAGTTCTATGCCGAAGTCCAGGCGATCGGCGGCGGAAGGCAGGATACCAGCGCGCTGGTGCGGCGCCTGCCCCTGCCCGGAAAGCACCCGGCCGGCAGCAAGCGCTCGTGAAAATTGCGCGCGCGGCCCTGCCGCTTGGATTGCTGATAACCGCAAGCACTCTGCCCGGCGCGGCCCGGGCCGATACCCTCATCGACAACGTGCAGGGCCTGACCTTCACGCGCGATGGATCGGTCGAACGCTTCAGCGCCATCCTGATCGGCAACGATGGCCGCATCGCGCAAGTCCTGCGTCAGGATGAAAAGCGCCCCAGCCGGGTGGATTACCTGCTCGACGGCAAGGGCCGCGTGCTCCTGCCCGGGCTGGTCGATGGCCATGCCGAAGTGATGGAACTGGGCCTTGCCGCCCTCACACTGAACCTCTCGGAAACCCGCACGCTGGCCGAAGCGCAAGCGAAAGTGGCGGCATACGCGGCCGCTCACCCGGATCGGGCGTGGATCGTGGGGCGCGGCTGGGATGCTGCCCGATGGGGCCTTGCCAAGCGGCCAGGAGCGGCGGAACTGGATGGCGTGGTGCCGGACCGGCCGGTCTGGCTGATCAGCGCCGATGGTCATGCCGGCTGGGCCAACAGCGCGGCCCTGAAGGCCGCCGGGATCACTGCGCTGACCAAGGACCCGGCCGGCGGGCGGATCGAACGCGCCATGCCCGGCAACAAGCCCACCGGCGCACTGGTCGAAACCGCCCTCGCTCTGGTGGACAAGGCCGTGCCGCCACCGCGTCCGGAAGATCTCGATCTTGCCCTCGCCACCGCGCAGGATCTGCTGCTGGCGCGCGGGATCACCACCGTAACCGACATGGGCAGCACGATCGAGGATTGGCAGGCCTTTCGCCGCGCTGGCGATGCCGGGCGCCTGCGGATGCGGGTGGTTTCCTATGCCGCGGGCACCGGAGCGATGAGCCTGATCGGCGGCCCCGGCCCCTCACCCTGGCTTTACGAGGACAGGCTGAAGCTCAACGGGGTGCTGCTGACTCTGGATGGTGCGCCGGGCACAGGCGGCGCATGGCTGAAAACCCCGCCTGCCGGTGCCGCCACGCCAGGCGGCCTGCCCCGCCTGAACCCCACCCAGCTGCGCAATCTGATGAGCCGGGCGGCAATAGATCGCTTCCAGGTAGCACTGACCGCCCACGGCGACGGGGCGGCAGCGGCGGCGCTGGACGCGGTGGAGGAGCTTTCGGCCACCTACAAGGGCGATCGACGCTGGCGGATCGAGGATCTGACCCTGGTAGCGCCAGCGGAACTGCCCCGGTTTGCAAACCTGGGTGCCATGCCAACCCTGCGCCCCGATGCAGGATCGAAAGCGCCAGCCACGCTCGCAGCGGCGCTGAAGGCAAACGGCGCTCCGCTTGCCTTCGGCTCCGCCTCCACCGCCGCGCCCCCGGCGCCGTTTGCCGTGGTGGCCGCCGCAGCCGGCCAGCCGGGTGCAATGCCGGCAGGGCTGACCCGCGAGGCAGCGCTGGCCGCGTTTACCACCGGCGCGGCCCACGCCGCCTTTGCCGAGACACGGATCGGACGCATCGCCGTGGGCCTGCGCGCCGATTTCATCCTGCTGGACCGCGATCCGCTACTGAACAGCACGGCAGAGCTGGCACAAACCAAGGTGCTGGAAACCTGGGTGGGCGGGCGCAAGGCATGGAGCGCACCCGAACCGCGCTGATAGCAGTTCAGGCCGGCTCGGTGGGCACAGGCAGATTGGGCTCGGCGGCCGCCTTGCCTTCGGTAAACCGCATCACCAGCAGCGCCCCTTCGAACAGGAAGGCCAGCGGCACGGCCAGCATCAGCTGCGAAACCACGTCCGGCGGCGTGATCACCGCAGCAATCGCGGTGATGGCCACGATCACATAGCGGCGCGCGCCGCTCAACTGCTGGCGTGTGACGATACCGGCCCGGTTGAGCAGCAGCAGCAGGACGGGCAACAGGAAGCTGACGCCAAAGGCGAGGATGAACTGCATCACCAGCGACAGGTAATCGCCGGTGGCCGGCAATGCCGAAAGGTGAAGGCCGGCCTTGTCCCCCTCGAAGCCCAGCATCCAGCGGAAGGCAGTGGGCATCACCACGTAATAGGCCAGCGCCGCACCTGCCGTGAACAACACCGGCGTCGCGATGATGAAGGGCAGGAAGGCCTTTTTCTCGTTGGCATAAAGGCCGGGGGCAACAAAGGCCCAGATCTGGTTGGCGATGAACGGAAACGCGATGAAAAAGGCAGCGAACAGCGCCACCTTCAATTCCACGAAGAACGCTTCGTAGAGCTTGGTGTAGATCAGTTCGTTCTGCCCGGCTTCCAGCAGCGGCTGGACCAGGAAGCCGAGGATCGCATCGGCAAAATAGAGGCACACGGCAAAGGCCAGGGCCAGTGCGATGATCGAACGCAACAGGCGGGTGCGAAGCTCGATCAGGTGATCCAGCAGCGGTGCCTGGCTCTCATCGATATCGTTGATGCGGAAAACCATGTCAGCGGGCCGGATCGGAAGGCGCGGGCGGCGCGGCAGGCGCGGATTCGGTCACGGAATCCTGATGCTGCTCGGCAGCCGGCACCGGAAGCTCTGGCGGAATGCCGTTGGCAGCCGAAGCCGCAGCCTGGGCTTCTTCGTCAGGCGTGACGGCAGGATGCTGGGCCATGATCGCGGCGTTCTGCGCGCGCCATTGCTTTTCCATCTCTTCGAGTTCCGCCTCGCGGATCACGTTTTCGATGCCCGACCGGAATGCGCTCGACATGCGGCGCATTTTCGCCACCCAGCGGCCGACAACGCGCAGCGCCTTCGGCAGGTCTTTGGGACCGATCACCACGACCGCAACGACCGCCGTGAGCAGCAGTTCGTCGGCACCGATATCGAACATGGGCTGTTATCCGCCGCGACGGCGATCAGTTCTTCTGGCTGTCGGTCGGCTGCGCGGCCGGTTCGGCCGGAGCGGCCGGCGGCGCAGCCGGCGGAATCTGCGCCGCAGGCGGAGCCGCGGGCTTGTCGTCGTCGTTCAGGCCCTGCTTGAAGCTTTTGATGCCCTTGCCGAAATCACCCATGATTTCAGACACGCGGCCACGGCCGAACAGGACCAGCACCACGATCAGCACGATCACCCAGTGCCAAATAGATCCGAAACCCATTGTATCCACTCCGTAAGTCGGCAACGCGGGCGCCCATCGCGCGGGCACCGGCAATAAGCCCGGCTGAACCGTTAATCTAGGGCGTTTTCCCCGGCATTGCGAGTCTCCCCCGTAACAGGTTGCGGCACTGGCTCCGCCGCCCCGTCAATGGCCGCGGCATAGGCATCCTCCACCGGATCAAGCAGCCCTGCGGCGCGCAATTCCTCGATCCCCGGCAAGTCGCGCCGCGAGGATAGGCCGAAGTGGGCCAGAAACTGCGGCGTGGTGGCATAGATCACCGGCCGGCCGGGCACCTCGCGCCGGCCCACCGCGCGCACCCACCCGGCTTCGAGCAGCACATCGAGCGTGCCCCGCGCGGTCTGCACCCCACGGATCGATTCGATTTCCGCCCGGCTGACCGGTTCATGATATGCGACGATTGCCAGCACCTCGGTCGCCGCGCGTGACAGGCGGCGCACATCCTCGCGCTCGCGGCGCAGGATATGGGCCAGGTCGGGCGCGGTCTGAAAGTGCCAGCGCTTGCCGCGTTCCACCAAATGGATGCCGCGCGGGGCATAGTGGGCCGCCAGTTCGCGCAGCGCGCCAGCCACCGCTGCTCCGCCAAGATGAGCCGAAATCTGCTCTGCGCTCAGCGGCTCGCGCGCGGCGAACAGCGTCGCCTCGACCGCGCGGAGCAGATCATCAGGCACGGGCGTCACGACCTCTGCCATCAGGCGCTCACCCCGCGCAGGCGCAGCGGGCCAAACACCTCATCCTGCAAAAGTTCAGCCTTGCCGGTGCGCGCCAGTTCCAGCGCCGCGACGAAGCTGGACGCCAGCGCCGAGCGCCGCAGCCGGGGATCCGCCCATTCCCCTTCGTGGTGCGGGGGGAGGAAATCGCGCAGTTCGATCCAGTCCAGCGAGAGGCCCAGCATCGACGAGACGCGGGCCAGCGCGGAATCGAGCGTCATCACCATCCGGTCCCGCACCATGTGAACAGCCGGTGCCGTCCGCGCCTTGACCTGACCATAGGCCTGGACAAGATCGAACCATTCGCAGGTCCATGCGTTCTTACGATCCACCCGCAGGCCTTCCGGCGCGCCGCGCAGAAACACATCGCGGCCCAGCCGGTCGCGTCCCATCAGCCGGGCCGCCGCCTCGCGCATCGCCGCGAGCCGCTGCAGGCGCAGTTGCAGGCGCAGGGCCAGCTCTTCCGGGCTGGGATCGGGCTGCTCCTCGCGCGGGAGCAGCATGGCCGATTTGAGATAGGCCAGCCAGGCCGCCATCACCAGATAATCGGCCGCCAGTTCCAGCCGCAGCGATTCTGCCTGGTCGACATACTCCAGATATTGATCGACCAGCCCGAGGATCGAGATCGTGCGCAGATCGACCTTCTGGCGGCGCGCCAGATCGAGCAGCAGATCAAGCGGCCCTTCCCACCCGTCGAGTTCGAGATAAAGCGCATCCCGGGCCTGCGCACCGGCGCGGTCCCGGCCCCCGTCCGCTTCGGCTGCGACTTCGAGCGGGAACAGGTCCATCAGGCCAGGGCGAGCAAGGCGTCGCGCTTGGCGGCCAGCACGTCCCGGCGAACGGGATCGGAAACGAGCGCGCCGGTCTGCGCCAGCGCAGCTTCCAGCCGGGCCGCAGTGGCGTCGGAAAGCGTCGGGCAGGCGTTGGCGATACCCACCATGTCGGGCATCTTTGCCCAGCAGTTCAGCGCCAGATCGCATCCGGCGGCGAGCGAACGCGCAGCACGCTCGGGGATCGGCCCGCCAAGCGCCTCCATGTCGAGATCATCGGTCAGCAGCAGCCCACCAAAGCCGATCTGGCCCCGGATGATCTCTTCGATCACGAAGGGGGATTGGGTGGCCGGGTTTTCGGCATCCCATGCGGTGTAGAGAATGTGACTGGTCATCGCGATCGGCGCGGCGGCCAGGGCGCGGAACGGCGCAAGATCGCTTTCGAGTTCGTCGGCGCTGGCCGTGACGGTCGGCAGTTCCTTGTGACTGTCGGCCAAGGCACGGCCGTGGCCCGGCATGTGCTTGACCACCCCCGCCACCCCGGCACGCGCAAGGCCATCCAGGATTGCCCGGCCCAGCGCCGCCACGCGCAGCGGTTCGGCCCCGAGCGCCCGATCGCCGATCACGTCGTGCGCGCCGGGCTGGCGCACATCCAGCAAGGGCCAGCAATCCACGCTGATCCCGGCTTCGGCCAGATCCAGCCCCAGTGCTTCGGCATTGCAGCGGGCAGCCTCGATCGCGCTGGCCGGGGCGCGCTCGTAAAGCCGGTCGAATACTTCCCCGGTCGGGTATGCGGCCCAGACCGGGGGCTTCATCCGGGCCACGCGCCCGCCTTCCTGATCGATAGAAATGAGCAGGCGCTCGCGCCCGTGGATGGCGCGCAGTTCATCGGTCAGGGCGCGCAACTGCTCGCGGCTTTCGACATTGCGGCCGAACAGGATGTAGCCAGCCGGATCGGCATCGGCAAAGAAAGCGCGCTCGTCGGCAGTGAGCGTCAGGCCGGACAGGCCGAAGATCGCAGGGGTCATGGCCGCAGGATTAGGCCGGAACGCCCCGCCCCGGCAAGCGCCCTGCCGTCATCGCGTGTGCAAAAGCGCCGCCAGCCGGCTCAGCGCTTTACCTGGCAGGCGATGCCATTGCCCTTGAGTGTGGCGCACAAGGCATTGGCCGCTGCCACATCGGCGGTGACCGCCTGCAGCCGATAAACCGTGCCGATATCGGCAGAGCCTTCAACCACCCTGTGCTTCAGCCCCTTCAACGCCTCGCTCCCGCCGGAAAGGCGCTGCCAGCCGGCCTCGGCCGCGGCGAGCGAGGAATAGGCCCCCACCTGCACCCCCACACCGCCGGTTTCGGCCGCTGGGGCCGGATTGGCGCCGGCGCCCAGCGAAGGGCCGGGAATCGGCGCGGGCACGGGCTGCCCGCCATCGTTCAGCCGCGGAGCGACACTGCGGCCTTCGGAAACGACTGGGGCGGTATCGCCAGTCCCGGCGTAAGTCTTGCCGCCCTGATCCTGCGGCACCGTCTTGTAGGGTTCGGCCGGAGCCTCGATCACCCCGCCATCGGCGACCATGCCATCGCCAGCACCGCGGCTGGCAAACCACAAACCACCCGCGATCAGCACGAGAAGACCCACCCCAAACAGGGCGAAGCGGACCAGCCGCGAAGTATCTACCCCGCCCTCTTCGTCATCGTCGTCGGCCGATTCCAGCCACGGCAGCCGCTCCTCCTCGTCGAGCGCGAGGGCAGGTTGCGGAGCGGCATTGGCAAATTCCGCTTCCGCGAAGGCATTGCGCGCTTCATCCTGCTGGTTGCCGTTGTGCATCGATCCCTCCTGCTGCGTGCGGGATTACATTTCCTCGACCGCTTCGACCCCCAGTATCGCAAGGCCGTTACGGACTAGTTGCCCGATCTGTTCGGCAAGGAAAAGTCTTGCCCCGGTAAGAGATGCATCCGAAGCGACGATAAATCGCTTGTCCGGCCGGTCGTTGCCCACGTTCCAATAGGCGTGGAAGGCTGCGGCCAGATCATACAGATAGAACGCCACGCGGTGCGGTTCGCGGGCTGCGGCCGCCGCTTCGACCAGGCGGGGGAACTGCGCCGCGACCTTGACCAGCTCCAGCTCTTCCTCGCCCAGCAGGGCCACGTTGGCGGCCGAAGGGACAAAGCCTTCCGCCGCCCCCTTGCGCAACGACGAGCGAATCCGCGCGTGGGCATACTGCACGTAGAACACAGGGTTGTCCTTCGAGGCTTCCACCACCTTGGCGAAGTCGAAGTCCATCTGCGCTTCGGGCTTGCGGGTGAGCATGGTGAAGCGGACAACGTCCTTCCCCACTTCGCGCACCACGTCGGCGAGCGTCACGAAAGTGCCGGCCCGCTTCGACATCTTGACCGGTTCGCCATCGCGCAGAAGCTGGACCATCTGCACCAGCTTGACCTCGAACGGCTTGGGCTTGTTGCCATCGGCCCCGGTCATCGCGGCAACGGCGGCCTTGATCCGCTTGACCGTGCCGGCATGGTCTGCGCCCCAGATATCGACCAGCGCGTCGCATTCCAGCGACTTCTGGAAGTGATAGGCGAGATCCGCACCGAAATAGGTCCAGGTGCCGTCAGACTTGCGGATCGGGCGATCCTGATCGTCACCGAATTTCGTCGACCGGAACAACGGGAGTTCGACCGGCTCCCAGTCTTCCGGCGTCTTGCCCTTGGGCGCTTCCAGCACGCCGTCGTAAACCAGATCATGAGCGCGCAGCCAGGCTTCGGCGGCGTCGACCTTGCCGGATGCCTGGAGTTCGGCTTCCGAGGCGAAGATCTCGTGCGTGATGCCCAGCAGCGCGAGATCCTGCCGGATCATTTCCATCATCGCGGCCACGGCGCGCGTGCGGAACAGAACCAGCCATTCGCTTTCCGGCGCGGCGGCATAACGGTCACCAAATTCGGCGGCCAGCGCCTGGCCGACCGGCACCAGATAGTCACCCGGATAAAGCCCTTCAGGGATTTCGCCCACCGCCTCACCCAGCGCCTCGCGGTAGCGGACATGAACCGACCGGGCCAATACCTGCACCTGGGCGCCGGCATCGTTGACGTAGTATTCGCGCACCACCTTGTGGCCCGCCCATTCCAGCAGGGCGGCCAGCGCATCGCCCACCACCGCACCGCGGCAGTGGCCCATGTGCATCGGGCCGGTGGGATTGGCCGAAACATACTCGACATTGACGCGGGCGCCGCCGCCAACCGCCGAACGGCCATAATCCGCACCCAGCGCGGCAATCGCGCGCAGTTCTTCCAGCCACGCTTCCGGCGCAAGGCGCAAGTTGATGAAACCGGGGCCGGCGAGATCCGCGCTGACCACTGACGGAGCCTTGCGCAGTTCGGTGATCAGCGCTTCGGCCAGCGCGCGCGGGTTCATCCCGGCGGGCTTGGCCAGCACCATCGCCGCATTGGTGGCCAGATCGCCATGCGATGCATCGCGCGGCGGCTCCACCGTAACGGCGCTACGGTTCAGCCCGGCCGGCAGGGTGCCGGCGGCAACAAGCGCATCGAGCGCGAAAGCGATGTGGCCGGCAAAGGCGGCGTGAAGGGTCTTGGCTACGGACATGGCCGCGCGGTTAGCCGGTTTGGCGCGGCGGGGGAAGGTCTTTGCTGGTGCGCCGCCAACTTGGCCCGGCGGCGCCCCCATCAGCGCGTGGCGTTGTAGGCCAGTTGCTTGTCATCCAGCTGGAAGCCGACCAGCACCTCAAAGGTAGCGCGGGTCACGGCGGCGCGCACATCGGGCTGGGCCAACGGGTCGATCGCCGCATCGGAATCGCCGGCACGGCGCTTGCGGGTGATGCGGTCGCGGATCTCTGCCGGAAGGGTTGCTTCCGACTTGTCGATATAGGCGGCGCCCTGCCCGCTCGCCTGCGCCCGATCCTGGCCGGCGGCAAAGTTGAGCGTGACCGTGCCAACCCGCTTGGTGACCACCGCCGTACCACCGCGCAAAACGGTGACAAAATAGGGCAGGCTCACGCTGCGGGCGGCGCTGGCATCCGTGCGGCGGGCCAGCACATCGAAGCTGACCGTGGCGTGGACCTTCTCGCCGCTGTCGTCGCAGGTGCTGCGCACGTTGGTCATCGCTGCGGTCACGTCGATCGATCCCGCGTCGGTCGCGCCAGGGGTGGTGAACAGGGTGATGTCGCCGGTGTAATCCGGGATGCCCACTGCCGGGCAAGCACCCCGGACGGCCGTGATGCCCACGCTTTCGTCCACCACGATATCGCCCTTGGTCTTGCACCCGCCAAGCGCGAGCGCGGCGACGGCAACGGTGGCGACCGAGATCAGGCGAGTGCGAGAGGTCATCGTCGGTTCCTTGGCATTTGCGTGTTGCTGCCCTAGCGGCGCGCGCCGGGAAGCGCTAGGGGCGTCTCCATGAATGTGTCATTTCCCGCACCTGATTCCACGCGTCCGCCGCTCCGCGTGATGATCGCGGCGCCGCGCGGCTTCTGCGCCGGCGTGGACCGGGCGATCGAGATCGTGGAACGCGCGCTGCAGCGCTATGGCGCCCCGGTCTATGTCCGGCACGAAATCGTCCACAATCGCTATGTGGTGGATGGCCTGCGGGCCAAGGGCGCGATCTTCGTCGAAGAACTGGACCAGGTGCCCGATGGCGCGCCGGTGATCTTCAGCGCTCACGGTGTGCCCAAGTCGGTGCCGGCGGCGGCCACCGCGCGCGGGCTGGAATGGCTCGATGCCACCTGCCCGCTGGTCAGCAAGGTCCACCGTCAGGCCGAGCGGCATATCGAAGCCGGGCGCCACATCCTGTTCATCGGCCATAGGGGGCATCCCGAAGTGATCGGCACGATGGGACAAGTGCCCGAAGGCGCCATCACCCTGGTCGAAACCGAGGAAGATGTCGGCACGCTCGAGTTTCCCGAAGGCACTCCGCTGGCCTTCCTGACGCAGACCACCCTCTCGGTTGACGATACCGCTGCGATCGTGGCTGCCCTGCGTGCGCGCTTTCCGGGCATCGCCGGTCCGCGGGCCGAAGACATCTGCTATGCCACTTCCAATCGGCAAGCTGCGGTCAAGGCAATCGCCGCTGATTGCCAGCTGGTGCTAGTGATCGGCGCCCCCAATTCGTCCAATTCGCTGCGGCTGGTCGAAGTGGCGCAGCGCTGCGGTGCCTGTGCCGAACTGATCCAGCGGGCCGACGATATCGACCCGCGCTGGCTGGAGCAGATCGATACGCTTGGCCTCACCGCGGGGGCTTCCGCACCGGAAGAACTGGTGCGCGAAGTAGTGGCACGGATTGCGAATTTCCGCGAAATCACCGAGGAAACCGTGGTCACCGCTGAAGAGAAGATGGTGTTCAAGCTGCCCCGGCAGCTGGTGGACTGAGCGCCGGAAGGGCACGGGGCAATGGCGGTCTATACCCAATTGGGCGCGGAAGAACTTGCCGCGCTGATCGACGAATTCGACGTGGGCGGCCTGCGCTCAGCCAAGGGCATTGCCGAAGGCGTTTCCAACAGCAACTGGCTGATCGAAACCGCCGGGGCGGATGGGCGCGGCGCGCATTTCATCCTCACCATGTATGAAGAACGCACCGAGGTGCGCGATCTGCCGTTCTTCCTCGGACTGATGGACCACCTGGCCAGCCACGGCTGCCCCGTGCCGGCCACGATCCACGATCGCGCGGGCCAGGCCTATCGCACGATCCACGGCAAGGCTGTGGCACTGATCGAGTTCCTGCCCGGCGTTTCGGTCAGCACGCCAACCCCGGCGCAGGCCGGGGCGGTTGGCGCGGCGCTGGCGCGCATTCACCTTGCTGGCGCGGATTTCACCCAGGAACGAGCCAACGGCATGGGGCCGGCGGCATGGCAGGAACTGCTCGGCGCGTGCGGAGCGGAGGGACTGCAAGCGATAGATCCCGCACTGGCCGCGCTGGTCGCCCGCGAGCTGCCGGCCATCGTTGGCGCATGGCCGGCCGATCTGCCGCGCGCGGTCATCCACGCCGACCTGTTCCCTGATAACGTGCTGATGCTGGATGCGGAGGTCACTGGCCTGATCGACTTCTACTTCGCCTGCACTGACATCGCGGCCTACGATGTGGCCGTAACCCATGCGGCCTGGTGCTTCGATGCCAGCGGCGCACAGTTCGATCCGGCACTGTCGGAGGCGCTCCTCGCCGGCTACGATGCGGTGCGTCCGCTTTCCCCGGCTGAACGGGCCGCCCTGCCCTTGCTGGCGCGCGGTGCGGCGATGCGTTTCCTCGCCACCCGCGCTTATGACTGGCTGAACACGCCCGATGGCGCCCTTGTCACCCGCAAGGATCCCATGGCCTTTGCCCGCCGGCTGGAATTCTACTGCGCGAACCCCGCAATCTTCGCGTGAAGCACGTCGAGATTTTCACCGACGGGGCCTGCAAGGGCAATCCCGGCCCCGGCGGCTGGGGCGCGATCCTGCGGATGGGGGAACACGAAAAGGAGCTTTCCGGCGGCGATCCGGAAACCACCAACAACCGCATGGAACTGATGGGCGCGATCATGGCGCTCAAGGCGTTGAAGCAGGCCTGCCGCGTCACCCTTCACACCGACAGCAAGTACGTGATCGACGGGATCACCAGCTGGATTTTCGGCTGGCAGCGCAACGGCTGGAAGAACGCGGCCAAAAAGCCGGTCGCCAACGCCGAACTGTGGCAGGAACTGATCGCCGCCACCCGGCCGCATCAGGTCGAATGGGTCTGGGTAAAGGGCCATGATGGCCACCCCGAAAACGAGCGAGCCGATCGCCTGGCCAGCGATGCGGCGGTTGCCGCTGGGGCAGCGCGCCGCCGCTAGAACAATTATTGCGGACCGATGATCGCATGCAAATCGAACCGCGCAACTATCGCTCCAGCTGCGTGAGCCATTCGGCGATCATCGCTTGGCCGGAAGCAACAGCGCCCGGACCATGCTTGTCATGCGCTGCCCGGAGCGATGCCTCATCCCCTCCTGCCTCGACCACGGATTCAGGCCATTCTTCGATCCAGGCATCGAAACGGCGGTCGAGCCCCATCTCGGCGTGAAACTGCACGGCGAGCAGGTTGTTGCCGCGCCGGAAAGCCTGATGATCATAAACATGACTGGAAGCGAGCAGATCGACCCCTTCCGGCAGGGTGAACGTGTCTCCATGCCAATGCAGGATCGGCACATCGACAAGATGACGAAGCGGGCCGGTCAGAGCGTGGTCGTGGACTGTCACGGAGTGAAAACCCACCTCTTTGGCAGGCCCCGGAAAAACATCGGCACCCAACGCGGCGGCAATCATCTGGGCGCCAAAGCACACCCCCAGCGTTGGCAGGTTTGCTTCGAGCCGCAGGCCAAGACGGCGCAACTGACAGGCGATCCAGGGATATTGGTCCTGCTCATAGACCCCCATCGGACCGCCCATCATGATAAGCAGGTCATGCTCCCGCAGGTCCAACGAGGCGAATGCGGGATCGGTCACATCGATCCTGTCGATGTGATAACCCGCTGCCTCGATCGGCTCACGGTATCCCGCCACGCCTTCATAGGGAACGTGGCGGATAATAAGTGCCTTCTTCTGCCTCATCGGTATGCTCATCACCCTATCGAGGCTGCGCGCGGCCGGGTCGCCTGGCATCGCGCATCCATCGTGCCTGTTCCTTCGGAGTGGTCGCGCCGCTATATCTCAATCTATTTGATAGACATTAAACAAATGCTGGCAACGCGTGAAGCTGAGGTTGCCCCTGCCGCCCGAACCTTGCCACGCACGGCACACTGAAAGTTAACTCCCGCCGGCTATTCCTGCCGTCATGAGTTCGCTCGTGATGCTGCTGACCGCCTTTGCCGTAATCGCCGGACTGACCGTGCTGGAAAAGGTGCGTCACCCCGGACCCACGGACTGGCTGCGCAATCTTCAAGCCTATGCCCTAGATTTCGGCATTGCCTATGTGGTCCACCGCTATTGGCCGCAATGGATGGGCGGATCGTTGATCGAGGCGGCAAGCCTGCCATTCTGGATCGCCCTTCCGGCGTTCCTGCTGGTGCGCGATTTCACCGAATGGCTATTCCACTATGCCCAGCACAAACTGCCGTGGCTGTGGGCCATGCATTCACTGCATCACTCCGATCCGGAAATGACCGCGCTCACCACCAATCGTCACTTCTGGGGCGATCGGCTGGTCAAGTCGCTGACGATCTGGCCGTTGGCAACCATGATCATGGACCAGACCGATGCGATCTTTCAGGTCTACATGGTGCTCGCGCTGTACAACTATTTCCTCCACGCCAACCTGAAGGTGGATTTCGGGCGCTGGTCATGGCTGCTCAATTGCCCGGCCTATCACCGCCGGCACCATTCGCGCCTGCCCGAACACTATGACACCAACTTCGCCGCGCTGTTCCCGATCTTCGACGTGATCTTCGGCACTTATCGCCGGCCGGACGGCTGGCCGCCCTGCGGGCTGGACGAAGGCGCCCCGCGTTCGTTCCTCGAACTGGCCGCGTGGCCGGTGCGCGCGCCGATCAAGGCCTTGCTTGCCCGGCGCGCCCGGCGCAACTCTGCCGCGATCGGTAAAGCCTGACCGTCAGCCGGGCCGCAGCCCGGTCCATTCGGCCAGGAAGCCCAGCACGTCGGCACTTTCCTCGATCGCCTTGTCGGTCGGCTTGCCCGATCCGTGGCCGGCACGGGTTTCGATGCGGATCAGATGCGGTTTGCCGCCCAGTTCGGCGGCCTGCAACGCCGCCGCATATTTGAAGCTGTGCCCCGGCACGACCCGGTCATCGGTGTCAGCGGTGGTGACAAGGATCGCCGGATAATCGACCCCCGAGCGGATGTTGTGATAAGGCGAGTAGGCCCGCAACAGGCGGAAATCCTCCTCCCGATCAGGGTAGCCGTAATCGTCCACCCAATAGCGTCCGGCGGTAAACTGGTCGAAGCGTAGCATATCCATCACCCCGACCTGCGGATTGCCGGCAGCGAACAGGTCCGGCCGCTGGTTGAGCACAGCGCCCACCAACAGCCCGCCGTTTGATCCGCCCTGAATGGCCAGCCCCGCTCTTGGGGTAATGCCTTCTGCAATCAGGTATTCGCCAGCGGCAATGAAATCATCGAACACGTTCTGCTTGTTGGCGCGGCGTCCGGCATCATGCCAAGCCTTGCCGTATTCGCCGCCACCGCGAATGTTTGCCAACGCGAAGGCCCCGCCCGCTTCCAGCCACGCCATACGCGAAGCCGCAAACGAAGGGGTGAGCGAAACATCGAACCCGCCATAGCCATAAAGCAGCGTCGGCACCGCGCGCCCCGCTGCCGCAACATCGCGGCGGCGCACCAGGAACAGCGGAACCTGTGTGCCATCCTTCGAGCGATAGAACCGCTGCTCGACCACATAGTCTTCCGGCGCGAAAGTCAGCTTCGGCTCGGCAAATACGGTGGTCTTGCCGGTGGCAAGATTGAAACGATAGATGGTCGAGGGTCGGTTGAAACTGGTAAAGGCATAGAATGTTTCAGGATCACCCGGCCTGCCGCGAAATCCGCTGGCTGTCCCAATCGTGCCTAGCGTGATCTGCTGCGTGGGCTTTCCGGCCAGATCGACGATGACCGCACGGGTCGTCGCATCCTTCAGGTAATTGAGGATCAGCTTGGTCCCCACGATCGTCGCCTGTTCCAGCTTATCGCTGGCTTGGGGCACAATCTCCACCCACGGAGAATCGCCCAACGCCAGATCGATGGATACGAGCCGATAGCGCTGCGCATCCTTGTTGGTGACGAACCACATTCGGCTGCCCAGGCTCTCCACCAGCTGCCAGTCATGCTCGAACCCACTGACCAGCGTGCGGATCGGCCATGCATCCTTGGCGCCGGCATTCCGGCACACGGCAAGGTCAATCACCCTGACCTCGTGCCGGGCGTCAGTCCCCGTCGAACTGGTGATCACCGCCCAGCGTCCGTCTGCGGTCACTTGGGCATAGTGGCCCACTTCAGGCCGATCAGGCGTGGCGAACACCAGCTGGTCCGCCTCCTGCGGCGTACCCAGGCGATGGAACCAGATCGCCTGGTTATACGTCCGCGCCTGGAACGCCTGCCCTTCGGCCGGGGGCGGAAAGCGGGAGTAGAGGAACCCTTCCTCTCCCACCCAGGCGAGCGCGGTAAACTTGGCCCAGCGCACTTCATCGGCCAAGGACTGACCCGTGGTCACGTCCATCACTTTCAACACCCGCCAGTCGCTGCCGCCGTCCTGCACCGAGTAGAGCAAGTACTGGCCGCTAGGTGACGGCTTCCAATCATCGAGCGCGGTGGCGGCATCCTTCGCCCACGCATTCGGGTCGATCAGCAGCCGGGCCTTGCCGCGCAAGGTTTCGCGCACCCACAATTGCGACTGGTTCTGGAGGCCGGAATTGCGCATGTAGAAATAGCGCTTTCCGCCCTTCACCGGCAGGCCAAACCGTTCATAATCCATCAGTTCGCGGATCCGCCCACGAAACCAGTCACGCTGCGGCAGGGTTTCCAGATAGCTGCCGGTCACCGCGTTCTGCCGCGCAACCCAGTCGGCCACCTCTCCATCCCCACGAACATCGTTTTCCAGCCACCGATAGGGATCGGCAACCTGTTCGCCGAACAGCGTCTCGATCCGGTCTTCGCGGCGGGTGACGGGATACTTCACAGTCATGGAACCTCGGACGGCGGGAACTTCGGCCCAGGCCGCGCCACCGGGCACAGTGACAGGACCAACGGAAAAGATAGCAAGGACGACCGCGAACAGCGACAGACGTAGGATCAGCATCCGCATCCTCAGCGGGTTTGGAACATTCGTTATTGTGCCATCTTGCACGAGCGCTGCAACACCTTCGCATCTTCCTTGCAGCGACCTTGCATGCCTCCGGCACGGGCCCTGCACCCAAAATGCAAAGGGCGGCTGCGTTGCCGCAACCGCCCCTGGCTGGATCGAAATGAACCGAAAGCAATCAGGCCGCTTCAAGCTCGTCCTCGTCTGCGGTGTAAACCGGACCGGAATCCTGGCCCTTCGCCGAGGTATCGCGATCGACCAGCTCGATCACCGCGATCGGCGCTGCGTCCGAAGCGCGGATGCCGGCCTTGATGATACGGGTGTAGCCACCGTTACGATCAGCATAGCGCGCGGCCAGCACGTCGAACAGCTTGGCCAGCTGGGCATCGTCGAGCAGGCGAGCATGGGCCAGACGGCGGTTGGAAAGACCGCCGCGCTTGGCCAGCGTGATCAGCTTTTCAAGGTAGGGGCGCAGTTCGCGCGCCTTGGCCGTGGTGGTGGTGATCTGTTCGTGCTTGATCAGAGCCGCCGACATGTTGCGCAGGAGCGCGCGACGATGGGACGAGGTACGCTGCAGCTTGCGGCCGCCGAGCTTATGACGCATGTTCTTTCTCCGTTCGTAAGGGGGCCGTGCAAGGTACCCCGGTCCAGGTCGCTATCAGG
>CAZVHM010000014.1:20595-35435 GCA_964627175.1 uncultured Novosphingobium sp. | reverse complement strand
TCCTTCGTGACCAATTCTAAAATAGAAATTGGGCCACTCAGAAGGGGGCAGATCATCAGTTATGGGCGTGGAAGCATCACCTACCGTTACTATGTCAGCGAGTGCTTGCTGCCCTCTGGCAAAGCAACCATCAGCGGTAATCCCAGCGGCATTCGCCTACCAGCGCTCAGGGTCGAGAAAGTACTGACCGCCTCCCTTGGCGAGCTGTTGACGGAGCAAGTGGCCCCTGATCGGATCTTCGGAGCAATCCAGCGGCTCGAGGCGAGCCCGACCGCCCTAAAGGTTACGCTCGATCCGGCTTACTTCGCAGGTGGGGACTACGCACCCGAAGGGCTGCTCGAGCTCGTTCAGCAGGGCATCGATCCCAAGGCGAAACTCCTCGAGGGACGGATCGTGTTCACGCTGCCTATGCCGCCAGCGCGCAAGGGCAGGACCATCACGCCACCCGGCCAGAAGCGTCAGCACCGTGAAAACACGGGATCCATGGCCGATCTAGTTCGCCTGGCCCATCGCAAGCTTGCCGAGCACAACGCCTCACCGCTCGATCCGGCTCGACATTCTGCCATGCAGCCCCCCACCGATGCCTGGACCCGAGAGCGCATGCCCCTTGGTCTGCTGGCACCGGATATCCAAAAGGCTCTGCTCCAGGGTACTGCGCCGGCCTCGTTGGATGCCGGTACGCTACTCGGGATGGTGCTACCGCTTGACTGGTCAGAGCAGCGCCTGATGCTGGGACTGGCAAGATAGCTGCGCATTGTCGAATGTGCACAGCAGCGACGGCGGATCTGCGGCGCTTACCAGACAAATGCTCAAACGGGATAATTGAGTCCATGGGAGAGGTGATCCGCCATTCTCATCACTTAATGCCCCCCTTTTTATAGTCCTCAAAATTTAGTCCAGACCACTTTGGTAAAGACCCTCGGAGCCCCAACCACCTCTCAGCGCAGATGGGCAGAGACGGCGGCTTTATCAAAACCGTCGATGCAGAATTCGCCACAGAGACTCTGCCGAAATCAGCCCATATTTGCGGCCATTTCACGTCTCTGTAGAGACGCAAAGCCAAGCTTACATAGAGAAGATATCCACGGATATACGCCATTCGTGGCGCAGATCTTTCCGATCGCCAATGATCGGAAAGGTGGTTGGAGGCCCGAGCCGGAATCGAACCGGCGTGCACGGATTTGCAGTCCGCTGCGTCACCACTCCGCCATCGGGCCCCCGGGCGGGAAAAGCGCCCTAACAGCCGTCACGGCCTGGCGCAACGGGATTCGGCAGACCGATGGAGATCAGATGCCGGAACAGGCGGCCGGACGCAGCGCCCGGCGCAATCATCTGCCCGTCCTACACCTCCGCGCCGGTCCGCTCATCCTCCGGGGCTGGATAAAGATGCCTGTCCAGCCGCCGTGGATCGGGCCACAACGGCACGGCGGGGGCATCCCTGTCCGGCGCCAGCACATAGCTGCCAACCGCAGTGGTTTGCACGATCTGGTCCAGCCCGGCAGCCGCCAGCTTGGCCCGCAACCGGCAGACGTGGACCGCAAGACTGTTGGTTTCCGGACGGAAATTCAACTGCCACACATCGCTAAGCAAGGCCTCGGCGGCGACCGGCTCTCCCGGTGTTTCGGCCAGTCGCCACAACAGGGCGAACTCGCGCGGGTGCAATCCCAGACGCTTGTCCTCGACCCGGCCGTCGCGCAGCAGCAGATCGAGCTGGAGGCGGCCATGATCGCGGCGGCGCGGCAAGGCGCCGAGCGCCGCGTCAACCCGCGCGATGCGCTCTTCCAGTTCCTCGATCTCAATCGCCGCCGGCAGCGCTTCGCCAAAGCCTTCGGCCAGCAATCGCGCCCGGTCCAGCGGGTCATCCACCCCGATCAGCGCCACGGGCGCGCGTTCGCGCCGGGTCTGGAAGCGAGCGGCGACCGGAAGGTCGCCCAGCAGCAATGGCAGCGAGGCCTGCCCCGGCGAGACGGCCAGATCGGCCCGGTGCCAGCCCAGCCGCGCCAGATCGTATCTTGCCGGAATATCCTCTTCGCCCAGCCAACCGAAAAACCGCATCGTTCACGCACCAGAACGGCGCCGGAAGCGCGCGATGTCCACGCGCGACTCCGCCCCGATTCCGACCCGATCCCGCAAAGATGGTTAACGGAGCAATTGCCCTGCAAGCAACCGCCCTTGTGCTGATAATTTGTTCGGCTGTGGAACGAGGCCGGGTGCGGCACGGCAAAGCCGCCGCCGCATCCGGGCCGTCAAACCAGTCAGGCAGCGGAGGCGTTGACGCCCATGCTCTGCAGATAGCGCTTCACGTTGCGCGCGGCCTGGCGCAGGCGCTGCTCGTTTTCGACCATGGCGATGCGCACGAAGCCCTCGCCATCCTCGCCATAACCAACCCCCGGCGCCACGGCGACTTCGGCATGGGTGAGCAACTGCTTGGAAAACTCCAGGCTGCCCATTTCCTTGAGCGCAGGCGGCAGCGGCGCCCAGGCGAACATCGATGCCTTGGGGCTGGGAATGTCCCACCCGGCGCGAGCAAAGGCTTCAACCATCACATCGCGCCGCTTCTGGTAAAGCACGCGGTTGGCTTCGACGATATCCTGCGGCCCGTTCAGCGCGGCGCAGGCCGCGGCCTGAATCGGGGTGAACGCACCGTAATCGAGGTACGACTTCACCCGCTTCAGCGCCGAAATCAGCCGCGGGTTGCCCACGGCAAAGCCCACGCGCCAGCCGGCCATGGAAAAGGTCTTGGACATCGAGGTGAACTCGACCGCGACATCCTTGGCACCGGGCACTTCGAGGATCGAACGGGTCGGATTGCCGTCGAAATAGAGTTCCGAATAGGCCAGATCGGACAAGATCCAGACCTTGTTCTCCTTCGCCCAGGCCACCAGCCGTTCATAGAACGCCAGGTCCACTGTTTCGGCGGTGGGGTTGGAAGGATAGTTGACGATCAGCACCGAAGGGCGCGGCACCGAATACTTCATCGCCCGATCGAGCGAATCCCAGTAGCGCTCGTCCGGCGTGGTCGGGACCGAACGGATCGTCGCCCCGGCAATGATGAAGCCGAAGGTGTGGATTGGATAGCTCGGATTGGGAGCCAGCACCACGTCGCCCGGCGCGGTGATCGCCGTGGCGAGGCTGGCCAGCCCTTCTTTGGACCCCATGGTCATGACCACTTCGGTTTCAGGATCAAGGTCCACGCCGAATCGGCAACCATAGTATGCGGCCTGCGCGCGGCGGATGCCGGGAATGCCAGAGGAGGCCGAATAGCCGTGCGCGTCGGGCTTCTGTGCCACTTCGCACAGCTTGTCGATCACATGCTGGGGCGGCGGCAGATCGGGGTTGCCCATGCCAAGGTCGATGATGTCCCGCCCCGCGGCGCGTGCTGCGGCCCGCATCGCGTTGACTTCGGCGATGACATAGGGCGGCAGGCGCTTGATGCGGTAGAACTCGTCTTCCATGACTTGTGCTGTTTTCCGTTGGATGGGGCGGCAAAATCGCCGCAGGAAAAGTCTGTAGGGGCATCCGGCGCGCGGCGCAAATGTCCGTTGGCCCGAGCAACGTGCATTTTTATCATGAAAGCGGCGCTGGCAACCTTGGCCCCCGCCCGCTATGGTGCGCTGCAACAGGAGCAGGCGATGGCAGACCAACCGACCACGACGGACGTTCCCGGCCTCGGCCTGTTCGAGGAAATGGTCAGGCTTCAGGCCCGGGTTTCGGGCATGATCGTCGATCAGCTCGGTGAACTGGCCGCCCCTGCCGCTATACCCACCCAAGACGAACTCGTGCGGCAATGGGCCGATTGCGCCACCAGCTTTGCCGCCGCCTGGCAGCAGGGCGGCAGCGGCGATGCAGCCAAGCCGGCCACAGCCCTGGCCGAAGCAATGGCGTCGCCCGACAAATGGCGCGAACTGGTCGATTCGTGGTATGCCCATCTGCCGTTGGCCGACAGTGAGACCCAGCATGCCCTGCTGGCCGACAGCATGAAGCTGTGGGACGGGGTGTTGGCCCAGTTCGGCATCGGTTCAGGCCATACGGCCGGTCCGGTGGAGCTGCCGCGCAAGGATCGCCGCTTTGCCGATCCCCGCTGGAAGGAACAGCCGCTCTTCGCGGTGATCCACCAGTCCTATCTGCTGCTGGCCGAACAGGTCGCCGCGCTGGCTGACAAGGCGGAAGGACTGGATCCTGCCCGGCGTGAACAGCTGCGCTTCACCCTGAAAGCTATGGTCGAAGCACTCAGCCCGGCCAATTTCCCGCTGACCAACCCGGTGGTACTGGAACGCACGATCGAAACCGGCGGCGAAAACCTGGTTCACGGCATGGAACACATGCTGGCCGACCTTGGCCGCGGCCAGCTGACCCACACCGATCAATCCGCGTTCGAGCTTGGCCGCAACATCGCCAACACCCCCGGCAAGGTGGTATACGAAACCCCGCTGTTCCAACTGATCCAGTATACTCCGGTCACGGCCAACGTGCTGGAAACGCCGCTGTTGATCTTTCCGCCGTGGATCAACCGCTTCTACATCCTCGACCTCAACCCGAAGAAAAGCTTCGTCCGCTGGGCGCTGGATCAGGGCATCAGCGTGTTCATGGTCTCGTGGAAATCGGCTGACGAAAGCATGGCCGAGGTGGTGTGGGACGATTACATCCGTGCGCAGATCGAAGCGATCGATCACGTTCGCGCCCGGCTCAAGGTGCCCGCGGTCCACACCATCGGCTATTGCGTGGCCGGCACCACCCTCGCCGCCACGCTGGCGATCCTGGCCCGGCGCGATGAAGCGCACAAGGTCGCCAGCGCCACCTTCTTCACCGCCCAGGTGGATTTCGAACAGGCCGGCGAACTCAAGGTCTTCGTCGACGACAACCAGCTCGCGCTGATCGCCCAACTCGGCAAGGACGGCTATCTCGATGGCCGCTACATGGCCGCGACTTTCAACCTCCTGCGCAGCTCCGACCTGATCTGGAGCTATGTGATCAACAACTACCTGCTGGGCGAGGAATACCCCGCCTTCGACCTGCTGCACTGGAACGGCGACATCACCAACCTGCCAGCCAAGTGGCATCAGGCGTATCTGCGCGACCTTTACCGCGATAATCTGCTGGTCCGGCCCGATGCGCTGCAGGCCGATGGCACGCCGATAGATCTGTCGCGGATCGAAACCCCGGCCTATGTCCAGGCCGGCCGCGAGGACCACATCGCCCCGCCGCAAAGCGTGTGGCGCATGACCGAGCACCTCAAGGGGCCAACCACGTTCGTCCTTGCCGGGTCAGGCCACATCGCCGGGGTGGTCAACCCGCCCGAGGCCCACAAATACCAGTTCTGGACCAATCCGGGCGCCGCCGGATCGCTGGAAGAATTCGTGGCCGGAGCCACCGAAACGCCGGGTTCATGGTGGCCGCACTGGGTGCAATGGCTACGCGGCCTTGCCCCGCGCGAGGTGCCGGCCAAGGGCAAGCGCAAGCCGGGTGGGCGGGGCGACAAGGTGATCGAAGATGCGCCCGGCCGCTATGTCGCCATGCGCTGAACACCCCGGAAATCCCCGTAAGTAAACGTTTTTGCTGCACTGCACAAAATTTCGTTGACATCACGCCCGTTCAACAGCATTGTTGCGATGCAGCATGAACCTGGCCCTCGAATCGGCCAGTGCGGAAGGACGGAGTGACGCATGGCGGACGAAGCCAACAAGCCCGAATACACCGCGCCGGCAGCCGCAACGGCGGAAACCGTCGATGCTCCGGCTCCGACTGAGGCAACTGCCCCTGTCGCCGTGCTGACGCAAATCGAAGCTCCGGCAGTCAAGGCAGAAGTTGCCGCAGCGCCGAAGCCGGCGCGCAAGCCCCGCGCCAAGAAGGTGGCAGCCCCGGCCCAGCCGGAGATTGCCAAGGCCGCCGCTGCCAAGACCCGTGCCCCCAAGGCGCAGGCCCGCCGCTTGGCCGCCAAGCCGGCTCGCCGCACCGCGAACCGCGCCACCCAGGCCGAACCGAAGGCCGCACCTTCGGCTCAGTCCCATCAGACCGGAATCAACGGCGCTGCCCAGCGCGCCTTCTCGTATTTCAAGGAACTGACCATGGCCCAGAACAACCCCACCGATTTCCTCGCCTCGTTCCAGAACGTGTTTGGCGAATTCCAGACCAAGGCTGCCGAAGCTTACGAAAAGAGCACCTCGGCCCTCGCCGAAGCCAACGACTTCGCCAAGGGCAACGTCGAAGCGGCCGTCGAATCCGGCAAGATCCTCGCTTCCGGCCTGCAGGATCTCGGCGCTACCCTCGTTTCGGAAAGCCGCTCGGCATTCGAAACCGTCAGCGCCGAAGTCAAGGAACTCGCCGCGGTTAAGAGCCCGTCGGAATTCTTCGCCCTGCAGGGCAACCTTGCCCGCAAGAACTTCGACCATGCCGTGGCCCAGGCCTCGCGCAACACCGAAGCCATGCTCAAGCTGGCGAACGAAGTGTTCAGCCCGCTTTCCAGCCGCGTCACGCTCGCGGTCGAAAAGGTCAGCAAGGCCGCCGCCTGAACGGCTGCGGCACCTGCCGCCTGCATTTGAAAACTGACGGGCCGGGCCGCGATTGCGCTGCCCGGCCCGTTTGCATTTTCTTTAACCGGTCGGCGCATCTTGTAAGGCCGCATCGAGATACGATATTCTTCGGCTATGATTCCCCTCAGCTCCCCTGCCCCGGCCCGTTGCAGCCGGCCGCGCCCCAATGCTTCGGGCGCTGTTCCGGTGCGCGCCTCGGACGATGAAGATATCGGCGGCACCGGGAACACCGATGGCCAGTCCGAAATCGGCATCGCCACCCGCACCAAGGCTCGGCCGAAGAAGCCAAGCCAATTCAAGGTGCTGATGCTGAACGACGATTACACGCCGATGGAATTCGTCGTGATCGTGCTCAAGCGGTTCTTCCACATGGATCTGGAACAGGCCACGCGGGTCATGCTCCATGTTCACCAGCGCGGCGTGGGCGTCTGCGGGATCTTTCCCTATGAAATCGCCGAAACCAAGGTGAACCAGGTGATGGATTTCGCGCGCAAGAACCAGCACCCCCTCCAGTGTACGCTGGAAAAGGTCTGATCCGCCCGTGGGCCTGACAGGTCAGACCAGGGCCGGCCCCACCACAGCCCCCACAAGATAACCGCCAGCCACGGCCGCAAGGCAGGCGAACGCCACCCGGCCCATGACCCGCAGCACCGAAGCCTCGGTGTTGCGCGCGCCCAGGCCGGCGATGATCATGGCCACCACGCCCCCACCCAGACCCACGCCCAGGGTCATCTGGTCCAGCGGCAGGAACGATGCGATCGCTACGGGAATCACGGCGCCAGCGGCAAAGGTGGTTGCCGCGCCCAGCGAAGCCTCAATCGGCCGGGCCTCTGGCGGCAGGCCGCCCGAGGCACTGGGGAAGGCAACCGCCAGCGCCACCTCTTCGGCCAATTCGCCCGAAAGCCCGCGCCTGCGATAGAGCGCGGCGATCTCCGTCACCTCCATGCCCAACAGCCCATCGCTGGCCAGCGGCGCAAGGCTGGGCAGGCGGCCATCGGCGCGTGCCAGGGTGGCGCCATATTCGGCTGCCGCCAGCGCGATTGCGCCCGCTACCAGGCCCACCACACCGGCCACCAGCACTTCGCCCTCGCTCGCCGCAGTCACGGCCACGCCCGCAATCAGGCCGGAGAGGGCCATGATGCCCCCATTGGCCATGAACACGGCGCCGCGCAGCCAGCTGACTCGCTGGGCCGCGAGCTGCGACTTCATCCTTTCCGGTTCCATCGTTTCTGTTCTTTCCCCTTCGGCTCCCGCCGCGATGATACCGTGCATCGCGCAGGTTACCAGCCCCCCGCGCTTGCCTCATGCGTGGCCCTGCCCTAGGCAGGCAAGACAGCCGCAATCCTGAAGTCCGAGCAGCCCCCCGTGAAGTTCATCCCGGCCATCGACCGCTATATCTTCCGGCTCGTGATGATGCCGATGCTGGGGGTCTTCGTGATCGCGGCAATGCTGCTGATGCTCGACAAGATGCTCAAGCTGTTCGATTTCGTCGCGGCCATGGGCGGGCCGGTCAGTGTCGTGTTCCGCATGCTGGCCAACATGATGCCGGAATATGCCAGCCTGGCCATTCCGCTCGGCCTGCTGCTCGGCACGCTGCTGGCCTTCCGCAAGCTGGCCACTTCCAGCGAACTCGACGTGATGCGCGCGGTCGGCCTGTCCTACACCCGGCTGCTGCGGGTGCCTTATGCGCTGGCGATCACGCTGGCCGTGCTCAATTTCGCCATCGTCGGCTATCTTCAGCCACTGTCGCGCTATTATTACGAACAGCTCAACTACCAGCTGGTCAACGGCGCACTGGGCGCATCGATCAAGGTGGGCGAATTCACCACCCTGGCCGATCGCATGGCCCTGCGGATCGAGCGGAGCGAGGATGAAGGCCGCCGCCTGCTCGGCATTTTCGCCCGCGTGGCCGACAGCAAGGGGCAGGTCCTCGCCATTTCGGCGCGCGAAGGGCGGTTCCTGTCGCTGAAGGAAAATCCCGATACCATCGTGCTGCGTCTGGCCGATGGGCAGATCGTCCAGCACGAACCGGGCGAAAACCCCCGCGTGCTCAGTTTCTCGCAGCACGATCTGCCCATCGACCTGCCTGCGGTGGAGGCGTTTCGCCAGCGCGGCGGCAAGGAGCGGGAGTACTTCCTGCCCGAACTGCTGCGGATCGGCTGGTCGGATGCTCGGGTAACCGAAAGCGTCCGGGCATCCAGCCAGGCCAGCTTCAATTATCGCATGGTCGAAGTCGTGATGATGCTGATGATGCCCTTGCTGGCCGTGGCCCTGGCCGTGCCGCCCAAGCGATCGACCTCCACCCTTGGCGTGTTCGTGTCGATCGTGATGGTCGTGGCTTATCACAAGGTCAACGAATACGGGCAGTCCGTCGCCTCGCTGGGGCGGGTTGATCCGCTGCTCGCGCTGTGGGGGCCGTTCGTGGTGTTCTCGCTGCTGATCGGGTGGATGTACTGGCGGATCGCCTATGTGCCGGGCGGCCAACCGATTGGCGCGCTGGAACGCTTTGCCGCCACCGCCGGCAAGCAGGTCCGCCGTTTCTTCCGTCGCCACCCCGGCGCACGCAAGCTCGCAGGGATGAGCGATGCAGCTTGATTTCTTCCCCTCGCGCACCTTGGCCTTCTATCTGGCCCGGCAGTTCGTCACCCGCATCTTCGGCGTGCTGGTCATGCTGGTGCTGGTGCTCCAGATGCTCGATCTGCTGTCGGAAAGCGGCGACATCCTCGCCTATCCCGGCAACGGCGAACCGGAGCTGTGGACTTATGTATCGCTCCGCATCCCGCAGCTGATTGCCCGCTTCCTGCCCTATTCGGTGCTGCTGGCCACGATCCTCACCCTCGCCACGCTTAACCAGAACAGCGAAGTGATCGCGATGAAGGCGGCTGGCCTTTCGGCCCATCAGGTGCTGGCACCGCTGCTGATCAGCGCGGTGTTCGTGGCCGGGATCAGCTTCGCCTTCAATGAACGCTTCGTCACCCGCGCCACCGGCACGCTCAACGCGTGGCAGGCCAATGGCTGGGGGCCGATCCCCAAGGATGCGGACACCCGCAGCAACGTCTATGTGGCCGATGGCATCAACATCCTGATGGCCCACACGGTCAGCGGCACGGGCAATGCGATCCAGCTGGAAGGCGTCACCTGGTATCGCCGCGATGCCAACATGATGGTTTCGGAAACGATCACCGCGCCGCGCGCCACATATGCAGGGCCGGGCTGGAAGCTAGACAATCCGGTGCGGTTTGATGCGCAAACCACCACCATGGCTCCGCTGGCCAATGGTACGGTTATCGCGCAGGCCGTCACCCCGCGCCAGCTGGCACTTATCAACATCGACGCCGAGGCCCAGGATGTCTTCACCCTCACCCGCACGATCAACTCGCTGAAGGATGCCGGCCGGCAGACCAGCGAGCTGGAAGGCAACTGGTGGCATCGCTTTTCCGGCCCGCTGGCCGCGATCCTGATGCCCCTGCTGGGCGCCATCGCGGCGTTTGGCCTCGCCCGCTCGGGTCAGCTGCTGATCCGCTCGGTCATCGGCATGGCGCTGGGCTTTGCCTATTTCGTGATCGACAATGCCGCGCTGGCCATCGGCAACTTCGGCGGATACCCGCCGCTCGTGGCCGGCTGGGCGCCGTTCCTGCTGTTCCTGTTGATCGGCGAAGCCGTGCTGGTCAGGACAGAGGAATAGACGCCCGCCCCGCGCCCTGGCCCGCGCGCATGGTGCTGCGTGCAATTCGGCCGATCAGCATCCACAGCCCCGGATAGCTGGCCTGTGCGTAAGTCGAGCCTTCGCCCAGCCGCGCGGCAAGGCGGCGGTGCGCTTCGGGCAGGGCGTGATAAGGCAGGCTGGGCAGCAGGTGGTGAGTGGCGTGATAGCGCAGCCCCACCGGCGCCCACAGTTCGGCCATGATCCCCGGCGGCGGCACGTTGACCGAATCGAGGTACTGCGCGGTCACCGTCATCGCCTCGCCCTCGTTCTCCCACAAATGCGCCACCAGCGTGCGCAGCTGGTTGAACACGGCCACCGCTGAAATCACGCACAGGCCGATCAGCAGCGGCCGCCAGCCCTGCCAGGCCGAAAGGCCAATCAGCGCCACGGCCCAGACCGCGCCGCCCAGTTCCTGCCAGAACACCATGCGGGCAAATTCCCCTTCCGGTGCCCGGCGGCGGAACTCCGGATTGATCGACAGCGCCGATGCCCGCTCCCACAGCAGGGTGCGCAGCGGCGGGATCACCGCGGCCAGCGGCACCAGCACGGCAAAGCGCAGCAGCAGCGCGAACGGCAGCACCAGCGCCACCACGATGAAGCCCGGCAGCGACCACGGCTTCATCAGCGCCAGCGGAAGGTATTCCGGATCTTCCACCGTGCCATAACGGGTGCGGGCATGGTGCAGCGTATGCACCCCTTCATACATGAACGAAGGCGTGAGCAGCGGAATACCCACCAGCAGGTTCCAGCCAAAACGGAAGCCGGGTAGGGCATCGCGGTGAATATGGGTCAGCTCGTGGATGAACAGCAGCGCGCGATAAAGCGCCAGCACCGCCACCACCGCCGAAGCCAGCGCGGCCCACGGGTTGTCCAGCAGGATCGCCCCGGCCATCGCGGCATAGCCCACGGCGGCCGAAACCAGCATGTCGGTCCAGTAGATCCCCGGCCGGGCGGCCGAAATGTCACGGGTCAGCTCGGCCGCCGCGCGCAGCATGGCCATGTCATCGGGGATGGGTGTGCCGGAAGCGGCAGGGGCCGTGGCGGTCTGGGAAGAACTCATTGCATCATCCGAAACAGAAGGGCATCGCGGCGTTCGGGTCGGCGTTGCCGCAGGGAACCGCGCTTGACAAGCTGTCAGATGGGCGGACAGGGCACATGAACCTCGAACAAGGAGACGAACGTGGCTGAAGCCGGGATAATCGTTCTGCCGGTCACAACCAAGGCTGAACGGGAGACTTTTGTCGATCTCTCTTATCGGCTCAACGGATCGGATCCGAACTGGGTGCCCCCGCTGCGGATGGAGGCGCTCGACCTGGTCACGCCCGGCAAGAACCCGTTCTTCGAACATGCCGATGTGCAACTGTTCCTTGCCCGGCGCGGCGAACGCGTGGTCGGCCGTATTTCGGCGCACATCGATCATCAAGCCACGGCAATGGATCCGGCCCAGGGCTTCGGCCCCGGCACCGGCAGTTGGGGCCTGTTCGAGGCCGAAGACGAAGAGGTGGCCGATATCCTGATCCGCACGGCGGAAGAATGGCTGCGCGCCAAGGGGATGACCCGCGTGGTCGCCCCGCTGTCGATGTCGATCTGGGAAGAACCGGGCCAGCTGGTTCAGGGCCACGATCACCCGCCCACGGTAATGATGGGCCACCAGCCGGCGCACTATCAGGCCTGGTTCGAAGCGCGCGGCTATGAAACGGTCAAGACGCTCTACACTTACGAGCTGGACATCACCAAGGGCTTCCCCCCGCTGATCCAGCGCATCGTGCAATCGGGCGAAAAGAACGCCCGCATCCGCATCCGCAATGTCGACAAGAGCCGCTTCGACGAGGAAGCCGCCCTGATCCTCGACATCCTCAACGATGCCTGGTCCGACAACTGGGGCTTCGTTCCTTTTTCCGACACCGAGATCAAGCACGCCGGCAAGAAGTTCAAGCCGATCGTGCGCGAAGACCTGATCATGATCGCGGAATACGATGGCGAACCGGTCGCATTCATGATGACCCTGCCCGATCTCAACGAAGTGCTGAAGCCGATGGGCGGCAAGCTGCTGCCGTTCAACTGGCTGAAGCTGCTGCTGTGGCTGCGCAACCCCCGGGTACGCACCATGCGGGTGCCCTTGATGGGCGTGCGCAAGCAGCTGCAATCCTCGCGCATCGCCAGCCAGCTGGCCTTCATGATGATCGAATTCATCCGCCGCAACGCGATCAGCCGCTATGGCGCCAGCCGGGGCGAAATCGGCTGGATCCTGGACGATAACCAGGGAATGATCGCCATCGCCGATGCCATCGACAGCCACATCAATAAGGCATACCGTATCTACGCAAAGCCGCTCTGATTCCGGGCCGGAACATCCCCGCCCACGGCGGCGTTGCACCTGTAGAGACACAGGAGGAGCGCCGGCCATGCCGGGGAAACGCACAGCATCGACAGTGCAGGACCGCAGCGGCAAAGAGGCCCCTGCCGCCGTGCCGATCGGGCCTGCCCTGGTGGTGGAAGATGATGCGATCATCGCGCTGGAACTGGTCGATACCCTGCGCAAGGGCGGTGCCGATCCGGTGGAAATCTGCCCCACCACCGAATGCGCCCGCGTCGCGCTGGAACGGCTGCAGCCCACTGTCATCGTGCTCGACAGCCGGCTGCGGGATCGCAACGATGGCTGGGCGCTGGCTGAACTCGCCTCGCTGATGGGGCCGCAGGCGCCGCAGATTATCTTCGCCACCGGCTCGCCCGAAGCGATCCCGCCCGGAATCGCCGCACTCGGCACGGTGCTGGGCAAGCCGTTCACCCCGACCGAACTGATCGCAGCACTGGCTCCGCGCCGTACCGACGGACTGCTGGGCCGGTTGCGCGGAGCGCTCACCGGCCACGCCTGAGCGCGGATTGCGCCGCCCGCCACTCCGCACAAGATCGAGCCACAAGATCGGCCGCCAAAACCGGCGGATCGCCAGAAAAAGGCCTCCGCTCACAAGGAGCGAAGGCCTTCGGGATCGTATCACCGACCGTTTGGACGGGAGGGGGGGGTCTCGGCGGTGACAAGGGGGAAATGCACTACCCGAACAGCGGTTCCCGCCGACTTGAAGCCAAATGCAAAATATTTTCACGCTCCGCCTGCATCGCCTGGCCCCTGCATCGCCCTGGCCCCTGCATCCCACGGCCTGCCGCCCGCACGCCAAGCAGACTCGACCATGTCCGGCCGGCCTGTTATTAAGGGAGCCTTGGGGAAGATCGCACCAGGGCTACCTTTTCTTCTTCCTCCCAAGGGGATGAGCCATGAACGCTCTGCCTGTTCTCGTACTGGAAGACAGCTTTCTGGTGGCCGCAGCGCTGGAAGACGCGCTACTCGAAGCAGGTCACAAGGTTCTGCTCGCCGGCAGCATCGCCGAAGCCCAATCCTACATGCATGACACCGGCTTCCGCGCCGCGCTGCTTGATTTCATGCTGCCCGACGGCAACAGCCTCGGCCTGGCGCGGCAGCTTCACGCCGAAGGCTGCGCGGTGGCGGTCATTTCCGGCGCAGACCGCGATATGGTGCCCGCCGATCCCGCGATCGCCGCCCGCTTCGCCAAGCCCATGGACGATCGCGAGCTGGTCCACTGGGTCAGTTCAATCACGCGGAAATAGGCTCCGCCGCCTGCTCCCGCGGGAACCGCATCCCGGCTGCGGAGTTGCTTTGCGGGTTAGTTATATCAAAAGGGAAGGGGTAAGAATGTCGCTTGGCACCCAGGTTGCCGCCCAGTTGCCTTATCTGCGCCGCTACGCCCGCGCCCTCACCGGATCGCAGCAGACCGGAGATGCGTTCGTGCGAGCCACGCTGGAAGCAGCCCTGTCCGATACAGATCTCCAGAAAAGCCTCACCGGCGGCCGCGTGCCGCTGTATCGCGCCTTCAACAAGGTCTGGTCCAGCGCCTACCTCGATGCCCCCGAACCCGTGAACGCGGCAAGCAGCGAACTGGAAATTGCCGCCCAGTTGCGGCTCGCGGCCATCACGCCGCTCAGTCGCCAGGCCCTGCTGCTCACCACGCTGGAAGAATTCTCGGTCGCGGAAACCGCCGCGATCATGGACCTCGATCCGGCGCAGGTGGAAAGCCTGATCCAGGAGGCCGTGACCGACATCGACCGGGAATCGACCACCAGCGTGCTGATCATCGAGGATGAGCCGCTGATCTCGATGCAGCTGGAAGATCTCGTCCGCTCGCTGGGGCACGACATCTGCGGCACCGCCGCCACCCGCACCCAGGCCCAGCATGTCGTGGCCGAACAGCGCCCCGGCCTCGTGCTGGCCGATATCCAGCTGGCCGATGGCAGTTCGGGGCTCGATGCGGTCGATGATATCCTGGCGATCGGCGATGTGCCGGTGATCTTCATCACCGCCTATCCCGAGCGTCTGCTGACTGGCGACCGCCCGGAGCCGACCTACCTGATCACCAAGCCGTTCCAGGAAGCGACCGTGCGGGCCGCGATCAGCCAGGCGCTGTTCTTCAATTCGAGCAAGGCGATCGGCTGATCGCCTTGGGCTATCGCGCGTCGGGCGCCCCCCGCCGCAGCGGGAAGGGCGCCGGCAGGCGAACCGGCACGATCAGCGTGCAGCGCACCCCATCGGG
>CAZVHM010000014.1:0-20495 GCA_964627175.1 uncultured Novosphingobium sp. | reverse complement strand
CGGCCGATCAGCCCGCTCACGAACTCGTCGATGTTGTCGGTCCGCCGCCGGGTCAGCGCCACGATCGACAGCACGTTCGCCAGCGTGTTCTTGACCCGGTGATTGAGCTCGCGCGTCAGCGAATTGCGGATCGATGCCTGCTCCTCGAACCAGGCCAAGGCCGTGCGATCCTCGGCGGCATTCTGGGTCACCAGCCGTGCCACCACCAACAGCAGCGCGGCCGCCATCATGCCGAACAACAGCGTCAGCAGCGACAGGTTGGACAGCATGATGCCCACCGGGGGCGAAACTTCGACCCGCATGCGGTGATCAGCGATCAGCATTTCGCGCATTACCCGCCGCTCGCGCGGGGCCTGCGGCCCCACCGCGGCGATTTCCATGCGTTCGGGCCGCTCGCCATCGTACAGGGCAATGCCGTAACCACGCACCTCCTCGCCGCCGAGCGCTGCCTCGATGAAGGTCTGCGCACGAAAGGCGCGGGCCAGCAGCCCCACCAGCTGCCGGTTGGCTCCGGTCCCGTCATAAACCGGCACGAAGATGGCAAAGCCCGTGCGTGAACCGGGGCCGTCATCACTCATCAGCTCCATCGGGCCCGCCGCGCTCGGCCGGCCGAACTGGATCGCGCGCTCCACCGCTGCGCGCCGGGCGGGATCGCTCAGGAGATCGAAGCCCAGCGTCCGCCGGTTGGCGGCCGTATCGGGCGCGGTATACAGCACCGGCAGCGCCGTGCGCCCGACTGGCACCGGATGCACGGTATAGTCGCTGATCCCGGCAGCCCGGGCCATGCTCTCCAACGTCACCACTTCGGCTGGCCTGACCATGACCGAAAGCCCCAGCGCCCCGCCGCCACGCAGCGAGGTGTCCGTATCCAGCTGCTGGGCAAATTCGCGAAAGGCCTTTTCGGTAATGGGGCGCTGCATCGACAGCACCACCGCCCCGGCGCGAAGATAAACCGTATTGGCGCTGGCCAGCCGCTCCAGCGCGGCCGTGGCGGCCAGCGCAGTCTGCCGATGCAGGGCATCGTTGCGCTGGGTTTCCACCCGTTCGATCGCAAAGACGCTCAGCGCGGTGATCGCGGAAACCATCAGGAAAATGCCCACGGGCACGGCCCGCGGCAGGCGCAGATACCATCGCTGTTTGCGTACCCTGGCTGCTACCTTGCGCTCCACGCGATTCCCTGTTCCCGTCGGTGACACCGGCAGCCATCCCGACAGACCTTGCCCCCAAGCCCTGCCCTGCTCGATCTGGTCATTCCCGCAGCAATTCTGCCAGCCCCGGCAGCAATTCACCTGCTCAGACCGGGAACCACACAGGAAGCATTTCGTTCCAGTTGTGTCGCTGCCGCGATTTCGTTGCGGCATGCCGACGTGTACAAGGGGGGACGGCAGCCCGGTCGACACCCGGCCGCGCGTTTTTGGAACAGGGACGTCACGCACCGCAATGACTCAGGAAACGGTCCAAGGAAAAGCCCAGGAAAAGGCAGGCCAGGCCACGCAGCCGGAAACTTCCCGAGCGGGCAAGCGGCCAGAGCCGGAATGGGCGAATGGACTGCGGCAATTGTATGATTCGGTCGTCAACGAACCACTGCCAGACAGCTTCGCCGATCTCATCTCGAAGCTCGACGAAACCGGAAAATGACCACTCCCCCGCCCCCCAGCAGATCGGCCCATCCATCGGGCGAACGGCGAAGCGGGGAAGACAGGGCTGCGTTCAAGCGCGAACTGACCACCGTCATCCCGCATCTGCGCGCCTTCGCCCGCGGCCTGTGCGGCCGCCCCGATCTGGCCGACGATCTGGTGCAGGAAGCCCTGCTCAAGGCATGGGCCGCGCAGGATCGTTTCGAACCGGGCACCTCGATGCGCGCCTGGACGTTCGTGATCCTGCGCAACGCCTATCTGACCGACATGCGGCGCAACCGCTTTCGCGGCGAATACGATGAAACCGTGGCCGAACGCACGCTGACCGCACCTGCCGGGCAGGAAGGCCCGCTGCACCTGTCAGATATGCACCGCGCCTTTCTCACCCTGCCGCCAGAACGGCGCGAGGCCCTGCTGCTGGTCGGCGCTGGCGGCTTCAGTTATGAAGAGGCGGCCGAAATCTGCCAATGCGCGGTCGGCACCATCAAGAGCCGCGTGGGCCGAGCCCGCGCTGCCCTCAGCCGGATGATCGAAAACGGCGAAATGCCGCACCGGGGTCACGGCGAAGAAGACACCGCGCACCAGCAGATCATGCGCGACCTCGACCACGTCGTCCACGGCGGCTCACTGGAGTAACCGCCTGCGGTGGCGCGCCGGGATGGCCGCACCGCTCTGTGCCGAACAAGGCCTTGATCGCGGCGCGCGCAAAGGCCTAGGCTGGCAACCATGAACCCTCACGGCACGCCCGATCCTGCCGATCAACCCTTTGCCGGCCCGCCAGCGCCCGGCGAACCCGCGCCCTATGGGGCCCAGCAACTGCGGCTGGTCTCGGCCCTCGTCATGCTGCTCGGCATCGGGCTGTTCCTCGCCCTGCCCTTCGTCCTGTCCATCGGCTCGGTCGTGTTCCTGCCGCTGGTCACCGCGGCCATCCTGTCGATCGTGCTATCGCCGCTGGCCGACCAGATGATGCGCCTTGGCCTGCCCAACCTGCTCAGTTCGGCGCTGGCACTGTTGTTCTTCGTCGCGCTGGTGGTGGTGGCATTTGCGCTCATCCTCCAGCCGGCGCTGGCCCTGGCGGACGATCTGCCCGGCATGGTCGCGCGGGCCAGCCAGCAGATCGCGCGGCTGCGCAACAACCTCGATTGGCTGAACGATATCAACAATGCGCTGGCCCGGCTCAGTGGCCGCCCGCCCAGCCGCGAAGTGGTGGTCGCCACGCCGTCGATCATCGAACAGCTCGCCGTCGCCACCCCCAGCGTGATCCTGGAAACCCTGCTCACCCTGCTGATGAGCTTCTTCATGATCGAATCGCGCCTGCGCCTGCGCCAGCACCTGCTGTTCGATCGCACCAGTTTTGGCTCCAGCCTCAAGGCTGCACGGCTGGTGCGCGAAATCCAGGACCGGGTGGGCAGCTATATCCTCACCGTCGCCCTGATCAATGCCGGCGTGGGTGTGATCACTGCGCTGGGTGCCTGGGCGCTGGGCTGGAATGCCCCGATCATGTGGGGCGGAATCGCCGCCCTGCTCAATTTCGTGCCCTATGTCGGGCCGCTGACCATGATCGGCGTGCTGGCGCTGGTCGGGATCGCCACCTACGAAACCGTGGCGATGGGCCTGCTGGCACCCCTGGCCTATCTCGGCCTCCACGCGATCGAATCCAACATCGTCACCCCGGCGGTGCTGGGCCGCCGCTTTACCGTGAACCCGGTGCTGATCCTGTTCTCGTTCAGCCTGTTCACGTGGATCTGGGGTGTTCTGGGCGCGCTGCTCTCGGTCCCGATCCTGATCACGCTGACTGCCGCGTTCGAACACCTCGGCAAGCCCAACGTGATCGGCTTCGCCTTTGGCGAGCCCCTGTTTCCCACTCTTCCCGAAGTGGCCGCCGGCGAGGAAAGCGCCGGCGGCGATTCGTCATCCGATCAGGCCGGATAGGTCCAGCGCGAACCGCGCGCCAGGTTCTCGGCGGCAAAGCCCCAGTTCAGCAGCTCTTCCAGAACCACCTTGAGGTATTCCGGCCGCGCGTTCTTGCGGTCGAGGTAGTAGGCGTGCTCCCACAGGTCGATCACCAGCAGCGGGTTGGCCTTACCGTCGGCCAGGGTGTCGCCGTCGTGGGTTTCGGCCACGATCAGCTTGCCGCCTTCTTCGGCCAGCCACACCCAGCCCGAAGCGAAGTGATCCGCCCCGCGCGAAGCCAGCTCGCTCACCAGCGCGTCAACCGAACCGAAGTCGCGCTCGATCGCGGCCAGCAGGTCGCCTTCCGGCGCCGAACGCACCGGGCTCAGGCTGGCCCAGTAAAACGAGTGGTTCCAGCTCTGCGCCGCGTTGTTGAACAGCTTGGGGTTGCCAGCGCGGGCAGCGGCCACGATCTGTTCGAGCGAAGCGTTTTCGAGGTCGGTCCCAGCGGTCGCCGCGTTGGTCTTGTCAACATAGGCGCGGTGATGCTTGCCGTGGTGCACTTCAAGAGTGGCGGCCGAAATGGCGGGAGCGAGCGCATCCGTGCCATAGGGCAGCGGCGTCAGCGTGATCGGCATGAGATCTCCGTGTGTCGAGGAAACGAGCCCTTATCCGGGCCCCGCGCTTCAACGCCGAAATACCGCCGAGGTTCACGCGCTCTGCGCCGACCCGTGCGCTACCGTCGATCAACCGCTGCAAACTACGGCGGCAACCGGCGATCCGGGGTGCCTTGCGCTTTGCCAAGATGGCACTAGCCGTGCGATGAAAGCGGCGGGCCGGCGATGCCCGCCACCGCAAACAGGCGACAGGACGGATGAGCAAACAGTTTTTCGGGACCGACGGGATCCGCGGCCGCACCAATGCCGGCGCAATGACAGCGGCCACCGCCATGAAGGCCGGTCAGGCCGCCGGCACCCGCTTCCTGCGCGGCGATCATCGCCACCGCGTGGTGATCGGCAAGGATACCCGCCTGTCCGGCTACATGCTGGAAAACGCAATGGTGGCCGGGTTCACCAGCGTCGGCATGGATGTCGTGCTGCTCGGGCCGATGCCCACGCCGGCCGTCGCCCTGCTCACCCGCGAACTGCGCGCCGATGTCGGGGTGATGATCTCGGCCAGCCACAACCCGTACGAGGATAACGGTATCAAGCTGTTCGGCCCCGATGGCTTCAAGCTTTCGGACGAAGACGAACTGGCGATCGAGGCCATGCTGCTGGGCGACGAGATCGCCCTTGCCCCCTCGCCCGAAATCGGCCGCGCCCGCCGGATCGAGGATGCGCGCGGCCGCTACATACACGCGGTCAAGGGCTCGCTGCCCGAAAACGTCCGGCTCGACGGGCTGAAGATCGTGGTCGATTGCGCCAATGGCGCGGCCTATCAGGTCGCCCCCTCCGCCATCTGGGAACTGGGCGCCGAAGTCCATGCCATCGGGGTCAATCCCAATGGCCGCAACATCAACGACAAGTGCGGCTCCACCCACCTCGATCTGGTCCGCGAAACCGTGGTCGCCTCGGGCGCCGATATCGGTATTGCGCTGGATGGCGATGCCGATCGGCTGATCGTGATCGATGAAAAGGGCGCGGTCGTCGATGGCGATCAGATCATGGCCCTGCTCGGCACCGAAATGGCCGCCCGCGGCGTGCTGCGCGGCGGCGGCGTGGTCGCCACGGTCATGTCCAACCTTGGCCTCGAACGCTATCTCGCCGGCCAGGGGCTGACCTTGGAACGCACCGCCGTGGGCGATCGCCATGTGCTGGAACGGATGCGCAGCGGCGGTTTCAACGTCGGCGGCGAACAGTCGGGCCACATGATCCTGCTCGATCACGGCACCACCGGCGATGGCACCGTGGCCGGCCTGCAGGTGCTGGCGGCCCTGGTCCGTTCCGGCAAGCGCGCCAGCGAACTGCTCCACCTGTTCGATCCGGTGCCGCAACTGCTGCGCAACGTCCGCTTCGCTGGCGGCAAGCCGCTCGAAGATCCCCGCGTCAAGGGCGTGATCGCGGAAGCCACCGCCCGGCTCGATGGCCGCGGCCGGCTGGTCATCCGTCCTTCCGGCACCGAGCCGGTGATCCGGGTCATGGCCGAAGGGGATGACCGGGCCGAAGTGGAAAGCGTGGTCGGCGCGATCTGCGACGCCGTGGCCGAGGCGGCCGCCTGATGCTGGAAATGCGCCCCGATTGCCAGCGCTGCGGCGCCGATCTCCCGGCCGAAGCGCCCGGCGCCTTCATCTGCAGCCTCGAAAGCACCTTCTGCGCCGAATGTGCCGACGATCTGGACGAACAATGCCCCGATTGCGGCGGCGAGCTGCTGGACCGGCCCACGCGGGCCAAGCGTCTTCACGCCCAGCACCCGCCCGCCACCGCGCGGCATCACCGGGGATGAGCCCGCCCCGCATCCTCGTGATCGCCGGATCGGATAGCTCTGGCGGCGCCGGCATCCAGGCCGATCTCAAGACCATCACCATGCTCGGCGGCTACGGGATGACCGCGATCACCGCGATCACCGCGCAAAACACGCTCGGCGTCACCGCGGTCGAAGCGCTGTCGCCCGCCCTCGTCGCGGCGCAGATCGATGCCTGCACCAGCGATATCGGCGTCGATGCCGTGAAGATCGGCATGCTCGGCTCGGCCGCCCTCGGCCATCTGGTGGCCGATCGGCTGGAACAGCTGGATTGCCCGGTAGTGTTCGATCCGGTCATGATCGCCACCAGCGGCGCCGTGCTGGCCGATGATGATACCGTGGCCGCGTTCGAACGGCTGATGGCCCGCGCCACGCTCACCACCCCCAATGTGCCCGAACTCGCCGCGCTCGGCGGCGATGCGGCCATGGCCGCACGCGGCATCGCCTATCTCGCCAAGGGCGGCGATGCCGAAGGCGCGGTAGTCGAAGATCGCCTCGTCATCCCCGGCCAGCCCCCGATCATCTGGCAGGCGGAACGCATCGCCACCCGCCACACCCACGGCACCGGCTGCTCGCTCGCCAGCGCCATCGCCACGGGGCTTGGCGCCGGCCTGCCGCTGGAAGAAGCCGTCTCGCGCGCCCGCGCCTTCGTCCGTGCCGCCCTGCTGGCCGCGCCCGGCTTTGGCGCCGGCCACGGCCCGCTCGGCCATCAGGCGGTGCGCAACATGGCGCTTCAATCCAGCTTGTAGAACCGCCGGATCACCTCCCAGCCCTCCTCGGCCGTTTCCACCGGGGTAAACAGGGCAAGATCCTCGTGGTTGATCACCCCCTCCTCGGCCAGCGCCTCGAAGTTGACCACCCGGCGCCAGAAATCGCCGCCATACAGCAGGATTGGGATCGGCTTCATCTTGCCGGTCTGGATCAGGCACAACAGCTCGAACAGCTCGTCAAACGTCCCAAACCCGCCGGGGAACACCGCCACGGCGCGGGCGCGCAGCAGGAAGTGCATTTTCCGCAGCGCGAAATAGTGGAACTGAAACGAAAGGTGCGGCGTCACATAGCTGTTGGGCGCCTGCTCGTGCGGCAGCACGATGTTCAGCGCCACCGTCTCCCCGCCCGCTTCCACCGCGCCGCGGTTGGCCGCTTCCATGATCGAAGGGCCGCCGCCCGAACACACCACGAACTGGCGCATCCCGTCTTCCACGATGGCCTGCTCGGTGGCGATCCGTGCCAACTGACGCGCCACTTCGTAATAACGGCTCTTGGCCACCAGCCGCTCGATCACCGCGTGGCGTTCGGGCGTGGTCGGCACGGCCAGCGCCGCCTCAGCCATGTCAGGGGCCGGGATGCGGGCCGAACCATAGCAGACGAGGGTCGATCCGATCTTCGCCTCTTCCAGCAGCATCTCGGCCTTGAGCAGCTCCAGCTGGAACCGCACCGGGCGCAGTTCCTCGCGCAACAGGAACTCGGTATCGCGGAAGGCCAGGCGATAGGCCGGATCCTGGGTCTGCGGGGTGGTATGCGGCCTTGCCTCCTCGAAAGAGGCTTCTTGCTGGGCCTTGTAGAACTTGCGGCGGGTAAGGGAGTGGTTCTTTTCGTCTTCGGTCATCCCCCACCCTCGCGCTCCGCCAGAAAAAGCGCAACGGTTTCATCGCTGCTCCGACCATGCAAACAGCACGAGAGCCCGCACAGACGGAACCGAACCAACGATGTCAGGAAAATGGATGCCCCGCGAGGATTCGAACCTCGATAGACGGAATCAGAATCCGTAGTCTTACCATTAGACGACGGGGCAATGGAGGGGCGCCGTCTAGTCCGGCCGGCAGCCCCGGTCAAGGTGATTCGCGCGGTTTTACGCGCTCAATAGCCAGCCTCGATCGCCACCCGGATGGCATCGGCCGTGGTGCGCACACCCAGCGCCTTCAGCACCGCCCCGCGATGCATCTTCACGGTCCGCTCGGAAAGACCCAGTTCCCAGGCGATCTGCTTGTTCAGCTTGCCGGCCGCCATCTGCACCAGTACCGCGCGCTGGCGCGCTGAAAGCGCGGCCACCTTTTCATGGGCCACCTTGCGGCGGGCATCGTTGGCCCGGGCCTGATCGTCCGGAATCTGCACCTGCGAACCGAGGAAATAGAGCAGTTCGCCCTCATCGTCGAAAATCGGCGCAATCATGACCGCATTACGAAACGGGCTGCCATCTTTCCGGTAATTGGTGATTTCCACCATCACCGGCTGGCGGCGACGGATGCCGCTACGCAGGGTTTCTGTCAGCCACGGCTCGGTCTGCGGGCCATGCAGGAAACGGCAGTTGCGCCCGACGATTTCCTCGCGGGAATAGCCGGTCAGTTCCTCGAATGCAGCGTTGCATTCGATGATCGGGTTATCAGGCAGCCGCGGGTTGCTCAACACCGCGGCGATGGCGCTCTTGTCGAGCATTTCTGGCAAGGGCATGATCATGCTTGAGCCACTCTCTGTAGTGCGCGGCAACCTGTCCGACCAGCCATGTTGCGCCCTTGTCGGCCATATGTTCCGCTATACGGGCTCGGAATCCCTCTTTGCCAGCCCCTTGCCATCAAAGTCTACCCGAAGTTCGCGGTTCCACCCCGGAAATCCTGGTCGGCGCTTTGGTGCGCGCACTTGCCGTAAACGGTTGCGCCGTCTAGCATGACTTCAGGTACCCGCTCTCACCGGCGGGCTTTTCGAAGTTTTTGAGTACACTGACATGGCGGATTCCCTTCCGCCGGCCATGCGGGGAGATAACGGCCAGCGCCGCACCGCCGATCCGGGAAAAATCGCGCCCGGCCGTTCGCCGGCCGATCGTTCCGGCAAGGCAGCAGCCGCCGTTCCCCGCACTTCCGGCGCCCGCCCGGACCATTCGCCCGCCTCAAGCGCGGCGGGCCGGTCCGGCGGCAAGATACAAACAGGCGGCTCGCCCGGCGAACGCACCGGCGGCCCGCGGCAATCCTATGCCGCGATCGATCTGGGCACCAACAACTGCCGGCTGCTGATCGCCCGCCCATCGGGCGAACACTTCGTGGTGGTCGATGCCTTCAGCCGCGTCGTCCGCCTGGGCGAAGGGCTGGCGCAAACCGGACGGCTAAGCGATGCGGCGATGGACCGAGCGCTCGGCGCGCTCACCGTCTGCGCCGAAAAACTCAAGCGCCGCAACGTCCACCTCGCCCGCTCGGTCGCCACCGAAGCCTGCCGCCGGGCAAGTAACGGCGCCGACTTCATCGAACGGGTGCGCCGCGAAACCGGCATCGCACTCGATGTAATCAGCGCCGAGGAAGAAGCCCGCCTGGCCGTGCTGGGTTGCCACATCCTGCTGGAGCAAGGCGAAGGGCCGGCGATGATCTTCGACATCGGCGGCGGCTCCACCGAACTGGTGCTGATCGAAAACGGGCCAACCGTGCCGCGCATTCTCGATTGGCAATCAGTGCCGTGGGGGGTCGTCTCTCTCACCGAGACCTGCGGGCACGAAGGCGAAAGCAACGCCGATCGCGCCGCCCGCTATGCCCGCATGCGCCAACTGGTCGATGACAGTTTCGCTCCGTTCACCCAGCGCATCGCCCCCCATCTGGCCAGTAACAGGCCCGCCGGCGATCTGCGCCTGCTCGGCACATCCGGCACGGTCACCACGCTCGCCAGCCTGCACCTCGAACTGCCGCAATACGATCGCGGCGCGGTCGATGGGCTTATCGTCCCGGCCGATGCCATGCGCGGCATCTCCACCCGCCTCGCCGGCCTGTCCCCGGCCGAGCGGCGCCTACTGCCGTGCATCGGGCGCGAACGCGCCGATCTGGTGGTGGCCGGATGCGCGATCCTCGAATCGATTCTCGATATCTGGCCGGCTGACCGACTCGGCGTGGCCGACCGTGGCATCCGCGAGGGTATCCTGCGCAGCCTGATGGCTGCCACCACCCGTGGCATAACCGCGCAGGCCGCCCTGCGCCGATTGGGAGAACAGGCATGAGTCGTTCCGGCCGGGATCCGGGCGAACGCCTGCGCACCGCCAAGAAGCGCACCGTCAGCTCGGCGCGCTGGCTGACGCGCCAGCTCAACGACCCCTACGTCAAGCAGGCCAAGGCCGATGGCTATCGCAGCCGCGCCGCCTACAAGCTGGCCGAGCTGGACGACAAGTTCGGCTTGCTCAAAGGGGTAAAGCGAGTGGTGGACCTTGGCATCGCACCCGGCGGATGGAGCCAGGTGGTCCGCCAGCGCGCCCCTCAGGCAAAGGTGGTCGGCATAGATCTGCTGCCAACCGAACCGATCGAGGGCGTTACCATCTTCGAGATGGATTTCATGGCCGATGAAGCCCCGGCCGCGCTCGAAAGCGCGCTGGATGGCCCGCCCGATCTCGTCATTTCCGACATGGCGGCCAACACGGTGGGCCACAAGCAGACCGACCATCTGCGAACCATGGGTCTGGTCGAAACAGCGGTCGACTTCGCGATCAACACGCTGGCGCCGGGCGGGGCCTTCGTCGCCAAGGTCTTTGCCGGCGGCACCGATGCCGAACTGCTGACCATCCTGAAAAAGAACTTCACCGCCGTGAAGCACGCCAAACCGCCCGCCAGCCGCAAGGGCTCGTCGGAATGGTACGTGATCGCGCAAGGGTTCAAGGGGCGCCCCGCGCCCTGATTCGCCTGCGGGGCGGGCCTCACCCATGCGAAAAGGGCGGAGCCTTGCGGCCCCGCCCTTTTTTCGTTTCAGCGCTTGCCGCCGGCTTACTGGGCCGGGGCCGCAGCACCCGCCGCCGGCAGGGTCAGCTTGCCGCCCTGCGCGTTGAGATAGGCGATCAGATTGGCGCGTTCCTGGTCGTTGCTGATGCCGGCAAAGGTCATCTTGGTGCCAGCGGCAAAGCCCTTGGGGTTCTTCAGCCAGGCATCCATCGTTGCCGCATCCCAGGTCCCGCCGTGCGACTTGAGCGCGTCGGAGAACGCGAAGCCACCACGGTCCGCTGCCACGCCATCACCGGACACGCCATAGAGGTTCGGGCCAATGCCATTGGCGCCGCCCTGGTTGATGGTGTGGCAGGCTTGGCACTTCTTGAAGCTCTGCTCGCCCTTGGCCACGTCGGCCGAAGCCAGCAGGGCATCGATTCCGGCCGGTGCGGCAGCCGCCGCGTCGCCACCTGCAGGTGCAGCCGGCACGGCCGGAAGCGGCAGATTCGAACCCTTGGTATTGAGGTAGAGAATCAGGTCGGCGCGTTCCTGGGCGTTGGCGATACCGGCAAAGGTCATCTTGGTGCCGGCGGCAAAGCCCTTGGGATTCTTCAGCCAGGCATCAAGCGCCGCCCAGTCCCAGTTGCCGCCCTTGCCCTTGAGGTCGTCAGAGAAGGCGAAGCCTGGGTGGCCGCCGATCGCCTTGCCCACCGTGGCGAACAGGTTGGGGCCGATGCCGTTGGCGCCGCCCTGGTCAACCGTGTGGCACGCCTGACACTTCTTGAACACGGCTTCGCCCTTGGCGGCATCCGCCTTGGCCAGCCGGGCCTCGATTCCTTCCTCGGCCGCGGCAGCGCCGCCCTCTGAGGAAACTACGCCCTCGATCTCATAGCCCATCTTTTCGGGGCGATCCGTCTTGTCAGCGCGGAAATAGTGAGCCGAAAGGCTCCCCAGACCCAGCGCGACAATGCCGGAAAACAAGGCCCAACCGGCGATGGTATTGTTACGGTCCTGCATGAATGCCCCGAAGATTTTGCCTTTGGCTTCCGGTTGCGCGCTCTAGTGAGCCGCGCGCCCTCACGCAAGGGCTATTGAAACCGCAGCCTGCGCGAAATAGCCCGGCCGCGCCAGGCCGGGCCGCCCGCGCGGATTATTCTTGCCAGCGCCCGCGCCTTCGTGCCTATGCGCGCGCCATGCACAGCTACCCCGCCCCCGCGCTCGCGCTGGTCGAGCAGATGACCCAGGAAGCCGCCGCCGATCCCCGCCGGGCCATGGCCTTCCAGGGGGCACCTGGCTGCAATTCCCATCGCGCCGCGCGCGAATATGCGGCCGATTGCCTGCCGCTGCCGTGTTTTTCGTTCGAGGATGCGCTCGATGCTGTCAGGGAAGGCAAGGCCGACCGGGCGATCATCCCGATCGAGAATTCGCAGCACGGCCGCGTGGCGGATATCCATTTCCTGCTGCCGGAAAGCGGGCTGTCGATCGTGGGCGAACATTTCCTGTCGATCCACCATGCGCTGATGGCGCTCGGCAACGGGCCGTTCGCGGCGGCCTATTCCCATCCCCAGGCGCTAGGCCAATCGCGCCGCTACCTGCGCGATCGCGGCATCGTGCCGATGGCCTATGCCGATACGGCGGGCGCGGCGGCGCATGTGAAGGAAATGGGCGATGCCTCTGTCGCCGCCATCGCCCCGCGCCTTGCCGCCGAACTTTATGGCCTGTCGGTGATCGAAGACAACGTCGAGGATTCGGCGGACAACACCACCCGCTTCGTTGTGCTGGCCCGCGCCCCGCTCGATCCGGCCGATCTGGCCGGCAAGCAGGCGATGACCACGCTGGTGTTCGAGGTCAAGAACGTCCCCGCCGCGCTCTACAAGGCGCTGGGCGGCTTCGCCACCAACGGCGTCAACATGACCAAGCTGGAAAGCTACCAGAAGGGCGCCAGCTTCGCGGCCACCATGTTCTATGCCGATATCCTCGGCGCGCCGGGCGATCCGGCGATCGATCGCGCGATCGAGGAACTGGCCTTCCACTGCAAGGATCTGCGCGTGCTGGGCTGCTACGAACAGGCCCGCCCGCGCGGTTGAGCGCAGCGCCGTGGCCGAATCCCCGCTCGTCCTGCGCGCGCCCGGCCCGGCCGATATCCCGGCGCTCTCGGCGTTGGGGATCACCGCCTTCGTGGCCAAGTTCTGGCCGCTCTATCGCCCGGAAGACCTGCTGCCGTTCCTGGTCGATGCCTATGGCGAGGCCGCGCTGGCGCGCGAGCTGGTCGATCCGTCGCGGGTCTATCAGGTGGCAGAGCGCAACGGCGTGCTGGTCGGCTGGTGCAAGCTCGGCCTTTCCTGCGGCTTTCCCCAGCATGCGCGGGGGGCCCGGGTGATGGAACTCAAACAGCTCTACACCGCCCCCAACGCCCAGAACGAGGGAATCGGCTCGGCCCTGATGGATTGGGCCATGGCCGAATTCGCCGCGCGCGCCGCCGATGAAGTGCAGCTGTCGGTCTGGTCCGAAAACACCGGCGCCCAGCGTTTCTATGCCCGCTACGGCTTTGCCAAGGTGGCCGATGTAACCTTCCGGGTCGGGCAACAGCTCGATTCGGAATACCTGTTCGCCCGCCTGCTCTGACCGCTCTGTGGCGATTGCCCATCCGGTCGCGCCCTTCTATGGGGCCGGCGTGAACCGCGCGCGTCACTCCCGCCTGTCGCTCGGCCTGCTGCTTGTTGCCGCAGGGCTGGTGCTGCGTGCGCTGCTGCCCACCGGCTGGATGCCGGTCCCGCACGAAGCGGGCCTGCGGATCGCGCTCTGCACCGACGCCGGTGAACGCTTCGTGCTGGTCGGCCCCGATGGGCGAATCACCACCGAGCCGGCTGCCCCGGCCCAGCCGCGCGATCCCTGCCCGTTCGGCCTTGCCGCCGCGCACCCGGCCGATCTTCCCGTGCCGCCGGCGCTGCCGCTGCCGCCCGCCGACCCGGCCACCCCGGCCGTTGCCGCGCTTCCCGCAGCATCCCCGGCCCCCTGGCCCTCCATCCGGCCGCCCGCCACCGGACCGCCCGCTTTCGTCTGATCTGGCCTTCCACCCAAATCACCAGAATCACGCGAAAGAACAATCATGAACCGGAATTCAATGCGCGGCGCACTGGCGCTGCCGCTGCTGCTGTGCGCCACTGCCGTTTCCGCACAGGATAATGCCCCCGCCACCACCGGCGAAGATATCGTCGCCATCGGCCTGCGCCCCGATGCCCACGGCCCCGCCGGCACGATGGCCGATCACGTCCACAAGAGCGGCGATCTGATGATCGGCCTGATGTACATGCATGAAAACTATGGCGGCGCGAACCGCGCCGGCACCAACGTGATCAGCGACGCAGCCATTGCCGAGGCCGGCTACACCGTGAAAAGCGCCGCGATGACCATGGACATGGCCATGCTCCACGTGATGTGGGCGCCCAACGATCGCCTGACCCTGATGGTCGTGCCCAGCTGGATGCGGATGAACATGACCATGGAAGGCCTGCCGATGGCCGAAGGGATGACCGGCGGAATGGGCGGTCATGGCGGACACATGATGATGCCCGGCCAGAAGATGAGCCACAGCGTCGAAGGGCTGGGCGATACGCAGTTCGGCGGGCTGGTGTCCCTCTCGCGCAATCCGCGCCTTTCGGCCCATGCCGGCCTGATGGTCTCCGCCCCCACCGGCAGCGTCACCCGGCGCAACGCATCGGGAGCCTATACCCACTACATGATGCAGGGCGGCTCCGGCACCTGGGATCTCAACCCCTCGCTCACCCTCCACGGGATGACCGCCAGCTTTGGCTGGGGCGCCCAGGCCAGCTATCTGTTCCGCGCCGAAAAGGCCAACAAGGCCGGCTTCCGCTTTGGCGATCGCTTCAATGCCACCACTTGGGCCAGCGTGCCGGTATCCCCGCGTCTGTCGCTGTCCACCCGCCTGTCGTGGACCAGCGAAGGCGTGATCAAGGGCCATTACAACGGCGCCCACGGCCATTCCTCGCCCCCCGATCTCCAGGGCAACTATGGCGGGCAGCGGCTCGAAGTGGGGCCCGGCGCCAACCTGATGGTCGGCGATCGGCTGCGGCTGGGGCTGGAAGGCGCCCTGCCGGTCTACCAGAAGGTCAACGGCATCCAGCAGCCCCGCCGCTGGTCGGGCAACGTCAGCGCCAGCGTGATGTTCTGATGCGATAATGCCATCGGGGGCCGGGACGGGGGTTTCACCTTCGCGCCCGGCTCCCTATACACAGCCCATGTCCTCGATCAGACCCTGGCGCAATATCGCGCGGCGCAAGAGCCGGCAGATCATGGTGGGCCGCGTGCCCGTGGGCGGCGATGCCCCGATCACCGTCCAAACCATGACCAACACGCTCACTTCCGATGCCAACGCCACGATCAGCCAGATCCGGCGGTGCGAGGATGCCGGCGCCGACATCATCCGTGTTTCCTGCCCGGATGAAGCCAGCACCGCAGCGCTGCGCGAAATCGTGCGCGCCGCCCAGGTCCCGATCGTGGCCGACATCCATTTCCACTACAAGCGCGCGCTGGAAGCCGCCGATGCGGGCGCGGCCTGCCTGCGGATCAATCCCGGCAACATCGGCTCGTCCGAACGGGTGGCCGAAGTGGTCCGCGCGGCCAAGGCCAATGGCTGCGCCATCCGCATCGGCGTCAATGCCGGCAGCCTCGAAAAGGATCTGCTGGAAAAATACGGCGAACCCTGCCCCGAAGCCTTGGTCGAATCCGCACTCGATCACATCAAGCTGCTGCAGGATCACGATTTCCACGAATACAAGGTGGCCGTGAAGGCCTCCGACGTGTTTCTCGCCGTCGCTGCCTATATGGGGCTGGCCGATGCGGTCGATTGCCCGCTGCACCTTGGCATCACCGAAGCCGGCGGCCTGATCGGCGGCACGGTCAAATCCTCTATCGGCATCGGCAATCTGCTCTGGGCCGGGATCGGCGACACGATCCGCGTCTCGCTTTCGGCCGAACCGGAAGAAGAAGTGCGCGTCGGCTTCGAAATCCTCAAGAGCCTTGGCCTGCGCACGCGCGGCGTCCGCGTCGTCTCCTGCCCGTCTTGCGCGCGGCAGGGCTTCGATGTGATCCGCACGGTCGAAGCGCTGGAACAGCGCCTGTCGCACATCAAGACGCCGCTGTCCCTTTCGGTGCTGGGCTGCGTGGTCAATGGCCCCGGCGAAGCGCGCGAAACCGACATCGGCCTCACCGGCGGCGGCAATGGCAAGCACATGGTCTATCTTTCCGGGGTGACCGATCATCACGTCGAAAGCGATGCGATGCTCGACCACATCGTCCGCCTGGTCGAAGCCAAGGCCGCCGAAATGGAAGCGGAAATGTCCGACGTGGGCCACGCTTCCACTGCCGCGCCGGCGGAATGATCCGGTAACCTCCCGGTGCTAGGGAAGGGACGATGAAAGGCTTTGTCGTCCTTGCCCTGGGCCTTGTGGCCATGCTGCTGCTGGCCGGCCAGTTCCTCGCCCCGCTCCAGCCGCTGGGCCAAATAGCACCGGCCGCCGCACCCTCTGCACCAGCTTCCGCTCCGCCTGCCCGCTTTGCCGGCGAAGCGCTGGTCATCGAACGCGATGGCTCCGGCCAGTTCCATGTGGCGGCGCGGATCAACGGCAGCCCGGTCAGGTTCCTCGTCGATACCGGGGCCGATACGGTGGCCCTCACCGTGGCCGATGCCGAAGCTGCCGGCATCACGGTCAACCCCAACGGCTTCGTCCCGGTCATGCAGACAGCCGGGGGCGAAGGGTGGGGCACCCTCGTCACGCTCGATCGGCTGGAACTGGGCGATACCGAGTTGACCAACGTGCGCGCGATCGTCGCCCGCGATCTGCCGGTCAGCCTGCTGGGGCAAACGGTGCTGAGCCAGATGGGCCGGGTTGAACTGTCGGGCGATCGCATGGTGATCGAACAGCGCCCCTAGCCATTGCTTGCCCCGCACTTGCCGGCCTGTTGCAGCCGCGTTGCGACTGGCTTGCAATGTGGTTGCGTCCGGGCTGGCAAAATCGGCGCAAAAGCGCTATATTTCGAGCATGGACAGGAGAACGGTTCTTTCCGGAATTGCTGGCGCGGCAGGGCTTGCCGTCGCCCCCGCGCGCCTTTTCGCTCAGCCCTTTGCGATCACCACCCAGCACCGCAAAGTGCTTGAAATCGCGAAAGAACAGATGGAACGCAACCGCGCCCACCTGTGGCGCACGGATATCGTGGCGGTGGCCGATTTCGCCCTGCCCTCCTCGCTGCCGCGGTTTCATTTCGCCGATCTGGAAAAAGGCCAGGTCCGCTCGTTCCTCGTCTCACACGGGCGCGGCTCTGATCCGGAACACGATGGATTCCTTAAGGTTTTTTCCAACGAACCGGGCAGCCTCGCCACCAGCCGCGGTGCCTTCGTCACCTATGAATGGTACAAAGGCAAATACGGCACCTCGATCCGGCTGGGCGGGGTGGATGCGGAAAATTCCAATGCCCTCAACCGCGCGATCGTGATGCACTCGGCGTGGTATGCAAACCCCGGAATGCTTGAAAAGTGGGGCAAACTCGGCCGCTCGGATGGCTGCTTCGCCATGGGTGAGAGTGATTTCAACGAAGCGCTGTGGCACTTGTCCGGCGGCCGGCTGATCTATGCCGACCGCCTTGGTCTTGGCTGATCCTCACGCCCCCGGCGCGTCGATCGCGATCACCTTTTCCTTGATCGTCCGTTCACCGGTCTTGAGCTGGCGCGGCTGGGCAAAGCTGGCCAGCACCGGCCCATCCCGGCCGTAAAGGTCCGGCCAGGTAATCAGCTGGCCGTTGATGTCCTTGGCCATGGTGAAATAACCGATATAAACCGGCATCTTGCTGGTCAGCGGCACCTTGGTGTACTTGCCCGACTGGCTGATCGCGGTGACTTCCTCGGCGGTCTTGCCGCCCTTCAGCATTGCCAGCATCATGCCCAGTTCAAGCGCCCGCTCGGTCCGCACGCAGCCGTGGCTGTAAGCCCGGCTATCAGTGTTGAACAAGGCACGGGCCGGGGTATCGTGCAGGAAGATCGCGTGGGGATTGGGCATGTCGATCTTGACCAGACCCAGCGAATTCTTCGGCCCCGGCTGCTGCACCAGGATGATCATGCCATCCGGCAGGGTATTGACCACATAACCATCGCGCTTGGCGCGGGCTGGATTGTTGACGTATTTCGCGCCCATCCCCTCGCCCTTGACGATCGACTGCGGCACGGTCCACGTGGGATTGAACACCACGTTTTCAACTTCTTCGGCCAGTTGCGGCGTGGCGGTCTTGCCCGGCTTGCCAACGATGGTCTTGTATGTCCGCACGATCTTGTCGCGCCGCACCAGCCGTAGCTGGAACTCGGGCACGTTGGTCATCAGGTAATATTCGCCCAGATCGCGGCTGAACCAGCGCCAACGATCCATATTGGCGCGAATCAGGGCGCGGGTCTTGGTGTCGGCCCGCGGCGTGGTTGCCAGCGCGGCCTTGAGCACGGCATAGTCCGGATAAGTTGGCGCAAGAGCGGCCAGCGTGCCGGCGACATCGCCGGTTTCCAGCGCCCGCGCCATCAGTGTTGCAGTGGGGTTGACGTCTACATCCTTGTCCACCGCGAACCACTGCACCCGCGCATCCATCGGCGTGCGCCCATCGCGCAGATCCTCTGCCAGCCAGGTGAACGACTGGCTGGCGACCTGGTCCAGTTCCTCGCCCTCGCCAGCGGCGATAGCGGCCTTGAGCGCGGCGGGCTTGTAGTCTGCCGGGGCCAAGCCTTCTGCGCCGATCCCGTTGATATAGGCCAGCAAGGCCTGGGCCTCTGTCAGTGGCCAGCGCATGACAGGGGCGGTCGGCAGGGCAGCAGGTGGGGTCGCCGGCGTGACAACCGCTTCCGGCACAGCCGTTGCAGCCGGAGCCGGGCTGTCAGCAGGAACGCTCGCCGTGGCGGGCTGGGCGGCATGAGCCGGCAGCGCGGCGATTGCGGCGACAAGCGCCGCCGATTTAAGGAACTGACGCCCAAACGGGGCAAGCCGAACGCGGTTATGCAAGGTCACATCTCACCTGTCGTGGGCCATGGGCCAAGCGGCACGCGCCCTTCATCCCGTCACATGCCCGTTTCGCTCCACTCCTTCAAGCATGGCACCTGTCGCCAGCCTGAATCATCCCCTGCTTGCCCCCACCGTCCACGCCGGTATGGCACCCGGATGCCCTCGCCCTCGCGCCATTCTGCAGTGTTCCCGGTCCTTGTCGCCCTGCTGGGCATCGCGGTTTTCTCGCTGATGGACGCGCTGATGAAGCGCGCCTCGCTGGCCAGCGGCGTCTATACTGCACTGCTGCTGCGCAGCGTGATCGGGGCCACGGCCCTGGCGCCGCCGTGGCTGGCGCGTGGCGGGCGCTGGCCCGCGCCGGCGGTCTTGCGGCTGCACCTGCTGCGCGGCGCGCTGGTAGCGGGGATGGCGGCGACCTTCTTCTGGGGGCTGGTTCGCACCCCGATGGCCGAAGGGCTGGCGCTTTCATTCATCGCACCGCTGATCGCGCTGGGGCTGGCCGCGCTGATCCTGGGCGAGCGGATTCGCCGTGAAGCGATTCTTGCCGCGCTGCTGGGCCTTGGCGGGGTGGGCATTATCGCCTTTGGCCGGCTTGGCACCGGAAACCCGGCGCCGGATGCGGGCTGGGGCATCGCGGCGATTCTCCTCTCGGCGGTGGTCTATGCCTGGAACCTTGTCATCCAGCGCCAGCAGGCCCTGGTCGCTCGTCCACTGGAAGTGGCCCTGTTCCAGAACGGCGTGGTGGCGCTGGCGCTGCTGCCCGCATGGCCGTGGCTGTGGGCCATGCCGCAGCCGGCGGCACTGATCGATATCGCTGCGACCGCCGCCTGCGGCTCCAGCGCGGTCATGCTGCTATCCTGGGCCTATGCCCGAGCCGAAGCGCAAGTGCTTCTGCCAACGGAATATACCGCGTTCGGTTGGGCCGCGCTGATGGGCTGGCTATGGTTCGACGAAACAGTAGGCCTGCCCACCCTGGCCGGGCTTGCCCTGATCCTGCTGGGCACATGGCTGGGCACTGCCTCCGCCCGGAAGGCCGCGCCATCAGCGCCGTGAAGCGGCCGGGAAGGCGCTGCAAACGAATCCTCGGACAATTTCAGCCCCGCCGAGGCTTGACGTTGCGGCTGCGAACGCGCATCGGCGGCCCGGACTTTTATCAGCTCCGCATGTCGAGCGCCGCCTTACGGCAACCGGCCCCGGAGCCCTTTAGCCTCCAAGGGGGATATACGCCAACATGACCCAGGTCGGACAGGACTCGCTCGGCACTCGCTCCACGCTCAAGGTGGGCGACAAGGAATTTGCCTATTACTCGCTCAAGAAGGCGAGCGAGAAGATCGGCGACGTTTCGCGCCTCCCCTTCTCGATGAAGGTTCTACTTGAGAACCTGCTCCGCTTCGAGGACGGCGGCTTCACCGTCTCGGTGGACGATGTCCGGGCGATTGCCGATTGGCAGAAGAACCCGGCAAACCCGAGCCGCGAGATCCAGTATCGCCCGGCCCGCGTGCTGCTGCAGGACTTCACGGGCGTGCCCTGCGTGGTCGACTTGGCCGCGATGCGCGATGCGATCGCCAAGCTCGGCGGCAACACCAGCAAGATCAACCCGCTGGTGCCGGTCAACCTGGTCATCGACCACTCGGTGATGGTTGACGAGTTCGGCCACCCCAAGGCCTTCGAACAGAACATGGAGATCGAGTACGAGCGCAACATGGAGCGCTACGACTTCCTCAAGTGGGGCTCCAAGTCGCTCAACAACTTCTACGCCGTGCCCCCGGGCACCGGCATCTGCCACC
>CAZVHM010000013.1:0-36530 GCA_964627175.1 uncultured Novosphingobium sp. | reverse complement strand
TCGACCCCAACCTTGGCAAGGTTGTGCTCTACCCCTGAGCTACGCCCGCTCTGGCATCGCGGCAGGGCCTTTTCGAAGGCCACCGCCGGGGTGGAGGCGCGCCATTAGCAATGGTCGCCCCCCCCTGCAAGGGGAAATATCGGAAAAATGTGCAGAAGGCTTTTTTGCTTCACAAATCGCCCCGAACCCCCACATTGGAGCGCACACCGATTTACATGAGCGCAACAGGAGTATCCGCGTGGCAAGCATGGGCCTCAGCCTCGATGAACAGAAGGCGGTAGACCGTTTCCGGCAGAACGTGGCCGAACCGTCGATGACCTCGCTCGTCGTGCTGGATTTCTGGGCGGAATGGTGCGGGCCGTGCAAGCAACTCACCCCGGTGCTGGAAAAGGTCTGCGCCGACTATGCCGACAAGGGCGTGATCCTCGCCAAGGTCAATGTCGACGAGGAACAGTTCATCGCCGCGCAGTTCCGCGTGCAATCCATCCCCACGGTCTATGCCATCTTCCAGGGCCAGCCGGTTGCCGACCTGACCAGTGCCCGCACCGAAGGGCAGCTGCGCTCCACGCTCGATCAGTTGCTGGCCCGCCTGCCCGTCCAGCCGGCCGGCACCCCCGCGCCCGATCTCGCCCCGATGCTGGCCATGGGCGAAGAAGCGCTGGCATCGGGCGATGGCGAACGCGCCGCATCGATCTTTGCCCAGATCGTGGAAATCGCGCCTGACAGCGCACCGGCCCACGCCGGGCTGATCCGCGCCCTGCTGGCTGCCGGCAATCTGGCCGAAGCGGGCGAAGTGCTGGCCGCCCTGCCCGCCGAACTGGCTGCCGATCCCGCCATTGCCCAGGCCCGCGCCGCCTTCGATCTGGCGAGCGACCGGCCCGACGACAGCGAGCTCGCCAGCCTGCGCGCCGCCGCCGCCGAACGCCCGGCCGACATGGAAGCCCAGCTTGCCTTCGCCAACGCCGCTTTCGCCGCCGGTGAGCGCGAGGCCGCGGCCGAAACCCTGCTCCGCATGGTTGCCGCCGATCGCGCCTGGAACGAAGGCGCGGCCCGCGCCAAGCTGCTGCAGATCTTCGAGGCGATCGGCCTGGAAGATCCCTGGGTCGCCGCCACCCGGCGCAAGCTCTCCACGGTCCTGTTCGGCTGAATGGCTGGCACGCGCATCTCGATCTTCCCGCTGACAGGCGCGGTGGTCTATCCGGGCCTGCACTTGCCCCTGCACATCTTCGAGCCGCGCTACCGGGCGCTGATCACCGATTCGCTGGCGCGTGACCGGCGCATCGGCATGATCCAGCCACAGCGCCCGGAAGAAGGCGCCCCGCTGTTCTCGGTGGGCTGCCTTGCCCGGATCGACGAAGTGGAGGCGCTGGATGACGGCCGCTTCAACATCGTGCTCGAAGGGGAAGTCCGCTTTCGCATCCTGCGCGAACTGGATGTCGCCACCCCGTTTCGCCAGGTCGAGGCCGAACTGCTGGACGAGCGGCCCGATGAAGTGCTCGCCCCGGTGGAACGCGCGCTGTTCGAACGCGAAGCACGCCGTTTTGCCGATGCTCAGGGCTATCAGGTCGATTGGGAATCGCTGACCCGGCTGGACGACCACACTCTGATCAACGCCGCCGCGCAGATCGTTCCGTTCGATCCCGCCGCCAAGCAGGCTCTGCTGGAAGCGGCCTCAATCCCCGAACGGTGCGAGTTGCTGGTGCAATTGCTGCAGTTCTTCGCCCGCCGGGATGGCGACGACGATCGGGCGACGATGCAATAAGGCGCAACGGACCTGACGGCGATCAGGCCGGGCCGGATCAGTCATCCACAATGCCCGTTTCGCGCCCATCGCGGTTCCAGAAAATCTTGAGATGGCGCTGGCCCGCACCATCCACCGCCACTTCCCAGCGCAGCGAATCATCCGCCGCACGGCCGACATGGCGCGCCGGATCAAGTGGCGGCAGATCCTTGAGCTTGACCGGCTTTGGCTTGGCCGGTCGGGCCTTGCCCGGCTTGCCGCTGCCCTGCACCGCGCCGGCGCCATCCGGGCGCGGCGTCCGCTCCGGGCAATCGGCCACCAACGCCGAGATCATCTCTGGCGCGCGGGCCGGATCGGCCAGCGCCACGCTGTCTTCCAGCACCCAGCGATAGGCCCCATCGGGCTGGCGCTGCCAGATCGTGGTAAAACGCCCCACCTTGCCCTCGCGCTGCCATGCCCCGCGGCTCACCAGCAGCGAACCATCGCAGCTGGCCCAGACTTGATGAGGATCGCGGGTCCACGGCTCGGGCGGGCTGGCCCGCCCTTTCAGCCACGGCTGCGCCCAGGCGATGGTGGGCGTAAACAGCACCGCATCGGGCGCCGCCGCCCCGGCCAGCGCGGCCCAATATCCACGCTCTCGGCCAGCCTGCGCCAGCGCCAGTTCGGCCGCAATCGCGGCACTGGGATTGGCATAGGAGACCGCCGGGCGGGCGCCAGGGCGATCCTGCGCCATCAACGGACTGGTCTCGCACAGCCCAAGGGCGGCAGCCATCAACGAGAGAACAGGCTTCATCGCGCTGGCCATGCCCCGGCCAGCCTTGATCGGCGATGAAGCGGGGCGCTTCAGATTGCGCCCGCCGGCAGATCCAGCCCGCTGTTGCGCCAGGCGGCCACCAGGGTGTTGCGCAGCAGCACGGCGATGGTCATCGGCCCCACGCCGCCCGGCACCGGGGTAATCGCCCCGGCCACCTCGCTGGCGCTGGCATAATCCACATCGCCCACCAACCGGGTCTTGCCGGCTTCGGCAGCGGGAACGCGATTGATGCCCACGTCGATCACGGTCGCGCCGGGCTTGATCCAGTCGCCCTGCACCATTTCCGGGCGGCCCACGGCGGCCACCACGATATCGGCGCGGCGCACCACATCGGGCAGGTTCTTCGTGCGACTATGCGCCACGGTCACCGTGCAGCTTTCGGCCAGCAGCAGCTGGGCCATCGGCTTGCCCACGATGTTAGATCGGCCGATCACCACGGCATCCAACCCGGAAAGATCGCCCAGCCGGTCCTTCAACAGCATCAGGCAGCCCAGCGGGGTGCAGGGCACGAAGCCTTCCTGCCCCACGGCCAGCCGCCCGGCGTTGACCACGTGGAAGCCATCAACGTCCTTGTCGGGGCTGATGGTGGAAATAACCTTCTGCTCGTCGATATGCCGGGGCAGCGGCAATTGCACCAGAATGCCGTCCACCGCCGGATCGGCATTCAGCTGCTCGACTACGGCCAGCAGGTCCGCCTCGCTCGTTTCCGCCGGCAGCTTGTGCTCGAAGCTGGCCATGCCAGCTTCCACCGTCTGCTTGCCCTTGCTGCGCACATAGACCTGGCTGGCCGGGTCTTCGCCCACCAGCACTACGGCCAAACCGGCCTTGTGCCCGGCCTTCTGCTCGAACTGTGCCGCCAGCACGGCCACGCGCCCGCGCAGCCCTTCGGCAAATGCCTTTCCGTCAATCCGTTCAGCCGCCATCACATCGCACTCGCATAAGCCAGGTTCTTGAGGACGATCTGCACGATCGTCAGCCCGATGATCAGCACCATCGGCGAAAGATCGAGCGCGCCGGTGGCCGGCATGATCCTCCGGATCGGGCGCAACACCGGCTCCAGCAGCGCGTTCACTGCCTGCCACAGCGCGGCCACCAGGTTGTTGTGCATGTTCACCACGTTGAAGCTGATCAACATGCTCAACACGAACTGCACGATCACCACCGTCACAACGATGGAAATCAGGTAACCGACGATCTCGAACAAGGTCAGGAACAGCACCGCAGCGCCTTTCTCACACGGGAGGAATTGGGCTGATAGCGGCTTGCTGGCACCAAGTCACGCCGCTCCAACCGTTAAGCTCAGGCCGCCCGGATCAGCGTTCCCGCGCCCTTGGAGGTGAAGAATTCCAGCAGCATGGCATGGGGCACCCGGCCATCCAGCACCACCGCCGCCTCGCACCCGGCTTCCACCGCGTGAACGCAGGTTTCCAGCTTGGGGATCATCCCGCCGCTGATCGTGCCATCCTCCGCCAGCCGGCCGATATCGGCCGGGGTCAGGTTGGTCAGCAGGTTCTTGTCCTTGTCCAGAACCCCCGGCACGTCGGTCAGCAGGAACAGCCGTGATGCGCCCAGCGCCGCCGCGATGCTGCCGGCCATCGTATCGGCATTGATGTTATAGGTCTCGCCATCCTCGCCCACGCCGATCGGGGCGATGATCGGGATCATCCCGGCCTTGCAGATCGTGTCGATCACCGTCGTGTCGATCCGCGCCGGCTCACCCACGAAGCCAAGGTCCACCACCAGCGGCTCGCCATCGTCCTCGATCGTCTTGGGCGCCTTCTTGGCCTGCACCTTGCGGGCGATCACCATGCCGCCGTCCTTGCCGGAAATGCCGATGGCCTTGCCGCCGGCGCGGGCGATCCAGCCGACCAGTTCCTTGTTGATCGCTCCGGCCAGCACCATTTCGGCCACTTCGGCGGTCTGCTTGTCGGTCACCCGCAGGCCGTCAACAAAGCGTGATTCGATCCCCAGCGCCTTCAGCATCCGGCCGATCTGCGGCCCGCCGCCGTGCACCACCACCGGGTTGATGCCCACCGCTTTCAGCAGCACGATGTCTTCGGCAAAGTCGTGCGCCAGTTCGGGATCGCCCATCGCGTGGCCGCCATACTTGACCACGAAAGTGCGCCCTTCATAGCGCCGCAGATAAGGCAGCGCCTCGATCAGGGTTTCGGCCTTGGCCAGCATGGCCGGATCGTGGGCGTTATCGGAAGGATTCGTCATGGTGGCGGCTTTAAACCCCTTGCGCCGGAATTGAAGCCTTTTCAGCCCCTCGGCGCCCGCAGGTCAAGCGCGGGGCGATTGGTCCGAACCGGCGTCAGGGCGATCATTCGCCGCCAAAGTGGCGAAAACCATGCGCCCGCCCGGCCAAGGCCCCGAACCGCCGATTTCCCCCGCGCCGCGCACAAGCGGCCGCCTCGCCATCGCCGCACCAAACGCAAATAGCTGAATAACGGAGCATACTTTCTCCATTCCGGTAGCAAATTGCGTGTTTCTCCGGATGGAAACCAAAGCACTTTCAATGTGTTCCTGCCGGGATGACCATCACCCTGCTCGCACTCGCCGCCGCTGCCTTCTCGCTCTGTCCGCAAGGCGCCCGCACTTCCTGTGTGGTCGATGGCGATACGTTCTGGATCGGCGGAGAAAAGGTCCGCATCGCCGATATCAACGCGCCCGAAACCCATTCGGCCCAATGCCCGGCCGAACAGGCGCGCGGCAATGCCGCCACCCGCCGGCTGATCGCCCTGCTGAATGAAGGGCCGTTCGAACTGGCCCCTTATCCGCGTGAACGGGATCGCTATGGCCGCCTGCTCAAGATCGTCGTCCGGCACGGCCAAAGCCTTGGCGCGGTGCTGGTGCGCGAAGGTCTGGCCGAACCGTGGCGGGGCCGGCGCAGCTCATGGTGCGGGCCGGCCTGATCCCCCGGGTCTGATTCACGTCGGGGCAGGAAAGCTCAGGCCCGGCCCAGGTCGCCCTTGCCCACCGTGCCGCTGGCCATCTCCAGCATCCGGTCCAGGCTCTTCTTGGCCTGCAGCCGCAGGCCTTCCTCGATATGGATCTGCGGGCTCAGATCGCGCAGGGCAAGATAGAGCTTTTCCAGCGTGTTGAGCGCCATGTAGGGGCAGATGTTGCAGTTGCAGTTGCCGTCAGCGCCCGGCGCGCCGATGAAGGTCTTGCCCGGCAGGGCCAGTTCCATCTGGTGAATGATGTGCGGCTCGGTCGCCACGATCAGCGTGTCGGCCGGGCTGGTCTTGGCATAGTTCAGGATGCCGCTGGTCGAACCCACGTAATCGGCATGATCCACGATATGCGGCGGGCATTCCGGGTGCGCGGCCACCGGCGCGCCGGGATGCTGGGCCTTGAGCTTGATCAGCTCGGTTTCCGAAAAGGCCTCGTGCACGATGCACACGCCCGGCCACAGCAGCATGTCGCGGCCGAACTTGCGGTTCAGATAGCCGCCCAGGTGCCGGTCCGGTCCGAAGATGATCTTCTGCTCCGGCGGGATCTGCTGGAGGATGGTCTCGGCGCTGGAACTGGTCACGATGATGTCGGACAGCGCCTTCACCTCGGTCGAACAGTTGATATAGGTCAGGGCGATGTGATCGGGGTGCGCCTCGCGGAAAGCCTTGAACTTCTCCGGCGGGCAGGCATCCTCAAGGCTGCACCCGGCATTGAGGTCGGGCAGGATCACGGTCTTTTCCGGGGCCAGGATCTTGGCCGTCTCGGCCATGAACTTCACCCCGCAAAAGGCGATCACATCGGCATCGGAAGCGGCCGCCTTGCGCGAAAGCTCCAGACTGTCGCCGATATAATCGGCCAGATCCTGGATTTCCGGCCTCTGGTAATAGTGCGCCAGAATGATCGCGTTGCGGTCCTTGCGCAGCCGGTCAATCTCGGCGCGCAGGTCAAGTCCGGCAAGGTTGGTCGGCAAGGCAGTCATCCGGGCGGTCCCCAAGCTGTGATGCCGCCCAGATAGGAAGGTCCTGCGCCCAACCCAAGCGGAATCTGCCTTCCTGCCCGATCAGGCGATCCCGGCCACCCACGCGGTCAGCATGTGAACGGGCCCGGCGCCCGCGGCCAACCACGCCAGCACGTGAACCGCAGCGATCACGCCCGCAACCCACGCCGTGCCGCGATGGATTTGGCCCAGCGTGCGCCGGTCATGCCACGCGATCACCGCCACGATGGCCAGCTGCAGCCCCATGATGATCCACTCGCCCAATTCCCCGCCCAGCAGCGGCATCGGCAGAACCCGCCCAAAGGCCGGCTCCAGCAACACGATGGTCGCCCCGGTCATCAGCCTGCGGTGCATTTCCGTATCGCGACGCGCGGCGATGGCCGCCCACACCAGCCCGGCAAAGGCCACCGCCTCGCCCAGCGCCAGGGCAAGGAAGAACGGCGCCTCGAAAAACGGCGGAAAGCGCTTCATCGCCACGCCCATGATCGCGGTCAGGCAAGTCAGCGCAAACAGGATCGCCACCAGCAGAATGGCCCAGCGGCCCAGCGCGCGATGCTGGGTCAGTTTGCCCGCAGCCGCCAGCCGGTTTTGCGTGATGAACAGGCCCAGCCAGGCCAGCATCGCCACCCCGTGCAGATGCACCCACACCGGCACGCGCGGAATATCCACCCGGCCCAGCGCGGCATTCTGGGCAAACGACATTACGATGATGATCGAAAGCGCCCAGGCCAGTTTGACGAAGAAGGGCTGGCTAACCGAAAAGGGCCGAACGCCCTTCGGCGCGGCAAGAGTTGCCATGAGTATTCTCCCCACCTGTTTATGGGTCGGGAAAAGTAAACCGTTCCGATATGTTTGAAAGAATAAAATCGTTTTACAGCAAAGCCTCGCCGCTTAGGCCGCCAGCGTCCAGCGTTCATGCGCCCGATGCACCACGCCGCGCTGCTCCAGATCGATCAGGTGGGCCAGCACCGATTGCCCTGCGGCAGGCCACAGCTTCTGGTCCAGCCCCTTGTACATCTGCGGCACCAGGTCGCCCACCGCGTCCAGTCCGGCCGCCAGCAGGTTCAGGATCTGGCGCTCGCGCTGGCGGCGGTGGCCGATCATCCCGCGCACCAGCTGGCGCGGCTTGTCGATCTGCGGCCCGTGGGCGGGATAATAGACCCGGTCCTCGCGGCTATAGAGCTTGTCCAGGCTGGCCAGGTAATCGGCCATGTCGCCATCGGGCGGGCTGACCACGCTGGTCGACCAGCCCATCACATGATCGCCGGTAAACAGCGCGCCGCTTTCCTCCAGCGCAAAGCACAAGTGGTTCGATGTGTGCCCCGGCGTCGCCACCGCGGTCAGCGTCCAGCCCTGCCCGCGCACCTGCTCGCCATCGGCCAGCACCCGGTCGGGCGCATAAGTAGGGTCGAACGGCACATCGCCGCGCGGCCCCACCGCATCCAGCACCAGCGGCGCGCAGCCGATCACCGGCGCCCCCGTGATTGCCGCCAGCGGGGCGGCGGCCGGCGAATGGTCGCGGTGCGTGTGGGTGCAGCAGATCACTGTCACCTGCGCATTCCCGATCGCCACCAGCAGCGCCGCCAGGTGATCGGCATCGTCCGGGCCGGGATCGATCACCGCCACATCGTCACCCGCCCCCACCAGATAGGTCTCGGTACCGGTGAAAGTGAACGGCGATCCGTTGGGCGCCAGCACGCGCCGCACCAGCGGCTCCAGCTGTTCGGCCCGTCCGGTCGGCCAGGGTTTGTCGGGCAGGTTCATCCCGCGCGATATGGATACTGTGCTGCCCGCTGTCGAGCGCCGGTTCAGTTCACCGCCTGCGTCAGCCGTTCGCGCAGCCGCTCGATCGCCGGAACGCCGGCCACCAGCGCGCGTTCGGCATCCCGCTCGCGCCAGCCGGTATCAAGCCGCACCAGCCGATCATAGAACCGCTCGGTCGCCCCGATCAGTTCGCGCACGGCATGGTTCAGCAGCACGATCCGCGCAGGGTCGGACTGGGGCAGGTTCGTGGCGATCCGCCCATGACGCCGCAACTGGAACTCGCTGATCTCACCGTTCAGGAAGGCGCGGTGATTGAGCAGCCACGCCACCGCGTGCATCATCCGCGTCGTCGTCCGCAGCCCCTCGCACGAAAGCGCAATGGCCTGCTCGTCCTCGCAATCGCGGCCGGGCTGGCGGGAAAGAACGAACGCCGCGCGCACCTCGTCCGACAGCATCAGGCCCTCGACATAGAGGGCCTCGATGATCCGCGAGTTGAGGTTGGCGGTCTGTGTCATGGTGCCCATTCGATAGCCCCTCCGATTCCCGCTAATCAATTGGCGATGAAGCCAAATCGTCGGTCATTTCAGGACTGTGCCGCTATGAAACGCAATCGGGCGTCTTACAGTTCCGTTGCAGGGCATCCGCCAATCGGTTGCAGCGCCGATGCAGGGGCGTTGCAAGCGTGATGCGCCGCCGCCGATCAGGCGATGATATCGGGGATCAGGTAGTCCTCGATCAGGGCGATCTGGTCCTTCAGCTTGAGCTTGCGCTTCTTCAGCCGGGCCAGTTGAAGCTGGTCGCCCGCCGCGGCAGCAGTCAACGCATCGATCGCCGCATCAAGGTCGCGGTGCTCGATCCTGAGCATTTCCAGGCGCTTACGCATTTCCTCTTCGTTCACGCCAGCAAAACCCCGATCCTGTGTGCGACGAAGCGGCCGATCAGGAAGGTGCACCGCTTGTCGCACGCACCGTCAAATCCGCCGCTTCCCGTTCGTATTCGCTTCGCAAGATAGGCTCAATGTGCTTCCCTGACAATTGCGCTGCTCGGTCCTTCCCGTCCGAGTCGGCACGGGTTCGGAACAGGGCTGCCCCGCCGTGGGGCGCGTCTGTCCGCTGCGGCGCGCAGAGTTGGGCAAACTCAGGAGGAATGCTCATGGAATCGACGCATCTCAGTGCCTTGCAGATGAAGCATGATGGCCTCGAACGGCAGATCACCGACGAACTCCGCCGTCCCTCGCCAAACCAGTCGATGATCCAGGCCCTCAAGAAGCGCAAGCTACGCATCAAGGAAGAGATTGCCCTCCACTGAGGCGCAAACCAGGGCCGGCGCCCGCCGCAACGCGGTGAGGCGCCTTCCCTTCCTGACCAATCCCATCATCCTTGCACGGCCACCCGTTTCCAAACGGCACGGTTTGCGATAACCGTTCGTCATGCCATCAGCCGTTGCCGCCGCCCGCACGATCCTCACCCGCCTTCATGAAGTGATGGCATCGCGCAGCCACGCGCAGGCAAAGCTCAACACCGTGGTTGAGGTGATCGGCGAAAGCCTCCACAGCGAGGTCTGCTCGATCTACCTGCTGCGCGAGGGCATGCTCGAACTCTTCGCTACCAGGGGCCTGGCCCAGGAAGCGGTCCATGTCACCCGCATGGCGATCGGCGAAGGTCTGGTCGGCACCATTGCCGGCAACATCGATACGCTCAACCTTGCCGAAGCGACTGCCCACCCCGACTTTTCCTATCGCCCCGAAACGGGCGAGGACAAGTTCCACTCCTTCGCCGGCGTTCCGATCGTGCGGCGCGAACGCTGCGTCGGCGTGCTCTGCGTCCAGCACGTCGAGCCGCGCCGGTATGAGGAAGTGGAAATCGAAGCGCTGCAGACCGTGGCGATGGTCCTGTCCGAGCTGATCGCCAATGCCGAACTGGTCGACGAGGACGAAGCCTGGGGGCTTTCCCCCAACCACACCGGAATGGAACGGCTGAACGGACTGATCCTGGTCAAGGGCCTGGCCAGCGGACAGGCGGTATTCCACCAGCCGCGCATCACCATCGAGCACACCGTTGCCGAGGATATCGAGGCCGAACGCCAGCGGGTTTACCTGGCGTTCGACAAGATGCGCGATCAGATCGAACGCATGGCCGCCCAGGCCGAGTTCGGAGTGGGCGGAGAGCACGAGGAAGTGCTCGAGACCTACAAGATGTTCGCCTACGACGAAGGCTGGAGCCGCCGGATCAACGAGGCGATCGATTCCGGCCTGACCGCCGAAGCCGCGATTGAGCGGGTTCAGCAGCGCACCCGCATGCGGATGCGCCAGATCGACGATCCGCTGCTGGCGGACCGGATGCACGATCTGGAGGATCTGTCCAACCGCCTGCTGCGGATCGTTTCCGGCCAACTGGGCACTGCCGCCAGCAAGGGCCTGCGGCAGGATGCGATCCTCATCGCCCGCAACCTTGGCCCGGCCGAACTGCTGGAATACGACAAGCGCCGCCTGAAGGGCGTGATCCTTGAAGAAGGCTCGCTCACCGCACACGTGGTGATCGTTGCCCGCGCGATGGGCGTGCCCGTGCTGGGCCGGGTGCGCGGATTGCGGGGGCTGGTGCGCGAAGGCGATCAACTGCTGCTTGATGCCGATGCCGGCACAGCCACCATCCGGCCCACCCCGCCGCTGGTGGAAGCGTTCGAGGCGCGCTTTGCCCGTAATCGTGAGAAGCAGGCGCTGTGGGCTGCCATGCGTGATGTGGAGCCGATAACGCTCGACGGCACGCGCATCACGGTGATGATGAACGCCGGCCTGCGCGACGATGTGCCGATGCTGAACCTGAGCGGGGCCGACGGCATCGGCCTTTATCGCACCGAATTCCAGTTCCTCGTTTCGGCCACTCTGCCCGCGCGCGAGCGTCAGACCCGGCTTTACCGCGAAGTGCTGGACGCCGCAGGCAACCGCCCGGTGGTGTTTCGCACGGTTGATATCGGCGGCGACAAGGCCCTGCCCTATCTGCGCCACGACGATGGCGATGGCGAGGAGAACCCCGCGATGGGCTGGCGCGCCCTGCGCGTGGCCCTTGAACGCGAAGGCCTGCTGAAGGCCCAGGCCCGCGCCCTGCTGGAAGCCGCCGCCGGGCGCACGCTCAACGTCATGTTCCCGATGGTTTCCGAACCGTGGGAATTCGATGCCGCCAAGGCGGTGTTCGAACAGCAGATGCGCTGGCTCAAAGGCCAGAAGAAGATGCTGCCCGAAGCGATCCGCTATGGCGCCATGCTGGAAGTGCCAGCGCTGGCCGAAGTGCTGGATATCCTTGCGCCCAAGCTGTCGTTCCTGTCCATCGGGACCAACGACCTGACCCAGTTCCTGTTTGCGGCGGACCGGGCCAATCCCAAGCTGGCCGAACGCTATGACTGGCTCAGCCCTTCCATCCTGCGCTTCCTGCGCCGGGTTCTGACCGGCGTGGAGGGACATAAGGTGGATGTCACCGTGTGCGGCGAAATGGGTGGGCGCCGGCTGGAAGCGCTGGCCCTGATGGGACTGGGCATCCGCCGCTTGTCCATCACCCCCGTTTCGGTGGGCCCGGTCAAGGAACTGGTCCGCAAGGTTGACCTTGGAAAACTTTCCGCAGCCATGGACGGCTGGCTGGCCCATCCGCCCGCAGACATGCGCGCGGCCCTGTCGGAATGGGCCGCCGCCCACGGGATCGACTGCGACTGACCGTTACATCGGGCCGGACTGTCGCGTTGCGGCAACGTTTTCCGGCCCAGCATGCTTGACAATCGGCGAAGGCGCGCGTTCGTCTAAGGGCGTGGGGCTCACCTCCATATCCGACGGGACCGGGATGGCAGACATTGATGATCAGCCGGCGCTTGCGCCGAATACCGGCGTAGGTTCCAGGCTAAAAGCGGCGCGTGAAAGCGCCGGCCTGTCGCTCGCCCAGATTTCCGAACGCACCAAGATTCCCGAGCGAATGCTGCTGTTGATCGAAGCCGGCGATTTCGCTGCGCTTCCGGCGCGCACTTATGCCACGGGCTTCACCCGTTCCTATGCCCGCGCGCTGGGGCTGGACGAACAGGCCTATGTGGCCGCGGTGCGGGAAGAGATCGGAATGGCCGATCCGGCCCAACATGCCGCCCCGCAAACTTTCGAACCGGGCGATCCAGCCCGCATTCCCTCGGCCCGCTTTGCCTGGCTGGCGGCGCTGGCCGCGCTGGCGGTGATCGCCGCAGGACTGTTCCTGTGGCGCAGTTACTATGCGCCGGCGGTCAGCCTGCCGGCCCTGATACCCTCGGAAACGGTAACGGCGGCTCCTGCGGCGCCAACCGCCTCCGCCCCGCCGTTACCCTTGGCAACACCCGATCCGCTTGCCACCAGCGCGGCCACCAGCGCCCCGCTGCCCCCCGCAACCGGGGCACCGCTCCCGGTTGCTCGCCGCCGGGCAGCCCCGGCCCCCACTAGCGAACCGGCCGCAACCCCGCTCGAAGCCACCCTTCCGGCACCGGCATCCACGGCTTCGAACTAGCCCCGTCTCGACAGGATGGGCCCATTCTGGCTAAGCCATGCGAGCGACATTCATTCGCGGTTCGGCCATGCGGCCCGATTGCGGATTTGCCGCAACGGGTCGGCCAACACATGAACGGGAAGCCTTGAATATCATGTTCGGAACACGCGCCAGCCGCACATCCGCATCCACCCGGCCGGCTTTTGCCGCCGTTATGATTGCCTTGCTTGCCACCACCACCACGCCGGCCGTGGCGCAAACCGCGCCCACCGACGGCGAGGGCCGCCTGCGCCGGCTGGAAGCCGAAGTGCGGGCCCTGCAACGCCAGGTATTTCCGGGCAGCGACGGCAAGTTCTTCACGCCAGAGGTAACCCGCAGCGCATCCGTTCCGGCGCCAACGGGCGTGCCCGCCTCCACCCCGGTTGCAGACCTGCTCACCCGCATGGAAGCGGTAGAAGCGCAGATCGCCCGGCTGACCGCGCAGAACGAAGAAACTGCCAACCGCGTGGCCCAGATGGAAGCGAAGCTGACCGCGATGGCCGCGGCGCCGGCCGCGCTTGCCGCCGAAACGGCCACCGGACCAGCAGTTGCGGTGACGCCTGCCGTGACGCCAGCGCCGCTGCCCTCGGCCACGTCGGCAGTTGCGCCCAAACCCGTGGCGGCACGGCCGGCCACCACTGCGGCCACAGCGCGCCCTGCCGCCACCCCGGCTCAGGCCCCGGCCAAGCCTTCGGCCCAGCGCGTTGCCGCGGTGCAGAAGATCGTGAAGCCTTCCACCGGCAACGCTGCGGATGACGAATATTCCTATGGCTTCCGCCTGTGGGAAGCGAAGTTCTACCCCGAAGCCCAGCAGCAGCTGCGGCTGTATGTGGACAAGTATCCGCGCGATTCCCGGATCAGCTTTGGCCGCAACCTGCTGGGCCGCGCCTACCTTGACGATGGCAAGCCCCGTGATGCTGGCGCTTGGTTCGTACAGAACTACCAGGCCGACAAGAAGGGCGCCCGCGCGGCAGACAGCCTGCTCTACCTGGCCGAAGCCATGCGCCAACTGAAGGACACCAATCGCGCCTGCATCGCCCTGGCCGAATTTGGCGAAGTCTATCCCACGGAAGCAGCCGGCCGGCTGAGGGGGCAGTATGACCGCCTGCGCACCACCATCAAGTGCGACTGAGCAGGAACTGACCGCACGCTTCATCGCAGCGCTGGCCGCGTTGTGGCCGCCGGCCAGAACCACCGGCCGGCTGGGTCTGGCCGTTTCAGGCGGACCGGACAGCCTTGCCCTGCTGCTGCTCGCCGCCCAGGCCATGCCGGGGCGGGTTGAAGCGGCCACGGTCGATCACGGGCTGCGCGCCGAAAGCGCAGACGAGGCAGCCTTCGTGGCCCAGACCTGCGCCAGCATCGGCGTTCCCCACCAGACCCTGAAGGTGGCCGTGGCAGCAGGCAACGTGCAGAGCGAGGCCCGTGCCGCGCGCTATGCCGCACTGGCCGAATGGCTGGAACGGCAGGGGCTTGGCGCGCTGGCCACGGCCCATCATGCCGACGATCAGGCCGAAACCCTGCTGCTGCGGCTGAACCGGGCCAGCGGCGTGGCCGGACTGGCCGGCGTGCGGGCAATAGGACGGATTCCCGGCGGCCAGGCACCACTGCTGCGCCCGCTGCTGGGCTGGCGCCGGGCCGAACTGGCCAGCGTGGTATCCGCCGCAGGGATCACCCCGGTGCAGGATCCCAGCAACAGCGACCCCAGGTTTGACCGGGCGCGGCTGCGCGCCGCCCTGGCCGGGGAAGACTGGATCGATGTGGCAGCCCTGGCCGAAAGCGCCGCCCACCTGGCTGATGCCGATGCCGCGCTGGATTGGGCCACCGCGCGCGAATGGCGCGAGAACGTTAAGGCCGGGGCGCTTGGCAGCTATATCTATCGCCCCGCCGCGCCGCGCGCGATCGCACTGCGGGTCATTACCCTGCTGGTGGAAAAGCTGGCCGGCGAAGCGCCCCGCGGCAGCGCAGTGGCGCGGCTGTTCGATAGCCTGCTTGCCGGCCAGCCCGCATCGATCAGTTCGCTCTTGGCGCGGCCCGCGCCCGATGGCTGGACCTTTGCCCCGGCGCCTCGGCGGCGGTCTAGCTGACCAGGGAATCGCCCAGCTTCACCATCTTGCCCCGCGTGATGTAGACCGGAGTGCCCAGCGGGGTGATGGCAAACAGCTTTTTGGCGAACGGAGTGGGCACGCCCACGCAGCCGTGGCTGGCATAACCGTTTTCAACCGTGGTACCGTGAATCGCCACGCCATCGTTGGTCAGCCGCATCATGAAGGGCATCGGCGCGCCCTTGTAGATGTTGGAAACATGATCGACGTTCTTCTGGGTGATCGGAAAGCGGCCCAGCGGCGTGGGTTTTTCCTGGGTGCCCAGCAGCACCGCCGTGGCCCCGATTTCATAGCCGCCGCGGAAGACCGACAGCACCCGCGCTTCAAGATCGACCGTAATCACCAGCGGCCCATCAGGCACACCGGCATCATCCCAATGCCATTCGCCATAGCGGATCGGCCCTTCGATCGGCAGGATGCGCTTGATCGTAAAGCCCGGATCGGCGGCAGGGGCAGGCGGCGTGACGCTGGCGGGAGCCTTGTCCAGCATAACCGGCGCCATCGGGCGAGCGGCCTTTTCACGCGCTGCGGATGCGCCGCCGGGATGGAGGGTTGCCCACACCAGCAGCAGCCCCACGGCCGCCACCACCAACCCGATCCAGCCATGCGTTCGCAGTTTCATGCCCGACTCATCATCCTTCAGGAGGGCTTGTCGCCCACTCGCCGGGCCATGGCCAGCCGGCAAACCGGCGCGTCCCGCAACGGGACTCAGGCCCGGGCGAGTGTTAACGCCTCTGCTTCTACCTGCGCCATCTGCGGCTCGGCCACAGCCGCGATCAGTTCGGCATAGCGGGCAACGATCCGCTCGATCCCGAAGCGCCGCACCCGTTGCCGGGCCGCCGCGCGATGGCGGGCGCGCAGGGCCGGATCGGCCAGCAACCGATCAATTTCACCCGCCAGTGCCCCCCGGTCACCCACCGGAAACAGCGTGCCGCTGATCCCCGGCGCAATCATCTCGCGCGGGCCGTAGGGGCAATCCGCCAGCAGCAAGGGCGCACCGGCGGCAGCGGCTTCAGCGGCGGCATTGGGAAAGCCTTCCCAGCGCGAAGGCATGACGAACAGGTCTGCCTGCGCCATCCAGGCATGCGGGTTGGCCAGGAACCCCACCAGCGACAGCCGGTCTGCAACGCCCAGCGCGGCGGCCATGGCCCGCAACTGCGCTTCGCGGCTGCCCTGTCCCAGGATCACCAGTTCGTGTGTGTGGCGCGCCTCGCTGGCGGCGAAGGCGGCGAGCAGGGTTTCATGATCTTTCTGCGGCTCCAGCCGGCCCACCGCGAGCAGGAAAGGGCGCGGCGGTGCCTGCGACAAGGGCTGGGCAGCAGCGGCGGCGATCCGTTGGGCATCCACCGGATTAGGAATGGTGTGAACACGCGCCGGATCCAGCCGCAGGCGCGAGGTCAGGTCTGCCGCCATGATGCGCGCGTTGGTGAGCACCGCATCGGCACGGCGATAGGCCATCCCGGTCAGCCCCAGGGAAACGGTCCGCACCAGCCGATTGGGCGATTCCTGCGCGGCCGTGGCGAAGATGTTGTTGCCTTCACGCGCAATCCACCCCGGCCTTTTTCGCAAGCCGGCCAGCGCCAGCCAGGTGAGGATGGCCGTGCCCTTGAGGAAACTGACCACAACATCGGGCGCGATCGCCCGGATCATTTGCCGCAGGGCGCGCGGGCCGTGCAGGGCCCCGTTCAGCAGGGTCGTGCAATCGAACAGTTCGGTATTCGGCCGATCATAACGGAAGCGCCGCGCGGCCTGCGGCGCCATGTGAACCCGCGCCGGATCGAGTTCCTCCAGCCATGCCGTGCCGGCGTGCAGCAGGCCAAGGTGAACGTCCCAGTGCGGCGGCAGGCGCTTCATCAGATGAACCGCGACCCGCTCCGCCCCTCCGCCGGTCCAGTTGCCCAACAGCAGGAGCACCCTGATCGGCCGGCTGGTGCGCTGGGCCATGACCGTCAGGTGTCTCATGGGCCATACCCCCTTGCGAACGCCCGCCCTGCCCCGGCATCGGGTCAGGGTCCGGGGCGACAAGGGGGTAAGCCTTTGGGGCGGAGTCGGGTTCCCGCGCCGCGGCTTCAGCCGTGGGCGCCGAAGGCGTTGGCGATGGCCGTGCCGACCCGTAGCGACAGCCGATAGGCTTGCTCTATCCGGTCGATATATTCCGTGCGGATCGCGCCATATCCGGTAGCGCTGCTGTCGGGATAATCGCTTGGTTCGGCCACCAAGAAATCGCTGATACCGGGAAAACTGGTGGGGAAGGCCCGGCGCAGCTGTTCCAGCGCATCATCGATCCGGAGGGTGAAGACCATTTCCAGCACATCTTCGCGGCTGATATCGTTGGCGCGGCTGAACGCCGGGATAGTCACCGCCCGCAGGAACATGTGCTGGAACAGCGCCAGCCGGATCGCTTGCAGCACGCCCATCGAGCGTCGGATATGTTCACGTTCCGGCAGCGGCGCCTCATCGGGAATCAGGGCCAGCAAGCGATGCAGCTTGAGCGCATCGACCCGCAGGCGCGAAGCAAGGCGGCGAAACACGCCCGCGCGATCATCGGTCGTCAGGTATTCCGCCAGGCTCAGGCAAGCGTCGGAAATGTGCGGCTCGTCCCCCCGATAGGGGCGACTGGCCCAGTAAGCCGAATTGAACAGTTCACCGAAAGCCGAAACGGTCTTGATCGAAGCGAGGGCGTTGGCGGCACGCACCAGCCGCACCAGTTGTCGCCCGCGCTCACTCTCGCGCAGCAGGGCGGCGATTTCTTCCATGTTGCCATCGGCCGCCGTGCCGAACCCGGCGATGACGTTCACCGGATAGCCCAGTTGCTGCAGCACGGCGTTATGCGGGATCGCCCGGATCTGGCGCAGACTCATCTGCCGGTCTGCCGCAAGATCGGATTGGCGGCGCGACTTGCGGCTGCCGGTATCGTTGAGCAGGCCAAGGCCAAAGGCAGTCACCGCGCGCGAATAAGTGGCGCTGGCCAGATGGCTCTGCTGCACCCGGCGAATGGCGCGATAGAAATCGAGGCTAAGATCCGTGCGGCGGTAGAACGGATCGGAAAGCGCAGCCGGATCGGCTGCGGCCGGATCATGTTCGGCAAAGCGGGTGAGCGTGGCCAGCGCCAGTTCGGGCGAGCCGAAATAGAGGTAGCCATCGCCGCCCTGAAAGCTGACTTCCGGTTCCAACCGGATGCCGGAACGGGCAAAGCGCCGCCGCGCCCACGGAGCCATCTGCCAGCCGATCCGGTCTTCGATTCCGAAAGGATGGCAGCCGCGGCCCATCGATTCCCCGCCAGTGTTGAAGATCAGTGCGGCAACGCCGTTCAGGCCATTGGCGCTCATCGCTTCGGCCAGCCGGCCATGCAGCCGCTCTATCGCCAGCGCCGCCGGGATCTGGCCGACGAAACGGCCGGCGTCGGAAAACCCGCACTGGATCGAAACCCGGCCGCGAACGCGGGCGTAATCGCGATAGGCCTCCTCGCCCAGCAGGGCATCGAGGAACCGCCCGCCATGTTCCAGCGCGCTTTCGGTTTCGAACAGGGGCGATACGTCAACCTTGTCGGCAATGCCGAACAGCCGGGCGAAATAAAGCGCGGCCAGCATCGTGGTTGGCTGTTCGCATTCGGCCACCAGCATCCGGATCGGCGCATCGGCATCCACATGGCGCAGGATCTGGGTCATGGCCAGGAACTGGCGGATGGCGGTGCTGTTCTCGATTGCCAGCGCCGCGAAGTTGGTGCGAAGCGGCTTTGCTTCGGCCAGCATTTCCCGCATGCGGACCAGTGCGGCCTGACTGGCCAGATCAAGCCGCCCTTCCGGATCGATGCGGCGGCGGATCGCGTTTTGCAGCTGCGACGAATTCACCCGGAAGTGGATCCACCCCATGCCCAGCCCATCGGCGCGCATGGCGGAAGCCGTGACCAGCAGGGTGCGGGCGATATCGTCTTCCGCGTGCCGGGCTTCGGCTTCCAGTTCACTGATCACGCCCGAAAGGCTCACCAGCTTGTCCGGGTGATCGGCGGTCAGGGTGTTGGCAGCGGCCGAAAGCGCCTCTGGCGAGGAAAGATCGGCGGCGAACAGTTCGGCCATTTCCGTCGCCCGCGCACCGGCCCGGGCCAGCCGGGCCGCAATGTCGGGCGCGGCGGCCGCGAGGGCATCGGCATAGGATGTCAGCCGCTCGGCCTTTTCGGCCAGGCGATAGCGCATCGAAGTGTGCCAGCCGATATCGGTCCGCCCGTCCATGTCATAGCCGACCCAGCTGGCAAAGCGGAACGGCACCGGGCGCACCTCGCGCCAGCGCCGGGGCCACTTGGCGCGGGCGGCATCTAGCACTTCACCCACGATCCGGTCGCGCGCGGCCTGGGCATGGGCCAGCGCCTTCATCGCTTCCTCATGCTCGTAATCCAGCGTGATCGTATCGCGGGCATGAGGCGCGATGCACACAGTGCCCGCCGCGATATCGCCGCTGGATGCCGCATCCACCACCGCGCCCGCCTGGGCGCGCGAGAGGAGAAACGTGGGATGCGCGGTGAACACCACATGGATGAAGGGACGCTGCCAGCGCGCCACGAACTCGCCGAAATCGTCGGTCCGATGCAGTTGCGTGCGCACGGACGCATCATTGGCGACCGGATCGACCGGGCCGGCCATCCGCACCAGCCGCGTGGCCCGCGCCTGCAGGCTGTCGCACTCCAGCTCGGTCACCAGCCCGTCCAGCGTGTCGAGCGAGAGCGCCCCGCTTTCCAGCCCGCGCGACAGTTCGAGGCCCAGCTGGAACACCGGGTTGAACAGCGGCGTCTGCGCGGTCTGCACGTGCAGTTCCTGCAAGCGGTCCTCAAGGCTGCGGATCGTGGGTTGGTCGTTCATGTCGTACTTTTTCCTCATCTGCCCGTGCTCGCCTAGCGCGCAAACGTGGCCGCTTCGCGCGCAGCGGCTTCTATGGCCGCCACATCGGGCGCCCCCTTGGGCACCATCCAGCTGCCGCCCACGCAGAGCACCGGGTCGAGCTCCAGCCAGTTGGCCGCACTGGCGGCGGTGATCCCGCCGGTGGGGCAGAACTTTGCCATGTGAAACGGCGCGGCCAGCGCCTTGAGCGCGGGAATCCCGCCCGATGTTTCAGCCGGAAAGAACTTGAAATGATGCAGGCCCAGATCAAGGCCCAGCATGATATCGGCCGCGTTGGCCGTGCCCGGCAGGAAGGGAACCCCGCTGTTTACGGCAGCTTCGCCCAGCGCTGGGGTCAGGCCGGGGGAAACGATGAATTCCGCCCCGGCATCGGTGGCCCGGGCAAGGTCGGTGGGGTTCAGCACGGTGCCGGCACCAACGATGGTCCCCGCAACCCCGCGCATCAGCCGGATCGCCTCCAGCGCGGCGGGAGTACGCAGGGTCACTTCCAGCACCTTCAGCCCGCCGGCCACCAGTGCTTCGGCCACCGGCACGGCATGGGCCGCATCCTCGATCACCAGCACGGGGATAACGGGCGCGATGCGCATCACCGCTTCGATCTGCTTCATGACAGGTGTTCCTTGGCAAAAGCCGCCGCCGCGCCGAACAGGCCGGGTTGGGGATGCGTGATCAGCTTGACCGGCAAAGCGGCCATCAGGTTTTCAAACCGCCCCTTGGCCCGGAACCGACTGGCGAAACCGGATCGTAGCAGGGTTTTGTGCAGTCGCAGCCCCAATCCGCCGGCAATTACCACGCCCGCAGCGCCCTGGACCAGGGCAATATCGCCGGCCACCGCGCCAAGCGACAGGCAGAACCGATCCACTGCCGCAACCGCCAACGGATCGGCCCCTCCGATGCCCATATCCCAGACCGTGCGATCGTCGGCCTGCCGGATCGGGCGGTTTTCCAAGGCTGCCAGCGCTTCATAGATGTCCACGATGGCCGGCCCCGAAACCACCCGTTCCACCGAGACGCGGCCATGGCAATGACGCAGGTGGGCAACAATCGCGTCCTCGATCCGGTCGAGCGGGGCGAAATCGATATGACCGCCCTCGGTCGGCTGCACGCGATAGCTGCCCTGCCCGCGCCAGACATATGCCACCCCCAGCCCGGTGCCGGGACCGAGGATCGAGATCGTCCCTTCGGCCGGCAAAGGCACTTCGGGGCCGCAGATGTGGGCAAAGTCGCTTTCGGCCGCGCGGGCAACCGCATGGCCGACCGCACCGAAATCGTTGATCAGGGTGAACTGCTCCACCGCCAACAGATCCCGGATCAGCGCGGGCCGGATGATCCACGGATTGTTGGTGAAGCGGATCATATCACCGCTGACCGGGCCAGCGATGGCAATGGCGGCGGCCTGCGGCAAGGCGCGGTCCACATGCCGCGCAAAAGCCGCCCAGGCTGTTTCAAAACTGGCATAGTCGCGCGTGGACAGCGTCACCGGGTCATCCAGCGAAATCGCCCCATCGCCCGCCACGCAGGCAAGGGCGAAACGGGCATGGGTGCCGCCGATGTCAGCCGTGACGAGTTCGGTGGTCATCACGCCGCCTTACAGGCCGGCCAGCGCCAGCATGGCCGAGCCGCCGGCTTCCGCCCCGTCGGCCCCGGCGCGGAACATCGCGAACAATTCGCGCCCCATGCCGCCCTCGTTGCGGGGTGCAGGCGCGGCCGTGCGGCCGGACAGATCGGCCAGCACCTCAAGCGCGCCGGTTCGCGCGCACAGGCGGATCAGGTCGCCATCCTGCACATAGGCCAGCGGCCCGGCAGCCCCCGCGCGATCCGGCAAGGCTTCGGGCGTGACATGGATTGCCGCCGGAACCTTGCCCGAAGCGCCCGACATGCGGCCATCCGTGACCAGCGCAACAGCAAAGCCGCGATCCTGCAGCACGCCCAGCGCCGGGGTCAGCTTGTGCAATTCCGGCATGCCGTTGGCGCGCGGCCCCTGAAAGCGCACGACCACCACGACATCGCGATCCAGTTCGCCCGCCTGGAAGGCGGCGTTGACCGCTTCCTGGCTGTCGAACACGCGGGCCGGCGCCTCGATGGTCCAGCGCGCTTGGTCCACCGCGCTAGTCTTGAACGTGGCGCGGCCAAGATTGCCCTGCACCAGCCGCATCCCACCATCCGGCTGGAACGGCGCGGCAACCGGGCGCAGCATGGCATCATCGCCGCTTTCATGCGGCGCTGGCCGCCAGCCCAGCTCCTCATGATCCAGAAACGGCTCCTGCGCATAGGCGGCCATACCGTGGGCGGCCACGGTCAGCGTATCGCCATGGATCAGCCCGGCGCCCAGCAGTTCGCGGACCACGAAACCGATGCCGCCCGCGGCGTGGAAATGGTTCACATCGCCCGCGCCATTGGGATAGACCCGCGTGATCAGCGGCACGACGGAGGATAATTCGTCCAGATCCTGCCAATCGAACCGGATACCTGCCGCACGCGCCATCGCCGGCAGGTGAATGGCATGGTTGGTCGACCCGCCGGTAGCCAGCAGGCCCACGGCCGTATTCACGATAGCCTTTTCATCCACCACCCGGCACATCGGTCGGTAGTCATGGCCGCTCCGGCCGATTTCGGCCAGCCGATGCACCGCGGCGCGGGTCAGCGCCGAACGCAGCGGGGTATTGGGCGGAACGAACGCCGCCCCCGGAATGTGCAGCCCCATCAATTCCATCATCATCTGGTTGGAATTGGCCGTGCCATAGAAGGTGCAGGTGCCCGGCGCGTGGTATGACCGGCTTTCGCTTTCCAGCAGGTCGGCCCGGCTGGCCTTGCCCTCGGCATAGAGCTGGCGGACCTTCTGCTTTTCGCGGTTGCCAAGGCCGGTAGGCATCGGCCCGCCCGGCACGAAGATCGCCGGCAAGTGGCCAAAGCGCAGCGCGCCGATCACCAGCCCCGGCACGATCTTGTCGCAGATGCCCAGCAAGGCCACGCCGTCGAACATGGCATGGCTCAGCGCCACGGCGGCCGACAAGGCAATGGTATCGCGGCTGAACAGCGACAGTTCCATCCCCGGCAGGCCCTGCGTCACCCCGTCGCACATCGCCGGAACGCCGCCGGCCACTTGCGCCGTGGCCCCCACTTCGCGGGCATAGAGCTTCATCGCATCGGGATAGCGGCCATAGGGCTGGTGCGCCGAAAGCATGTCGTTGTAGGCGGTGACGATGCCAATGTTCGGCCCGCGCCGGGTGGCAATGGCGGCCTTGTCTTCCTGCGCGGCGGCAAAGCCGTGCGCGAAGTTCGAACAGGGGAGGAAATCGCGGTTGCCGTGGCGGCCGGCCTCCTCGTCCATCAGCGCGAGATAGGCGGCGCGGCCGCTGCGCGATTTCTCGATGATGCGGGCCGTTACGCGCTCGACAACGGGATGCAGGGTCATAGCGGATCACTCATGCCAGGTGACACCATCGCGCCCGGCCAGCGCGATCGCGGCGGAAGGCCCCCAGCTTCCGGCAGTGTATGATTTCGGACGGATGCCATGGTCGGCCCAGGTCTCGCGGATCGCATCGACCCACTCCCACTGCGCCTCCACCTCGTCGCGGCGGACGAACAGGGTCTGGTCGCCCTCGATCAGGTCGAGCAGCAGGCGTTCATAGGCGATGCGCTTCTTGGGCCCGGCAAAGGCATCGTCCATCGCGATATCCAGCGGCACTTCACGCAGACGAATGCCGCCGCGATCCAGGCCCGGCACCTTGGCCATGAGCGAAAGGGTGATGTTTTCTTCCGGCTGGATACCGATCACCAACCGGTTCGGCTCAGTGCGGGCGCCGCGGCCGGCAAAGATCGAATGCGGCACCGGCCGGAACTGGACCACGATCTCGGTTGTCCGCCGGTAAAGCCGCTTGCCGGTCCGCAAGTAGAACGGCACGCCTTTCCAGCGCCAGTTGTCGACATGGGCCTTGATCGCCACGAAGGTTTCCGTGCCGGAATCGCGGCCCAACTCCTGATCGTAGCCGGGCACGGCCTGGCCATCGATCGCCCCGGCACGATACTGGCCGGTCACCGTCTCGTCGGCGCCCACTGCGCGCAGCGAACGCAGCACCTTGACCTTTTCATCGCGCACCGCCGTGGCGTTGAAGCTGGAAGGCGGCTCCATCGCCACCAGCGCCAGCAATTGCAGCATGTGATTCTGCACCATGTCGCGCAGCGCACCGGTCTCGTCGTAAAAGCCTACCCGGCCTTCCAGCCCAACCGTTTCGCCCACGGTGATCTGCACGTGATCGATATGCGCCGCATTCCACAGCGGCTCGAACAGCAGGTTGGCAAAGCGCAGCGCCAGAAGGTTCTGGACCGTTTCCTTGCCCAGATAATGATCGATCCGGAAAATGCGCTCTTCCGGGAAGGCGGCGGAAACCGCATCGTTGATCAGGCAGCTACTGGCCAGATCTGTGCCAAGCGGCTTTTCAAGGCCGATCCGGGTTTTCTCTCCGGCAAGGCCGCTGGCGACAAGGCCGGCGATGGTCGGTTCAAACAGCCCCGGCGCGGTGGAGAGGAAGATCGAAAGCCCCCGGTCGCTCGCCCCCACCTTGGCCGCCAGAGCGGCGAAATCGGAAGTCTGATTGGCATCCAGCGGTTGATAATGCAGCCGCCCGAGGAACGCTTCGATCGCGCCCTTCCGGTCGGCCGGCAGGAAACGCTCCAGCGCATCGCGGGCAAAGGCGCGGAAGCCATCGTCGCCCAGCCCCTGGCGGGCGGTGCCGACGATGCGCAGGCCCGGCGCCACCAGATGATCGGCATCCAGCGCGCACAGCGAGGGCAGCAACATCCGCTGGGAAAGATCACCAGTGGCGCCAAACAGCAACAGGCATTCGGCCGTGAAGTTCATACCCGTTTTCCCGCCGAAACCTGACATAGTCCACAATCGCACCACACATCGGGCGCGAGCCGGAAACCAGCATGAGGCCGCATGGTCCGGTTATGCAGAGCCATAACAACTCGCAGGCGGCGATGGTGAAGAATACGTCTGCGGGGCTGGCGCCGGGCACCCGCAACGCCGCCCGGCCAGAGAGCGCCGGGCCCGGTTTCGGCAGGGGCAGGATCATGGCGGGCTCGGTTCACCCCCATTCAACGCACCAGCCGTGCGGCGGTATCCCCGCCGCGCCCGGATCAGCCCAATTCTTCGAGATGACGCAGGGCCAGAACAGCCAGTTCTGTGCGGTTCTCGATCGCCAGCTTCTGGTAAAGCGCGTGGAGATAGACCTTCACCGTGCCTTCGGTGATCCCCAGTTCCGCGGCGATGTCACGGTTGCGCGAACCTCGCGCGATCAACGAGACGATGGTCTTTTCGCGCCGGGTCAGGTTGGCGAACGGAGAGGGGGTGCTGCGCCGCGTGGCCTCTCCGCGGGCACGCTCCATCAATTCGGGCGACACCACCTGCCGCCCGGCCAGCACGGCATCAATGGTGGAGGCAAGAGTGTCTTCCGCCCCTTCCTTGCCGATGATTCCGTTCACGCCAGCCTCGATGGCATCCAGCAGGCGGGCATCGTCGATCTGGGCAGTCAGCAGGATCACCGGTCGGCTGTCGCCGGAACGGCGCAGAGCCTTGAGCGCCTCCACCCCATCCATTTCGGGCATCCTCACATCGAACACGCACACGACGGGATCATGGTCGCGCACCGCCGCCAGCGCCTCGCGGCCATTGCTCACCGCAGCGACGATCCGGTATTCGGTGCTGTTCAGCACGGCCACAACCCCGGCGCGAATGAAAGCATGGTCATCGGCAAGCAGCACGGAAATCATCGCTTCAGCCCTCGTATTCAGCAGATAAGATAATGGCCAGACGCGTGTCGCCGGGCTGGCTCGATACAGAAAATTCCCCACCCATCGCGGCCACCCGTTCGCTGATCGACCAGGGCCGGCCCTGCTGCGCCGAAGCATCAAATCCGGCGCCATCATCGTGGATGTGCAGCGCCAGCCTGCCGCCAGCGAGGTCAAGCCGCACGCGGACCCGGCCCGCTTCGCCATGACGCGCGGCATTGGCCACTGCCTCGCGGACGAGCTGCTGGACTTCGTGGCTGAGCCAGTCGGGCACATTCACCGGATCGGGGGCGTCCAGCGCCACGCCAAGGCCCCAGTGCCCGCCGGCATCGGCCAGCGCCTGATCGAGATCGCCGCGCAGATCGCGGGACCTGGGCTTGGGGGGCGGGGCGCGCAGCGCATCGATCAGGCCGCGAACATGCCCCTGTTCACGGCGCAGCGCATCGCGCACGCTCGCCACTTCCGCACAAGGACCTTCGGCGGCAGCGCCCAGTTGGCGCGCCAGTTCACGGCGCAGGGCCTCCAGCCGGAAGCAGGCTCCGGCCAGAGACTGGGCCACGCTATCGTGCAGATCGCGCGCAATCGCGCTGCGGGTTCGTTCAACCAGCGCCCGCTGTTCCAGCTGGCGAACCGCCATGCGATCGAACGCACTGCCCACCTCGCGCGCCAAAGCCCTGCCCAGGCTCAACTGGTCCGGCCCCGGCCCCATTATCCCGCCCAGCAGGATCATCCCCTCGCCACTGGCAGCGCGAAACGGCAGCCGCAGCCCTTCGCTGATGCCAACCATGTCTGCCAGCGGCACACGAGACCGCAACGCTCCTGTCTTGGGCCGCACGTCGCCATCGACCAGCGCGATGCTGCGGCTCCGCGCGATATCGAACAATTCGGCACGGTCGCGCCCCTCGTCCCATCCCGCCAGTTGCTCCGGCCCTGCCCTCAGACTGTGCCGGCCCTGCGGCCCTGCGACGCACACCTCGGCCCAGGGTTCCTCGCCCGGTGCCCAGGCAACCAGGCCATATGCCGCCCCGGTCAGTTCACGGGCATAGTCAACCGCTCGCCACATGACCGCCTCGTCGCCGTCGCCCTCGGCCGGCAACCTGACGGCGGGCACCTGCGGTTCGCGCCGTTGCACCCCGAACCACACCAGAACCAGCAGCAGCGCCAACATGTAAAGGGCCCGGCGCACGAACCGGTAGCTGTCAAACGTCATGTCCGCAGCCATCATGCCAAGCCCGGTGGCAAGGAACAGCACGGTTACGACCAGCCCGGTCAGGCCGGCAACCCGCCAGTTCCACCGCAGGGTGGCCGAAAGCGCCACAAGCGCAAAGAAGGCCAGGAACGGGCTGGTGAAATCGGCGTCCCAGCTCTCGGTCAGGAACACTGCGGCGATGAACACCAACGCATCCATCGCCAGTGTCCACGGGGCCAGCAGCTGATCGTACCACCAACTGCGCCAGGCCAGCAGGATCAGCCCCAGGCTGGCCAGAAAGTATCCACCCAGCAATTGCAGGCTATCATCGACATGCCACGGACTGGATGCCGGCTCGATCACCAGGACGATCAGGAACACGAACGCCAGCATGGCGCGAAACACAGCGATAACCCGCCCAGAGCGGTTTTCGAAATGCTTCTGGAACGTCATGGCCCGTCTTGTCCTGCCCGCCTCCGGTTCATTGCCGCCACCCACTCCTGAACACGCAAGGTCAGCTCAATCCATCCCACACCAGCTTGCTGCCCAGCAAGACCATCAGGAAATAGATCAGCGTATAGAAGCGGGCCGATTCCATGCGCCGGATCAGCCGCAGCGTCACCAGGGTGCTCACAATCGCCAGCGGCATCAGCATCGCGGCCGCCGCCAGAGTTTCGCGATTGAGCGTGCCAAGCATTACATAACCGGGCACCTTCAACCAGTTAATCATCGCGAACAGCACCGCATTGGTACCGATGTAGCAGGCGTGCGGAAGCTTGCGCGGCGTGACCCACATCTGGAACGGCGGGCCGCCAGCATGGGCCACCTGGCTTGTCACCCCGGTGGCAACGCCGAACAGGGCACCCACCCACCCCGGAGAGTTCGACGCAGCGGCAACGCGCCCGCCCCGCTCAACCCACAAGCGATAGGCGCCGAAGGCCAGGGTGATCAGGCCCAGCAGCAGAAGCAGCATCCGTTCGTCAACCAGCGCGGCATAGCCGGTGGCCAGCGCGATGCCGACCAGCGCGCCGGGCAGCATCCACGCCACGACCCAGCGATCCCATGTGTGACGAAACGCCCAGACCGAAACAACGTCCTGCACAATGATCAGCGGCAGGAGCAGCGCCGCCGCCACGGCCGGCGGCAGGGCCAGCGCAAGGATCGGCGTCCCCAGCGCGCCAATCCCGCTCAACCCGCCCTTGGCCGCGCCAATGATGACAACCGCGAGGCAGGCCAGCGCCAGCGTGGCAGGATCGGCAAGAAGGCCCATGCGCCAGTGCGGAAGCACGCGCTTGCGCCGCTGGCAAGCCCTCTTTCCTACAGCCCGCTCCGAATGGCATCTGTTCTTTATATGTTCCGTTATGGAGAATCATCGATGACCAGCACGTCCGATCCTCGCCACCCTTCATCCGCGCCCACACCTGCGCCCCGCGGGCTCGATGGCCTGGCCTCCGTGCTGGCGCAGGCTGGCGGCACCGCGTTGTCGGCAGCCCCTCCCCCGCGCCACCGCCTTGGTCAGTTGTCCGAACGTTACGAAAGCGGCGGGCGTGGCCCGGGGACTGTATCAAGCGGGCTGCGCGATCCCGGCGGCGTTTCGTATGGGCTTTACCAGTTGGCCACCAAGACCGGCACGGTGGCCAGCTTCATGGCCGCCGAAGGCGTGCGATGGTCACGCGAATTCCTCGGCAAGGCTCCGGGCACTCCGGCGTTCAGCGCTGCCTGGAAAGCCATCGCCACGCGCGAGCCGGCCGCCTTTGCTGAAGCCCAGCATGCCTTCATCGAACGCAGCCACTATCGCCCCGCGGTTGCCGCCGTGAAGGCACGCACCGGCCTTGACCTCGATGCGCGGGCCGATGCGGTGCGCGATGCCTGCTGGTCATGTGCAGTCCAGCATGGCGGGGCAGTCAGGATACTGGTGCGCGGCGTTGAGGCGGCCGATCGGGCGCAGGGCCGGGGCGAAGCCGGCTATGATCGCGCGCTGGTGCAGGCGATCTATGCGGCACGCAGCGATTATGTCCGCAAGCTGGCGGAAACAGCCGATACCGGAACCCGCCGCACCATGCTGGACCTTGCCGGCAAGCGCTATCCTTCGGAACTGGCCGCGGCGCTGGCGATGCTGTCGGCATGATTGCCCCGGCAAGGGGCCTGCCAGCGCGCGGGTCGGACCGGCCAGGGCCGCAGCCCCGAACACCTAGTTGTCCGGGATGGCCTGGTTGACCACTGCCCCCGTCCGCTTGCCCTGCGGGCTGGTAACCGCGCCCGTGATCCAGATCGCGGAAAGGGCCAGGATCGCAAGCAACAAACCGAAAATCAGCACATAACGCACCACGTGCGGGGTATCGCCCGAACGGGCTTCGGTCGTATCGAGATGAACTTCTTCGCCTTGGCGTTTCATGGCTGCTGCTCCGGATGCGGCAGAAAAGACTTCCCAGTCTTTGTCTACGCCGGAGCAGCGCCAATGTTCCCTCGGCTCAGTCGCGCAGCAGTTCGTTGATGCCGGTCTTGCTGCGGGTCTGCGCGTCCACCGTCTTGACGATGACGGCGCAGTAGAGCGACGGGCCGGGGGTGCCATCGGGCAGCGGCTTGCCCGGAAGCGAACCGGGCACCACCACCGAATAGGGCGGCACGCGGCCGATGTGGACCTCGCCGGTGGCCCGGTCGACGATCTTGGTCGAAGCGCCGATGAACACGCCCATCGAAAGCACCGCGCCTTCGCCCACGATCACGCCTTCGGCCACTTCCGAACGGGCGCCGATGAAGCAGTTGTCCTCGATGATCACCGGGCCAGCCTGCAGCGGCTCCAGCACGCCGCCGATGCCGGCGCCGCCCGAAATATGCACGTTCTTGCCGATCTGGGCGCACGAACCGACGGTGGCCCAGGTGTCGACCATCGTGCCTTCGCCCACATAGGCGCCCAGGTTCACGAAGCTGGGCATCAGCACCACGCCCTTGGCGATGTGGGCACTGCGGCGCACCACGGCACCCGGCACCACGCGGAAGCCGGCGGCGCGGAAGCGGGCATCGTCCCAGCCTTCGAACTTGAGCGGCACCTTGTCGAACGCCGGAGCACCGCCGGCGCCGTATTCCATCACGCCATTGTCAGCCAGGCGGAAGGAAAGCAGCACGGCCTTCTTCAGCCACTGGTTCACGGTCCAGCCGCCCTTGCCGTCAGGCTCGGCCACGCGCGCCGCGCCGGAATCGAGCAGTTCCAGCGCTTCTTCCACGATCACGCGCACATCGGCGCTGGCGGGGGTCACGCCGTCGCGGGCTTCCCATGCGGCTTCAATCTTGCTGGCGAGATCGGTCATCGGCGTATCCTTGGAATAGTCGGAGATTGGGGGCGCGCCTAACGCGCGAAACGGCCTGCGGCAAGGTCTCCCCGCCCGGTTCCGGTGCTGGCGGCGAGCGCCGGTTCAATAGCCGCGGGTCAGCTCGCGCACGAAATCGATCAGCCCGGTCTGCCGGGTGCGCTTCAGCCGTTCGGCGTTCAGGATCTCGCGAACCTTGCCAAAGCAACTGTCGACATCATCGTTGACCACCACATAGTCGTAACCGTCCCAGTGGCTTATCTCGGCCTGGGCGCGCGCCATGCGTGCGGCGATCACCTCGGCGCTGTCGGTATTGCGGCCGACCAGCCTGCGCTGCAGTTCCTCGATGCTGGGCGGCAGGATGAACACCCGCACCACATCCACTTCTGCCTTCTGATAAAGCTGCTGGGTGCCCTGCCAGTCGATATCGAACAGGAAATCGCGCCCTTCCCGCAGGCCCGCGCGGATCTGGGCCTTGGGCGTGCCATAGCACTGGCCGAAAACGCTGGCCCATTCATAGAAGGCGCCCTCCTCGACCATCCGGTCGAACTGCTCATGGCTGACGAAGTAGTAATCCTTGCCGTCCACTTCGCCCGGGCGCATCGGACGAGTGGTAACAGAGACCGACATCGCGATCTCGCCATCTTCGGCAAGCAGCTTTCGCGCAATCGTTGTCTTGCCGGCACCCGAGGGCGAGGACAGGACCAGCATCAGGCCGCGGCGGTGGAGTGTATCGGAAGCCATAGCCGCCATTGGCGCAAGGCGGGGCTGCGAATCAAGTCGGGACTTGCGCGCGCCGTTCAGGAACGCCCGCGCCGCGGCTGCTTTTCAACCGCCTTCTCGCCCGTCTCCCCGGCATCGCGGGCATGCTTGCGATCATACAGCGCCTTGGCCAGCAAACCACCGCCAACGATCAGCGCGCCGGGGACCGAACGGGTAGCGATGCGAGTAAGGGCTGTGCCCAGCAGGGTTTGCGCGATGGTTGGCGCCTTGGCCGGGTTCGTCGCTATTCCCGGGCCACCGGCCTTGCCCAGCAGGCCCCGCTTCACCGCATGGCGCAGCAGCTTGTCGCCGCCACGCAAGGCGATGTTGGCGATCATCAGGCTGAGCATCGGACTTGGGCCGGGCACCGCCGCATTGGCCTGTTCGGCGATTCGGTCAGTCACGGCTTCCTCCGGCTTCACCACCGCCTTGCGGGCTTCGCGGAACCTGGCCATGCCTGCCAAACCTCCCTCAGATCATTTCTTGCGGCCGAAATCCACCGTAACCACGTTGGAGCCGTCTTCGTTCAGAACGCGAGGGGCATCGCCCTGTTCCGATCCGTCGTTCTCACCTTCCTCGTGCGGTTCAGGGGCCAGATCGCTGACCGCCGCCTGGAACTGGAGCCCGAAATCCACCGCCGGATCGACGAAGGCGGTGATCGCGGCATAGGGAATCACCAGCTTGGACGGCATCTGGTTGAACGACAAGCCAACCGAGAACTGGTCATCCTCGACCAGAAGATCCCAGAACTTGTTCTGCAGGACGATGGTCATCTCGTCCGGGAAGCGCTCCCGCAGGTGCTTGGGAATGTCCACCCCCGGCGCCCCGGTCTTGAAGGTGATGTAGAAGTGGTGATTGCCCGGCAGCGTGCCGCCGCCGGCCTCCACTTGCCCAAGCACGCGGCCAACCACGGCGCGCAGGGCTTCCTGAACGATCTCGTCATAGGGGATGAGGCTGTCGGGCGTTTCGGTCATGGTTATTCAAGTGGCGACGGGCGCGCTCGCGGTCAAGCGGGCAATGCGCGGCTTGCACCGTTTGCCCTTCGCTCTATAGGCGGCGGGTAACAGGGACAGATGGTTGGAGGACCGGCCCGATGCGCACCGCCCGGATCACTCGCAAGACTCACGAAACCGATATCGACGTCGAGGTGAACCTCGATGGCACCGGAACTTACGACGTTTCCACCGGAATCGGCTTCCTCGATCACATGATCGAACAGTTCTCGCGCCATTCGCTGATCGATATCCGCTGCCGGATCATCGGCGACCTGCACGTGGACCAGCACCACACGACCGAGGATTCGGCCATCGCCATCGGCCAGTGCATCGCCCAGGCGCTGGGCGACAAGGGCGGAATCGGCCGCTATGGCCAGGCCTATTCACCGATGGACGAGGCGCTGGCCCGCGTGGCGCTGGATATTTCCGGCCGCCCATGGGTGGTATGGAAGGCTGGTTTCACCCAGGAAAAGCTGGGCGAAATGGATACCGAACTGGTCGAGCATTGGTTCCAGTCCATCGCTCAGGCGGTTGGCATTACCCTGCACATCGAGCTTCTCTACGGCACCAACAACCACCATATCTGCGAAGGCATCTTCAAGGGCTTTGCCCGCGCCATGCGCCAGGCGGTCGAACTCGACCCGCGCAAGGGCGGTGCGGTGCCCAGCACCAAGGGCCTGCTTGGCGCAGGTTCGATCGACGGAGGCAGCAACTGAGCGCGTGATGGCCGAAACCCTCGCCCTGATCGATTATGGTGCCGGCAACCTGCATTCGGTGGCCAATGCCCTGAAGGCGGCTGGCGCGGCCGATGTGGCGATCACTGCCGATCCCGATGTGGTGCGCGCGGCCGATCGCATCGTGTTGCCGGGCGTCGGCTCGTTTCGCGCCTGCGCCGAAGGGCTGCGCGCCATCCCCGGCCTTGTTGCCGCGATCGAGGAACGCGTCCTTGTCGGTAGCGCACCGTTCCTCGGCATCTGCGTCGGCATGCAGCTGCTGGCCAGCCGGGGCGTAGAACACGGCATCACCGAAGGGCTCGGCTGGATCGAAGGCGAAGTGCGCCTGATGGAGCCGACCGATCCGGCCATCAAGATCCCGCACATGGGCTGGAACGATGTGGCCCTGCCGCCGCACGCCACGCCCGCTGGGCTGATCGAGCCGGGCGAGGCCTATTTCCTCCATTCCTATCACTTCCTGCCGGAAGATGGCGCCAACATTGCCGCGATGACCGATCACGGCGGCGGCATTGTAGCGGCCGTGGCGCGCGACAATATCGTCGGCGTGCAGTTCCATCCCGAAAAGAGCCAGGCCTATGGCCTTGCCCTCCTTGCCCGTTTTCTTGAGTGGAAGCCGTAAGAGATGATCGTTTTTCCCGCCATCGACCTCAAGGGCGGCCAGGTCGTGCGCCTGGCCGAAGGCGATATGGCCCGCGCCACCGTCTATGGCGATAATCCGGCCGCGCAGGCGCTGCTGTTTGCCGAAGCCGGCTCGCAATTCCTGCACGTGGTCGATCTGGATGGCTCGTTCGCTGGCCGGGCGGAAAACCGCGAGGCGGTCGAATCGATCCTCAAGGCCTTCCCCGGCCACGTTCAGCTCGGCGGCGGCATCCGCACCCGCGCGGCGGTCGAAGGCTGGTTCGATCTGGGCGTGGCGCGCGTGGTCATGGGCACCGCGGCACTGAAAGACCCGCAGTTCGTCAAGGACATGGCAGCCGAATTCCCCGGCGGCATCGTCGTCGCCGTCGACGCCAGGGATGGCATGGTCGCCACCGAAGGGTGGGCCGATGTCTCCGACGTTTCGGTGGTCGATCTCGCCCGCCGGTTCGAGGATGCGGGCGTTGCCAGCCTGCTGTTCACCGATATCGGCCGCGATGGCCTGCTCAAGGGCGTGAACATCGATGCCACTGTCGATCTGGCGCGCCGGGTGGATATTCCGGTGATCGCCTCGGGCGGGGTCAAGGGGCTGGATGATATCCGCATGCTCGCGCTTCACGCCGGCGAAGGGATCGAAGGGGTCATCACCGGCCGCGCGCTGTATGATGGCCGGCTGGATCTGGCCGCGGCGATCCAGATGGCGGAGAAGGCCTGACCATGACCGTGCGCGTCCGCGTCATTCCCTGTCTCGATGTGCGCGATGGCCGCGTGGTCAAGGGCGTGAACTTCGTGGACCTGAAGGATGCCGGCGATCCGGTGGAGCAGGCCCGCGCCTATGATGCCGCGGGTGCGGACGAGCTGTGTTTCCTTGATATTTCAGCCAGTCACGAAGGGCGCGGCACGCTGCTCGATGTGGTTCGCCGCACGGCCGAGGTCTGCTTCATGCCGCTCACCGTGGGCGGCGGGGTGCGCACGGTGGACGATGCCCGCGCACTGCTGCTGGCCGGTGCCGACAAGGTGGCCGTGAACAGCGCCGCCGTTTCGCGCCCCGAGGTCGTTTCCGACATTGCCGAGAAGATGGGCAGCCAGTGCATCGTCGCCTCGGTCGATGCGCGGCGGCAGGGTGACCATTGGGAAATCTTCACCCACGGCGGGCGCAAGGCAACCGGCATCGACGCTGTGGAACATGCTGTAAAGCTTGCCAAACTTGGTGCAGGCGAACTGCTTGTCACCTCGATGGACGGCGATGGCACCCAGGCCGGCTATGATCTGGAGCTGACCCGCACGATTGCCGACGCCGTCTCCGTTCCGGTGATCGCCTCGGGCGGGGTGGGCACCTTGCAGCACATGGTGGATGGCGTGCTCAAGGGCCATGCCAGCGCGGTTCTGGCGGCATCGATCTTCCATTTCGGCAAACATACCATCGCCGAAGCCCATGCCGCGCTGCGTGCCGCCGGAATTCCGGCCCGCGGCTGATCAAAGCCGTTGACCGATTTGCATCGGCACTGCATCGCCACTGCATGAGCGATACACTCGCAAAGCTTGAAGCTACCATCGCGGCCCGGCGCCATGCCGATCCGGCCACCTCCTATGTCGCCAAGCTGAACAGCCGGGGCGTGGGCAAGATCGCCCAGAAGGTGGGCGAGGAGGCGACCGAAACGGTCATCGCCGCGCTGGCCGGAGACCGGGCCGAACTGGTGGGCGAATCCGCCGACCTGCTGTTTCACCTGCTGGTGCTGCTGGGGACCAAGGATGTGCCACTGGCCGAAGTTCTGGCCGAGCTGGACCGCCGCGAGGGGCTTTCGGGCATTGCCGAGAAAGCCGCGAGGAAAGCCGACTGATGCCGATCGACCCCAAGGCCCCTTACGACGACAGCAACATCTTTGCCCGCATCCTGCGCGGCGAGATTCCGTGCCGCAAAGTCTTTGAAGACGAGTTTGCGCTGGCCTTCCACGATATCAACCCGCAAGCGCCGGTGCATATCCTGGTCATCCCCAAGGGCCGCTATGTGAGCTGGGACGATTTCGCCGCCACGGCCGACGATGCGATGATCGCCGGCTTCGTGCGGGCCGTGGGCACGGTGGCGCGCGACAACGGGCTGGTCGAGCCGGGATACCGAATGCTTGCCAACGTGGGCCAGCACGGCCATCAGGAAGTGCCGCATCTGCATGTCCACCTGTTCGGCGGACGGCAATTTTACGCCATGTTGCCGCAATAAACCCGGGGCGGGCGCGATTTCGGCGCGCGCGCACTTGCCCTGCGACTCGGGCCAAGGCTAAGCTTCGCGCGGATGTCGCACCTGCCCCCTCCTCCTTCCGGTTGTCTTGACGGGCCGGCCCACCGCCTTGCGGTCCGGGCCTACTACGAAGACACCGATCTTTCCGGCGTGGTCTATCACGCCAACTATCTGCGCTGGTTCGAGCGGGGGCGCAGCGATCTGGTGCGCTTGCTGGGAATCGATCAGCGCGCCGCGCAGGAAAGCGGCGAAGGCGCCTATGCCGTCTCGGACCTTTCGATCCGCTATCTGGCCCCGGCCCGACTGGATGATGTGGTGCTGATCGAAAGCCGCGCCGAAGAGATCGGCGCCGCGTCCTGCCGGATGCTCCAGCAGGCATGGCGGGGCGAAACCCTGCTGGCCGAAGCGCGGGTGCGCGTCGGCTTCGTTGGCCCGGATGGCCGCCCCAAACGCCAGCCCGCCGCATGGCGCGCGGCATTTGCCCGAATTCTCGCAACGGAAACCCCATGACCAGCCTTCACCTGCTTGCCGCCGGCGCACCGGCCCACCTCAACCCGACCAAGCTGTTCCTCGATGCCGATATCGTGGTGCAGGTGGTGATGGCCGGCCTGCTGCTGGCCAGCGTGTGGGTGTGGACGATCGTCGTCTCGTTCTCGCTGCGCATGGCCAGCGTGAAGCGGCAGTGCCGCACTTATGAGGACGGCTTCTGGCAGGCCAAGGACATGGAAGCATTCCATGCCGCCAACGGGCAGGGCGATGTGCCTTCGGCCAAGGTGGTGGGCGCCGGCCTTGGCGAATGGCGCCGCAGCCTTGCCCTGCACCGGCTGGACCGCGAAGGCGCGCGCCAGCGGCTGGCCGCGGTGATGGGTTCAGTGGTGGAACAGGAAAGCGACCGGCTGGGCGAACGGCTGAACTTTCTGGCCACGGTGGGTTCGGCCGCGCCGTTCATCGGCCTGTTCGGCACGGTGTGGGGGATCATGAATTCGTTCTTCCAGATCGGCCAGCAGCAGAATTCCTCGCTGGCCGTGGTGGCGCCGGGCATTTCCGAGGCGCTGTTCGCCACCGCCATCGGCCTGTTCGCGG